>JAJYWA010000014.1:0-25495 GCA_021791755.1 Actinomycetes bacterium | reverse complement strand
CACCGATCGGGATGTCGCACGAGCAATCCTCGTGCGCTCCATCTCGGCGGCAGAGGTCTGAAAGCCAATGTCGGAAGGTCGGGGCGGAACCTCCGCCTTCAGGCGGAGGTACTCTACGTGTTCCTCGTTGGTCCGTCACCTCCGCTTGCTCGGAGCTTCTCGGCCCGGGCTCGGTGCGTGCGCATCCGATACGACTCGCCGGCGATGTTGAGAACGACCAATATGTGCAGAAGCCTGTCGAGCATCGCTACGCCGTGTTGTTCAGCGAGATAGCCCGCGGCATGATGCTCGCCATTGAGGACGGGATGAGGCTCCCGCCGACGGCGGGCGAAGCAGGTCCGGACGATGAGGGATGGCGTCCTTCGCTCGTTCGGTGATGGCTACGCTCCGGCCTGGCCCGACGATGCTTGACGGCCATGTCAATCCATCCAATGTCGGAAACGCTGTGTGGATCTTGCGTGTCCAGAGCTGTGCGGCGCTCCGGTCCCCCGAGCAGAGCGCTTGATCACCGCCGGCCCGCGATGTCCATGATGAAGCCAGGTCAAGCAGGTACATTGGCCGGGTCGACGTCCACCACACCACACACGGCTGTCTGGTCGTGACATCGATCACTCGCTGTAGTTGGAACGTCTCGGCCAGCGCGCAACTGAAAGCATCCATCTTCATCGGTGGCTCGCTACGGCTGGCGAGGTACATCACCCCGGCTGTGACACCAGGGCGGTGGTGGTCGAATCGACCGGTCGGCAGTGGGCCTTCGGTCCGCAGGTCCATCCAGTCGCTCGGGTGCGGTCCATCACGGAAGAAGACTCGTACGAGCCGCCCCGAGTTGTGCACGACGACCTCCGTCGACGTCGGGGAGGGGAGCTGCATAGGCGGCGGTGGGCATCGCTCGGTCACCGACTACACGGCTCTGGCGAGCGCAATGACCGGTTCAGGTGTCCTGCCCCGTCGTAGCCAGTCGAGCGGCGACACAAAGGACCCGTCCAGTTCCAGTTCAGGCTGCGCCGAGTGTAGGAACCGGTCGATCGCAAGCGGGTGGCAGTCACGAGGAAGGGCACGGTTCACCGCTTCGAAGCTCGGCGTGAGCTGGTCGTCTGTGAACTGCGAGTCGGGGATCAACCACGCCTGGTTGCGAAGGCGGACGCCGTACAGGCGATGAGCGCTCAGCAGTTGGCGGATGCGGGATCTACTCACACCAAGTCGTTCGGCGGCATCGGAGTCCTCGGCAGCGTCTTCGGCGTCGGCACGGATCCACGATGAGCAGGTGAGAGACCGAGGCACGATCGACCTCGACGAGCAGGACGTTCGCTTGGCGGGCGGCACGCGGCTCACGCAATCCAAGGCAGAGGAGTTGGCTGCCGAGATGCTCGGGCGTGCCGGTGGGGGCGTCCCTCACTGTCGCACTCGGGCGCCCGGTCGCCTCAACTGCGCCTCAGCGTGCCGGACGAGCCTCGCGGGCGGCTGCTCCAGCGGGCTGAAGATGAGCACCGCAGCATCTCCCGACTCGTGCTAGATGCCCTGGACGAGATGCCCTGGAGCACTACCTGGCGTTGTGGGCAGGGCCTTCAAGTGGCCGATCCTCGGCCGGACTGGCGGTCGGGGCGAAGCCTCCGCCTTCAGGCAGAGGTAGTTCACGGCGCTTAGCCCGGGTCACTGCCGTCTGGGGACAGGTGTGGCCGGCCCCGAGCCTGTCGATAACGCATGGTCCTCGCCGGAGCGCGGCGCCACGAGTGAGGTTTGCGCGCTGGATGGGCTAGGTTCAGCTCTGTGGCTATAGCGAAGATCTGCGGCACGGAGACAGAGTACGGGCTGCGGATGCTCCCCCCAGGCGATCACAATCCGGTGTCGATCTCATCCCTCCTGGTGAGCTCCTACGTGGATGAGGTGCAGCGCCAGATCGACTGGGACTTCGAGGACGAGTCGCCTGGGAACGATGCGCGGGGTTTCTCGCTCGAGTCGGCAATGGCGCCGGCGGTTGAAGCGCACCTGCTCAATGCCGTGCTCGCCAACGGCTCTCGCTACTACGTGGACCACGCTCACCCGGAGCTTTCGACGCCGGAGTGCACGGACGCGTTGGAGCTTGTCCGCTACGACAAGGCAGGTGAGGCCATCCTGCGGCGGTCCATGGACGCCGCGCGCCGCGTGCTTCATGAAGGCGCGTCGATAGTTGTGTACAAGAACAACTCCGATGGTAAGGGCAACTCGTACGGATGTCACGAGAACTACTTGATGGCTCGTTCAGTTCCCTTTGCTCAGATCGTTCACCATGTGGTGCCGCACTTCGTGTCACGCCAGATCTTTACCGGCGCGGGCAAGATCGGCAGTGAGGCAAGATGGTGGGACCGCGCTGAACAGGCGCCGCACTTCCAGATCTCACAGCGGGCGGACTTCTTCGAGGAGATCGTGGGCCTCGAGACCACGCTGAAGCGCCCGATCGTCAACACCCGGGACGAGCCGCACGCGGACCCACAACGATACAGACGACTGCATGTGATCGTCGGTGACGCAAACCTGTCCGAGGTCTCGACGTACCTCAAGGTTGCTTCAACGGCAATCGTGCTCGCGATGATCGAGGACGGCTTCTTCGGGGAAATGGATCTCACCGTGGAGAACCCAGTGCAGGCGATGCACGATGTCTCCGCCGATCTCGAGCTCGCCAAGTCGTTCCGGCTCGTGAGCGGCCGGACGGTGACTGCGCTCGGGATCCAGTGGGAGCTGCTTCAGCTGGCGAAGAAGTATGCCGCAGAGCGCGGACTGGACTGTGTCGGCGGCGAGGAGCGTGGCTCTGATGCGCTTGCGAGATGGGAACGCACCCTAGAGCTCCTGGAGCAAGATCCGTCGAGCTTGAGCCGCCAGCTCGACTGGGTGGCGAAGCTGGAGCTGCTGGAAGCATACCGGGATCGCACCGGCGCGAGCTGGCAGGATCGCCGCCTAGCGATGCTTGACCTGCAGTATCATGACCTCAGGCCTGAGCGCTCCTTGTTCGCTCGTCTCGATATGGAGCGTCTAACCTCTGATGAGGATGTCGATCGTGCTGTCAGAGAACCACCCAGGGGAACCCGGGCATGGTTTCGAGGAACCTGCCTATCCCGTTGGCCCACTCAGATCGTCTCAGCGAACTGGGACTCGCTCGTTTTCGATGTGGGGTCAGATCCCTTGCGGCGGGTCCCTATGATGGACCCATTGAAGGGCACGGCAGATCAGGTGGGCGCTCTCGTGGCGCAAGCTGCAACACCAGCTGAGCTGCTGAGGCTGCTCAGCGAGTGAGGAAGGCTGGCGCCAGACGGAGTGATTAGCGGAAACTTGTCTTCGATGGAGTTCGATGGAAAGGTGCAATGATGCCTGAACGTGAGTTGAAGAAGCGATCGTCGGCCTCGCGCCAGGATGAGGGCGACGTCGCAGCCTCGGCCGGCGCTCCGCCAGAGGCTGCGACTGCTGCGCGCCAGGGTGAGCGGATCAAGGCGGATCTAGACGACCTGCTAGACGAGATCGACGAAGTGCTCGAGGACAATGCCGAGGAGTTCATTCGAGGCTACGTCCAAAAGGGTGGGGAATAGCTGGAGTGCAGGATAACTTGGTGGGTTTACGCCAGAGCTGGCGCATAGAGCCTGCAGGTGATGTCTTCGCCTCGGCCAACGGCGCAGTCGCTCCACATGGTTACGGCTTAGGTGGGTTGACGTGGTCCGAGCTGGGTGGCCAAGCAGGGGATCCGGGGCCATCGTTCTCGAGGCTGCTGTCTCGATTGGGGATGGATTGGCGCTCTAGCTGGCTCGACGCTTCGGGCGCCTCGGCGCGGGCAGGGGGCTTTGGCCTGCCAGCTGCACATGGGACGACAGTCCTCGCGCTGAGGTTTCGTGACGGCGTTGTGATGGCAGGTGACAGGCGGGCGACGGAGGGGTCGTCCATCGCCCATCGAATGATGGAAAAGGTCATGCCTGCCGACTCTCACTCGTGCGTGGCGATCGCTGGCGTCGCTGGTCCTGCGACCGAGATGGTCAAGCTCTTCCAGACCCAGCTCGAGCATTATGAAAAGGTCGAGGGCCTCGCGCTGACGCTCGACGGCAAGGCGAACCAGCTCGGCCAGATGGTGAGGGAGAACCTAGCCATGGCGATGCAGGGGCTCGTTGTGGTCCCTTTGTTCGCAGGCTATGACGTTCATCGCCGAGTTGGCCGGATCTTTGCGTATGACGTGACCGGCGGTCACTTCGAGGAGATCGACTTCCACGCCACGGGCTCGGGGGGGCGTGATGCTCGGGCTGCGGTGAAGGCAGCGTGGCGAGAGAGAATCTCTGGTCCAGAGGCTATTCAGCTTGCAGTGCAGGCACTATATGATGCGGCAGATGAGGACGCGGCTACGGGTGGCCCGGACGCCGTGAGGGGCATCTACCCGACGGTAGCGCTCGTAACTGCGGATGGTTTCGAGAAGCTCGACGATGAGCAAGTCGAGCGTTCTTTTTCAGAGCTGATCGAAGCAAGACGCCTTGCGGGGCAGGCGCCATGACGATCCCGTTTTACGTAGCGCCCGAGCAGCTCATGAAGGATCGGGCGGAGTTCGCGCAGAAAGGGATTGCCCGCGGGCGTTCCCTTCTGGCCCTTACCTTCGCGGGAGGAGTGCTGCTCGTCGCCGAGAACCCGTCTCGCTCGCTGCACAAGATCAGCGAGATCTATGACAGGATCGCATTTGCCGGGGTTGGACGCTACAACGAGTTCGACCAGCTACGGGTGGCGGGCGTGAGGCACGCGGACACAAAGGGCTATGCGTTCTCGCGCGATGATGTCGACGCGCGTGCCCTTGCGAATTTGTACGCTCAGTTCTTGGGGCAGGTCTTCACCCATGAGATGAAACCACTCGAGGTCGAGATCCTGGTGGCCGAGGTAGGTCGGGATGACCAACCGGATCAGATGTTCGAGATTGCCTATGATGGCACCATCTCCGATCGCACGGGTTTTGCCGTGCTTGGGGGCAAGAACGACGAGATCGGTGAGCGTATGAGTAGCTCCTGGTCATCGGAGTGGTCCCTCGCGGACGCCGTGCGAGGCGCGGCCTCGGCGCTCAGTGGGGGAGAGCGGGAGCTCATCGCGACGGATCTCGAGGTTGGAGCTCTCCGGCGAGGCGTAGAGCGGCGAGCGTTCAGGAGGGTCCCGAGCGACGAGCTGGCCGAGATGCTCAGCTCCGGCTAATAGCGCGTCCGGCTACGAGCTTCCGGCTAAGAGCTAGGAGCTCCGCCCCAGCCCGACGAGGCGGTGTGTCGACGAGGTGCGGTTGCTTCCTTGCGTGCTGACCAAACCTGCCTTGTCCGCCAGCTGGTCGAGGTCGAGGTGGCGGTGGAGGTCGAGGTCGAGGTCACGCATCTCGGTGCACGGCGCGGTATGCGCCAGAGGTGACCGGCGCCGCGACCCAGATCGCAAGCGCAAGCGCCCGCTGCCATACCGGCATTGAGTATGCAATTCCCGAAGCGGGCCTCGACAACGATATTGCGGGTTGCATACCCTTGAAAATCCACTCGAAGTCGACGAATCGGAGCCAAGAAGGCCAGCCAGGGTCGGTCACCAGCACTGTGGCAAGGATAGCGAGCCCGATCAGAAGTCCCACGGTGACCAGCACTGTCACAGCCTCGGAACCGATGGTCGTCGAGATTCCGAGAGTGATCGCGAAGACGACGAAGATCACGAGTAGGAGCCATCCTCCCAACGCGAACACGACATGCAGCGGCGCACGGGGATCAAGTATTTTGTCGGGGTTTGCCATGAGATCCGAGCACGCGGCAGCGAGAAGGAAGGTGGGTGCAATGACCGCTGCGATTAGAGCAATGCCCGCGGGAAAGCGCGCAAGGTACAGCGCCAGCCGGGAGCGGCCCGTGGTGACCAGCGCCCGGAAGAACCTGCTGGTCACGTCTGCGCTGCCCGCTATCGCGCCGAGGAACACCGCAGTCAGCGTGCCCGTGACCCACAGCGTCTCGGCCGCCGCTGCGACCCAAGTCGTGCCAGTTGGGTCCATCCAGGGATGCGAGCCATGGCGAACAATGAGAACGATGATTGTCACAATTGTCGGCCCCAGGTTGCCGGCGACCATTCCCACGAGCAAGCCGCGGCGCCTCGACAGCTCTAGAAACCTTGTCCTGATCAGCGCAAGATCAGGCGTCCATGAGCCCCCATCCGGCGCCTTCAATGGGCCTTCGCTCTCTGCAGCGCGAGCTGGCGCTTCGTCGGCCGGCGCCAGCGCGGCACTGCGGTGGGAAGCGTTCATCTCGCGCTCAGCCTTCCTCGATCCCGTGGGGTCTGCCAGGAAGCCCGTGGTTTGCCGAGCCGTCATGTTCTCGATCGGCCTGGGCTGCACCGGGTTGCTCGCTTCCAGGCCGGGCCGAGGATGCCTCCTGTGGCCTTGTGAGCCTGATGAACCAGTCCTCTAGGCTCGGGACCTCTGGAGCTATCGAGTGAACAGCCAGGCGAGCGTCCACGAGGCTCTGATTGATCTCTGCAACGCATCGTAGCGGGTCGCTGCCATGGCGCAACACCGCGATGATGCTCGCTGCGCGATCGGCTCGAGCCTCCTTCACGCAAGGTACCGTCGCGAGGATCGAGAGCGCTTGGCGCTCATCGGCGCAACCAATCCTTACAACAGGTTCATCCTGTGCGGCCATCTCTGCGATCGGGCCGTGGAAGGCCACCCGTCCCTTGTCGAGCACTAGCACCATATCGCATGCCTTTTCCACCTCGTCAAGCAGGTGGGAACAGAAGATGAGCGTGCGCGAGGATGCTACGTGCTCGCGCATCAGCGCCCGGAGCTCCTGCATTCCTAGGGGATCGAGGCCGTTCATCGACTCGTCGAGGATCAACAGTTCCGGATCTGCAATCAGGCAGGTCGCTACTCCGAGCCGCTGGCGCATGCCGGTGGAGTAACGTGAGACCCTCTGCGTCGAGATGGGGCCGAGTCCTACACGCTCGAGCGCGGCGTCGATGCGCTTGCTTGCTCCATCACCACGCGCGGTTGCGAGCATCTCCAGGGTTTGCCTGCCAGTCAGGTGGGGAAGGAAGCCGGGTTCATCGACGACGGCTCCCACACGCCAGTAGATAGAAGGCAGCTCGAGAGGCGCCCGCTTGCCGAAGATCCGGATTGAGCCGGCCGAGTAACCCACGAGCCCGAGGAGCGTACGTAGAAGGGTTGTCTTGCCAGCGCCGTTTGGCCCGAGCACACCAAACCCCACGCCGCGCGGCACCGTGAAGCTGACATCATGCAGGACAGTCCGCTTGCCGAAACGCTTAGTGAGACCAACCACCTCCACCACGGCATCCGTCCTGCCCGTTGAGACGTCAGCCTCCGCACTCCCGACCGCACTCCCGACCTGCCCCGGCATGATCTCTCAGTATGCACCATGACTACTAGGAGCAGCAACAGGCTTGCCCTCGCCTGCCCGGCAAGCGCTACGGCGACACCGGTCCCGCTCCATCTCTCACCGGGCGCTTCAGTCCCCACGGTCGACACCGCTGCCAATGTTCTCCACCAGCCCTCAAGCCGGCTCACGGCGGATCCCGGCGTTTGACGAGGAGGGCATCCTCCGGCAGCTGGACGTCGGAGAGCGCAAACGCGGCTACGGCTACTACGGACTGGAGCACCGACCGGGTGGACCCTCAGCCGCCGATCAGCAGCCTAAGGGCTCCGGCAACGAGCATCATGACGAGCATCAGCATGAGGATGCCCATGAGCACAATGGTCGCCCGCCTGTGCAGCGACGAGGCTCCATGCAGGCGGCACTGGCTGGACCGGCTTGCCGGTGAGCCGAGGACATTGCTTGCGAGAGCCCAAGATCCTTGGTGCGTTGCCGCTGGCGTTGCCGCCTGTGTTTCTGCCTGCGCTTCTGCCCGTGAACCCGAGTCACCAAGAGCGAGACTGTGCTCAGTGAGATCGAATGCGGCATCCACCTGGTCTCCGAGCAGGAGCTCGCGAGCAAGTGGCTCGTCGGTTGCCGAGACGTAGATGTCCACGGTTCCAGGCAGCGGGTACGGCCCCTCGACTGCTCCCCGGATGTCGCAGACGATGCCGTCAGCGCCGAGGCGAGCGGCTATCACCCGGCTGTGAAACGTGCTCGTCGCAGTTGTCAGGTAGACGAGTGGCCCGTCATGCATCGTACAAAGGCTAGCGTTGAATTCAATGAACCGGCGCATCTACGGGTTGGAGAACGAGTACGGGGTCACCTGCACTCTTCGTGGCCAGAGGAGGCTGAGCCCGGACGAGGTAGCCCGCTACCTTTTCAGGAGGGTGGTCAGCTGGGGGCGATCCAGCAACGTGTTCCTCGAGAACGGCGCACGGCTCTACCTGGACGTCGGGAGCCACCCTGAGTACGCGACCCCGGAGTGCGATTCGATCGCCGATGTGGTGGTCCATGACAAGGCAGGGGAGCGGATCCTCGAAGGTCTGGCTCTTTCAGCAGAGACACGCCTCAACGATGAGGGGATCAAGGGCAACGTCTTCGTTTTCAAGAACAACACCGACTCAGCTGGAAACTCCTATGGTTGCCACGAGAACTACCTGACCAACCGGCTCGATGACTTCAGCCGGATGACCGATGTGCTCATCCCCTTCCTGATCAGCCGGCAAATATATGCCGGTGCAGGGAAAGTTCTCCAGACGGCGAGAGGCCCTCTGTACTGCATCAGCCAGCGTGCCGAGCACATCTGGGAGGGCGTGTCCTCCGCGACCACGCGATCGAGGCCGATCATCAACACGAGAGACGAGCCTCATGCCGACGCCGAGCGGTTCAGGCGTCTGCACGTGATCGTTGGAGACTCGAACATGAGCGAGTACTCAATGTTCCTCAAGATAGGGGCCATGAGCATCGTGCTTAGGATGCTCGAAGACCGTGGGACGGTCCTGAGGGACATGAAGCTCGAAGATCCGATAAAGGCTATACGCGACATCAGCCGGGACATCACCTGCAAGCAGGTGGTACGGCTCGCGAACGGACGGGAGCTGAGAGCTATCGACATCCAGCTCGAGTACCTAAATCGCGCAGTTCGCTTCCGGGACAGGTTCGGTGTCTCAGAAGAGGAGGACCGAGCGCTCGACATGTGGGTGGACTGCCTGGAGCGCATGGAGAAAGATCCATTGTCGATGGACCGGGAGTGCGACTGGGTGATGAAGTACTCGATCATCGAGGCGTACCGCGCTCGCCATGGCCTGGACCTGTCCGATCCGAGGATCGCGCTGCTGGATCTCCAGTACCACGACGTGAACAGGACTCGAGGGCTGTTCTACCGTATGTCGGCGCGCTCTGCGGTGTCGCGCACTGCGTCCGACGCTGACATCACAGAGGCGGTGTCCACGCCCCCGGCGCACACGAGAGCGAAGCTCAGGGGTGATTTCATACGGCTGGCGAAGGAACGCCGGAGGGACTTCACGGTGGACTGGATCCACCTGAAGCTAAATGACCATGCTCAGCGGACACTGCTGCTCAAAGATCCTTTTCGCTACCGCGACGAGCGTGTCGACAAGCTGATGGCGTCCCTGTGAACCAGTCGAGATCTAGCTGCCGCTGACGGCTTGCGGGATCAGTTGCTAAGGGCTGCCGACGCTACGGTGTGGCGGACCTGCACTATCCTTCGAGTACCGTGAGCGCGAACTTGGAACCCGACCATCCTGGGATGGTGATCTCGACCCCGGACGCCATCTCGATCCCGGACACCAGCTCGACCACGGACACCGTAGTTCCCGCAGCGGGCGAGCCTGCCAGCGGCCATGCGTCCGCTCCTCCTGATGGCCTCCCCCCAGCGCCACGGAGCGAGTCTCGGTCGACTACGCAAGAACCTCGTGTAACGCGCCGGCTCATCGAGTGGGCTCTGGTCATAGTTCTCGGGCTGCTGGTCGCTGTGGTGTTGCGCGCCTTCGTGATCCAAGCGTTCTACATCCCATCCGGATCGATGGAACCGACCCTGATGCCCCAGGATCGTATCTTGGTGAACAAGCTGAGCTACATGTTCCATCCGCCCCGCGAGGGGAACATCGTTGTCTTCACCAAGCCTGCGGGCGTACTTCTACCCTCTAACATCCACGATCTTGTCAAGAGGGTGATCGGCCTACCGGGCCAGACAATTTGGTCGTCGGACGGGCAGGTCTATATCAACGGTCACCGCCTCGCCGAGCCCTTCCTGCCTCCCGGAACGCAGACGCATAGCCTCCATAGACAGACGATCCCTCCGCATGAGTACTTCGTGATGGGTGACAACCGGTCCAATTCCGAGGACAGCCGCGTATTCGGGCCGATCCCAGGATCATCCATCGTGGGACAGGTGGTAGTTCGCTTCTGGCCGCTCTCGCGGTTCAAGTTCTTCTGAGCTCGTGCCCGTTGCCCCTATCGGCCTCTGCTGATAGCAGCTGATCGAGTAGTAACGGGCGGCGCGCCAGCGGTAGAATAGAGTCGATGCCAAGCATCGATCCGTCCAAGATCTTCGTGGTCTTAGTGGTCGCTCTGATCGTCCTCGGTCCCGAGAAGCTCCCCCGGCTGGCACGCCAGCTCGGTGAGGCCTGGGCTCAGCTGGCCCACTGGCGCCAGCGCCTCGAAGGCGAGGTGCGCGACGTGTTCCCCGATCTGCCGTCACCCGGTCGTATCGTCGATGCCGCGCGATCTCCACTCAGGCTACTGGACCATCTCGCAGCGGAGAGCGGTGCGAACGCCGATCAGACTGCGGGTGCTCGCCCTGGCGGAAGCGGCCGCCCTAGCGCCGACGACGGAGCCCCGGAGAAGAAGGCGCCAGCCGATGCCGGCAGACCGCGGGCCAGTTCGAAGGCGCCAGTGAGACCTGGCTCAGCGATGCCTTTCGAGCCCGGGTTTGTCGACGATCCGAGCATGAACTGACCGGTGTTGGAGTGGGCCGGCGTAACCCGCCTGCATCGAGGCCGGCAAGCCGCGGGTGAGCTCTGAGCCCGGGCAGGTACATCGATCGCGGGGTGGCGAACAGCTGAAGCAGGGAAAACGACTCCGGAGGCTGGCGCGCTTCGTTCCGTGGGTCCGCGCGAGGCGGGCGGACCCGAACAGCATGACACTCGCGCAGCATCTCATCGAGTTGCGCAGGCGGCTTCTGATCTGCGTCATCACCGTTTCCTGCGGCGCCGTGGTGGCTTTTGTGCTCTACCCGACGCTGCTCTCGTTCCTACAGGGACCCTACTGTCATCTGCGTCCGAAAGACTGCGGCTTGTACGTCACCGGCCCACTCGACGGTCTTTCGCTCAGGGTCACGATCGCGATGTACGGCGGCCTCGTCCTGGCGTCCCCGGTAGTGCTCTGGCAGTGCTGGCGCTTCATCACCCCGGGCCTTGATCCGCGGGAGAAGCGCTACGCTATACCGTTCGTCGCTGCGTCGATCGTCCTGTTCCTCTTCGGGATGCTCGTGGCCTACGTGACGTTCCCACATGCGCTCGCGTTCCTCATAGCGGTGGGCGGCCAGGGGATCCATACCTGGTACAACCCGATCAGGTACTTGAACCTCATCGTCCTGCTGATGGTCGCGTTCGGCTTGGCCTTCGAATTCCCCGTGCTTCTCGTCTCACTGGAGGTCGCGAGGGTGTTGAGCCCAGCGAAGCTTTCTTCGTGGCGTAGGTGGGCGATCGTCGCGATAACGGCAGCCGCGGCCTTCATCACACCAAGCTCCGACCCGTTCTCGATGATGGCTCTCGCTATCCCGATGTACATCTTCTACGAGCTTTCGATACTGGTCGGAAAGATCATCGTACGCCGGTAGAGGAGATCCACGGCTCTGTACAGCGCGCGCTCTAAGCTAGCATTCGAATGTCTGAGCGAATAGATGAGCGGACGGCGCCAAGGCGGCTACGCATGGCGCCGCAGTACGTAATAGAGAGTTTTACACCAGATGAGGTGGCGATCCTGCAGCGCTACTTCACCAATGTCGACCAGCCGGTGTTCGCGGTGGTCAACCTGCCGGAGGTGGTAAAGGGCGCCCTCTTTGCCCGGTACTCGCGTTCAGCAAAGAGCCTCCGGCGTCTTTTTCTTGATGAGTTCGCAAGCGACGCCGGCGACTACGTTGAAGCCGGTGTCGGCGACAACGCTGGAGCGGTAGCGCAAGCAACGGGATTGGCAAGGGCTGAACGACTTTACGACAAGGTGTTCGTCGAGTTCGGTGACGACTCTGTTGCGCAGCTCGGCGGGGTTCACCTGGCGTGTGAGCAGGCTTCGAACCTGCTGACGAAGGTCTTGGAACGGGGCCGGCTAATGGCATACCTCGAGCAGTCGACTAGGTACATATCCTACAGTTCTCGACTGCCAACCGGGACGTATCGCTACTATCGTGATCCGGACATCCTCGCGTCGCACCTCGGAGCACGCTACATAGGCGACATGGACTTCATCTTCGACGGTTACTCCTCTCTGCTCCAGAATCTCCAACCGTACTTGTCGTCGAGGTTCCCGAAGGATCCTGGCGACTCAGACATAGTGCACCGGCAGGCACTTCGGGCAAAGGGCTTCGATCTCGCGCGCGGCCTGCTGCCTGCCGCGACGCTGTCGAACGTCGGAATCTACGGGACCGGGCAGGCGTTCGAGAACCTCCTCATACGCATGCGCTCCCATCCGCTTCCCGAGGCTCGCTCGTACTCCGATCTCATGCTGTCGGAGTTGAGAAAGGTGATCCCGTCCTACCTGCGGCGCGTCGACGACCCGGAGCGGGGAGAGCGCTGGTCGCGATATCTCAGCAGCGCCCGCACATCGTCGGCGATGGCAGTGGAGACGGTTCTTGGCCGGCGCTCGCAGGAAGCCCTGCGGATTCGAACAAGCGCTCCCGAGTGCGACGAGCATCTGTACGATGACACCTCTCATCTTTCGGACGTCACCCTGACGGAGTTCGACCCGAATGGAGAGAACAAGGTCATCGCAGCAATCCTGTACCCTTTTTCGAACCTGAGCGATTCAGCGCTTGCAGCTGCGGTCCAGGGGATGTCGGAGGAGGAGAAGGCGGCCATCGTGACCGCATACGTAGGGGAGCGGGAGAACAGGCGTCACAAGCCTGGTCGTGCCTTCGAGCGCACCCAGTACCGGTTCGATGTGATATCGGACTACGGAGCGTTTCGCGATCTCCAGCGTCACAGGATGCTCACAATCGAGTGGCAGCCGCTCGGATGCGATCTCGGCTTTGTCGTGCCCGATGAGATATGCGAGGCGGGACTGGTGAGCGACTACGTGCAGTGTCTCGAGGTCTCCCGTGATCTGTACGGGGCGCTTGTCCCTGACTTCCCGGACCAGGCTGCCTACTGCGTGAGCTTCGCGTTCCAGGTTCGATACGTGATGCAGATGTCCGCTCGGGAGGCGATGCATATCATCGAGCTCCGCTCGTCCCCACAGGGCCATGCCTCCTACCGATCGCTGGTGCTCAAGATGCTCGACCTGATCGCGACGCAGGCTGGTCACCGCCACATTGCTTCAGCGATGTCGTTCGCTGCGACCGGGGACGTCGGGTTAGGAAGGTTGTCCGAGCAGCGGCGCAACGCCGCTCGGCGGCAGTCACGGCCAGCGTCCGGCGTCTGATCGGAACCTGTTTGATTAAATCCTGCAAAGGTCGTGCACCTGCAGTTATTCGGATACCACCAGGTAGACAGCGTGCAAAACGGTTTGACGTCGGCAAGTCCATGAGGCATTAGTAGTAGTGCAATGCCTCGAGCTCGCCAGTCGAGCATCTCCGTCAGCGAAGGCGTGGATGCAAGTAGATCGAGCGAAGGGCGCAACAGTGATGACGGGGCCTTGGACGCTGAGTAGAGAACGTCGGAGGCACTCTTGGGTCACGGGGTTGTGAAAGGGTCGCACGTGGCGGCGGCACCAAAGGCTCCTGGGTCCCGTCTGAGCTGGGCCCTGTCCGAGCTCGTCTCCGTCTCGCCTGGCCTCCGTGTGATCAGCTCGCCCGGCTGGATACCGAATGGCCGTTGTCGCTGTCGCTGCCTTCGTTTCCGCCGGATCCGCTGTGACATGGGCTGTCGCAACCGCTGCTTCGACACGGTATGCTCGTGCGCGCACAACCAGCGAGGTGGTAGCCCCCTTGAACGCGTCGAGTCCATCAGAACGAGAGCCAATCAGTGAGGTCGCAGT
The DNA here is from genome assembly GCA_021791755.1 of Actinomycetes bacterium. Taxonomy (GTDB): domain Bacteria; phylum Actinomycetota; class Acidimicrobiia; order Acidimicrobiales; family JAJZXF01; genus JAJZXF01. The sequence goes on along the minus strand of JAJYWA010000014.1, from coordinate 11,411 downwards.
GGTAGAAGAGGAGATTGAAGATGATCCTTTGGACGGTGAGGAGGGTCCAGGCGATGACGATCTGAACCAGATAGCGGAGGCAGAGGTCGCGGATGTGGACCTTTTTGCCGATGACGAGGAGCTTCTCGTCATCGGCCAGCACGACGACGAGGACGACGACGATGAGGTCAAGGGCTCGGGCTTCCCTGCCGATGACGACGCCGTTCACGAAGAGGCTGCCGCAGAGGAGACAACGGTTGCTCTGGTCGAAGACGATGGCGACGACGAGGACGTGGAGGCAGGGCTTGACGTTATCTTGAAGGCGCGCCTCGTCTCCGGCGATGAAGACGAGCTTGAAGCTGACGACGCCGACGATGTTGACGACGACGACGACCGCCACGAGGCGACGATTCGCCTCCTGCCCAAGCAGGCGAATGAATTCGTCTGCCAATCATGTTTTCTTGTGAAGCATATTGGCCAGCTGGCTGATGACAAGAAGATGCTGTGCAGAGACTGTGTCTGATGCGACGCTCGTACCACGAAGGCCGCCGGTAAATGAGTGCCAGGTCAGCCAGCTCAGCTAAGTCGGCGACCTCAGCCGGCCCAGGTGCGCTCGGCGACAATACGGGTCGATCTCGGAGGTCCCTCGCAGGCTCGGTGCTCGATGCTGCGCTCTACGCGCCGCTCGGTGTAGTGGCCGCCATCTCGAAGGGCCTTCCGGAGCTGGCAGAAGATGGGAGGGCTCTGTTGCAGCAGCGTATCGTCAATGCGCGCACGACTGGTGAGCTTGTGACCACCATCGCTCGTAGGCGCATCGAGGAGATCGTGGCGGAGCGATCGGCCGAGTTGCTCGGTCGCAAGGTTTCCAATGTTGGCTGCGCTGCCCCACAGAACGCGCAGGCAGCCGAGCCCCAGGAGGCCAGCGAGTCCCCGGAGGCCAGCGAGTCCGCGGACGTATCCGGGAGTCCGGCAACCTCGGCGGAGGCTCGGCCGAATGCCGGAGAGCTCGCCATCGCCGGCTACGATTCTCTGGCAGCGTCGCAGATCATCGGTAGGTTGCATGGCTTGAACGATCAAGATATGGCGCGTATCGAACATTACGAGCGCCTGAACAGGGGCCGGCGGACCGTCCTGTTGAAGATTGCGCAGCTCCGTCATGGCGCCGGCGGAGATCACAGCTAGCCAATAGGTTGGATCTGGTACATCGATATGGCTGCTTTTGAGCTACCCGCGGGTATCCGGCTCGCGTCACATGATGACCTAGGCCCGGTGCGAAGAATGCTGGATGATGCCTTCGAAGAGCTCCGCAGCAAGCGCTACGGCGCTGAGATCGCTGCAAGAGAGCTTGCGCTCCTTGCCGATGGCGGCGCCTCCGGCTTTGCTGGCATTCCGGCGGGCTCGAAGGGTCGTACCTGGATCGCGACTGGGTGCAGCACTAGGGGCCCGGCAGCTGGCACTGCGTCAGTTGGCACTGTGGGTCCGGCAGTTGGCGCTGCGGCAGCGCATGTGGAGCAACTTTCCGGAGGAGAACCGTGGGGGGCTCTTGATCTCGTGTACGTGGTCCCGGCAGCTCGTCGCTCGGGAACCGGCACTGCGCTTCTCCGCGCAGCGACCGACTGGTTGGCGTCGCTGGGGTGCCACGGGGTCGACTGTTTGGTGCTTCCTGGAGACCGACCGGGGAAGAGCTTTCTGGAAAACGCAGGCCTCAAGGCCAGAGTGATCGTGATGCACACTTCCCTCGCCACGTGTGGCCGAGAGCTCGCCAGGTCTGAACCCGTGCAGGAGCCATGACATGGCGCGCCCGGAGGTATGCGTAGGCGGCGTTCTTGTGTCCCATGGCCACATCCTCATGGTCAAGCGTGGCCATGATCCGCAAGCCGGGTTGTGGTCGCTGCCTGGTGGGCGGGTAGAGCTTGGTGAGACGTTGGCGACCGCTCTTGAGCGTGAGGTGCTCGAAGAGACCGGGCTCGCCGTGCGCTGCGGCGGCTTTGCAGGCTTCGCCGAGGTCATAACGACCGAGCATCACAACGTCGTGTTGGACTTCATCGTGAGCCTGTCAGGTGACGCGTGGCCACGCATCCCGCACGCGTCAAGTGATGCAGCAGAAGCGCGATGGGTGGCACTTGGCGAGATGCCAGAGCTGCCGCTGGTTGATGGGCTGTTGGAGTTTCTCCGGACCCGCCGCCTCGTTCCCTAGAGCCCAGCTCCCGCAAGTGGGCCCCCTCGGCCCCGCTACGCAGGTCCCGCTCCTGTTAACCAGGTTGCTCAGCTCTGCTCGAATGGCCGCGGTCGGATATGACGCGTGCCTTAGGTGGTGGGGGAGGGGGCATGGACATGCCGAGCAGTGTGGCAAGGTGGGGGATCTGAGCCGACGCCTGGCGAGCTGCGGTCAGCAGCTCCGGAGTGGGCTCAGTCGGAAGCCCCTTTGGCTTGATCATCCTACGTGCAGGGCAGTGGAGCGCGGCAGAGAGCAGTTCGTGCCAGAGCTCCGGAGCGAGGCCGGGATCGAGCGTCTCGCTAGCGTGCTCGGCAAGCCGCACAGCAAGGTCCGCCGGAAAGCGGGCGCCTGGATCAGGAGGTCGTGCCGACCGGTTCAGCGCGTCAAGCACGTTGCCGCTCGAAAGGGCCCGCTCGATCGAGCCGAGCCAACGGTCGCGCGAGGCGGCAACCTGTGCAGCCAGCGCGTCTCGCAGGCTCGCGGCGAGCATTCGAGATGGCTCATCGAGAGTGAGCGCGCCAGCGCCTGCGACAATAGAACGAAGGTCTCGCAGCGGGACATCGTTCATGCGCTTCGAAGCGGCCTCAGCTTTGTCGAGCCACATGGCGGCGTTCACACGTGGCAAGAGCTCTTCGGCAACCGAGACGATCCCAGATGGGTCTACGACGGGCACGCCAGCCTGCCGTGCGGTCTCGTTGCGCTGATCGAGCGCCCGGCGGACCGCGGGAATGCCTCCGTGGACCAGTTGCTCTGCGATTGTTCGCTGGTCGGCCTGCAGTGATAAAAGGAGAGCGTCGCGATGCTTCGTTCCCGGCACGAGTCGGGCCGGCCGCTCACGTGCTCGGGCTGGCTTCGGCTGGGAGCGGCGGGAGGCGGGCTCGGTCTGGCCTTCGGAGCCCGCGGTGACGACTCGTCGTCCCGAACGCTCGTGTGACCCGTCCTCCCGGCGCCTACGGGCGCCACCGGACGGCTTGGCGCTGTCCGTCTCGCTCTCTCTACCATCGCCTTTGCGGACCATGCGGCGGCGGGAGGTCGAGGAAGGGCTTGCGGGCTGGCGGGGCATATTGACCGGAGGTTGGTGCGATGCGGCGGTGGGCGGACCTATGACCTCGAGGCGACCATCTGGAGCCTGCCTTGTTCTAGGTGACTGAACGGCGGTGATGGAAATCCCGTCCATGAAGAAGTCGGCCTCGGCGCGCACGATGTCACCGACCTTTGCTCCTTTGTAGAGGATGCTGTCAGTCAGAGTACCGCGCGGCTGGCGTGCTCCAGCAGCGCGCCATGTCCATGTACCATCGTCGCTGCTGCTTGTAAGCTCTATCTCGATTCTTGGCGTCACTGTGGTGATCAGGCTATCTGAGCTTGGGCAGTGATCTCCACCCGGCTTGGTTGTCGCAGCTCCACCCGGCTTGTCGCTGCGCCGCCCGGCTTGTCGCTGCGCCGCCCGGCTTGGTTGTCACCGGCCGACCCGGCTTGTCGCTGCTCCACCTGGCTTGGTCGCCACCGCTCTTAGTGTCATAGCCGGCCGGTATCATTTCACCAAACTTCAGTTCGGAAAGGTTAGGCTAGGAACATGCTGGCGGATGTAGACATCAAGGCGGCAATTGATGATGGGTTGCTGGAGATTGATCCACTACACGACGGATCCTTGCAAGCAGCGAGCTATGACATGCGGGTGGGTCATGAGGCTTACGTGAGCAGTGGCCATGAGAAAGTAGACGTTGCCAACAAGGGCCTTGTCATCATCGATCCTGGCGAGTTTGCAGTCATCATCACTCGAGAGCGGGTGAAGTGCAGTCCGCAGATCGCTGGGCAGCTGGGTCTCACGTCCTCTTACGCCCGTCAGGGTCTGATGCTGTTGTCCGGGCCCCAGATTGACCCGGGTTTCGATGGCCACCTGATCGTTCGCGTCACCAACTTGGCGCCCCGCAGGATTGTCCTTGGACACGAGGGGGCGTTCTTGACCACGCAGTTCTTCAAGCTCTCATCCCAGGTAGCACATCCGTACACAGGGCCGCGCCAGGGACAGGCGAGCCTGTCGGCGAAGGACCTTGAAGGCACTACTGATCCCGAGAGCCCGACGCTCGGCGGAATGGTCAAGTCGCTTCAAACCGTTGCGGCAGACGTGGGATCTCTGAAATCCAGCGTGCGTGCCATAGGTTGGGTTGCTGGGACCAGTCTACCGGTCATGGTTGCCGTTGTCGCGATCATCCTCGCCGTGAAGGGCTGAAAAGCGACTGACCGCGCCCGCCAGCGCGGAGCTGACCGTCCTCGCCCGTGCGGACCGGTGGCTTTCTGGAGTCTGCTCACCTACATTTAGCCATTGTGTCCTTGGCCGTGAGTGCAGCCCTCATCGCTAGCGAGCGCTCAGGGATCTGCCGACTGTTTTCGTGCCAGGCGACCCCCAGCAACGGGAGTCCAGCGAGCCTGTCGTCTGCCTCCAGCGCTCAGGCATCCGCAGGCAAACTATGCAAATTCTTTGCGCGTTCTCAACTTGCGTTCAGGAGAGCGCGCCATGATGGGATCATGGAAAGATCAGATGGTGGCTTCCAGGACGGCACGTACCCTGGTGAAGGCACAAGCGAAGATGAGACAGAGGCCAGTCAGCCTTCCTCGGCACAAGGCGCAAGCTGGCAACCGGGCGGCGAGGTATGGCCTGGACAGATGGGAGCACCTCCTGCCATGATGTCGGCGGCAGGGCCGGCGGAAGGGTCCCGGCCACACGAGACAGAGCATGCCTCCTGGCAGCCAGCGCCAGCACAGTCTGAGCAGGCACAGGAGGCGGCGCCGAGCTACCAGCCCGGGTACCCGCCAACGACGCCGCAGCCATCCACGGCCGCCGGACAAGCGGGCAGCTATCCTACTGATCCGAGCTACCAGCCCGGGTACCCGCCAACGACGCCGCAGCCATCCACTCCGCAGCCATCCATGGCCGCCGGACAAGCGGGCAGCTATCCTACTGATCCGAGCTACCAGCCCGGGTACCCGCCAATGACGCCGCACGCACCGGTCACCTCGTCTCCGCCCGGGGGGGGCGGCTATGGCGGGGGCAGCTATGGCGGGGGAGTGGGTCCGACGTCCTCTCCGGCGCGCTCAGGCATGCCGACGTGGCGTTTTTGGCTTGCAATCGTCCTCGTCGTTGCAGTTGTTGGTGGAGGTACGGGAGTGCTTGCAGGTGCGCTCACCGGTTCGACCCGGACGAAGACCAGGATCATCGAGCGCCTGGCTGCGGGGCCCGCGCTTGTCACGCCGACGGCGAACGTGCATTCTATCCTCCAAAAGGTGCTCCCTGCCGTTGTGTCCATTACGGCGCGTACGAGCATATCGACGAGCGCTAATCCTTTCGGAGGCTCGAGCCCGTTCGGAGGAAGCAGCCCCTTCGGAGGCTCAAGCCCGTTCGGAGGAAGCAGCCCGTTCGGCAATGGTGGTGGTGGTTCAACCCTCGCGGTCGACGAGGGCACGGGCATGATCATCACACCGAACGGCGAAGTAGTGACCAACAACCACGTGGTTGCCGGCGCGTCCTCTCTTCGGGTAACTCTCTATGGTCATACGAAGTCCATGCCCGCAACGGTCATCGGCCGGGACCCGGCTGACGATGTCGCGCTACTTCAGATCACCGGTGCATCCAACCTGCCGACTGCCAGCCTCGGTGATTCGTCTGCTGTCCAAGTCGGAGACGCCGTCATCGCCGTGGGGAACGCGCTGGGCATCTCGGCAGGCACGCCTACCGTTACGCAGGGCATCATCTCAGCGGAGGGTCGGACGCTGCAGGCTGGCAGCGCCACGACCGGCGCCGTCGAGACCCTTACCAACATGCTCCAGACCGATGCCGCTATCAACGCTGGCAACTCAGGCGGACCGCTCGTGGACTCCTCGGGTGACGTGATTGGCATGAACACTGCCACTGCTCAGAGCAGCGCCGGCAACGCGCCGGCCCAGAACATCGGGTTTGCCATCCCGATCAACCGCGTGAAGAGCCTCTTGCCGCAGCTTCGCCGAGGTGGGACGGTGTCTCCACCCAAGGCGTACATGGGCGTGGCGGTTGTCAGCGACAACTCGTCCTTGCAGCAGCAGTATGGTCTTGCCGGATCTCGGGGAGCGGTCGTCGTGAACGTCGTAGGCGGCTCACCTGCTGCGACGGCGGGCATCCAGCCAGGTGATGTCATCACTGGCATCGCAGGCATGCCGGTCACCTCGTCTAACAGCCTCGTCAGTGATCTTGCGAAGCTGAAGCCCGGCAACACTGTCAAGGTTGTGGTCAAGCGCTCGTCCCAACAGGGCGCCCTCACGTTGACGATCACGCTTGGCACTGCTCCCACAACCACCGGAACGTTCGGCTAGCGGGACTCGTTACTGCTCGCGGACTTACACTCCAAGCTCGGTCGGGCTGCTCAGCATGCCCGGCTCGTGGCCCCGTCCCGGCTCCGCCCCGGCCGGGACGGGGCTCTTCGATTTCCTAACCAGGCCCGTTGTGGCTTGAGGCCCGCTGGGGGCTAGTTTATTGCGATGCTGATGCCGATAACGCCCACTGTCCCTCGCAGGTCAACGTTCGCGAAAGGGGTCATCAGCGCAGCGGCCTTGTTGATCGCGCTTGTAGCAGCAGCATGCGGCGCCTCGCAGCCTGCTTCGAGAGGCACAATAGGGGCACTGAGGGGCAAGAGCGCGGCCCAAGCTCTGAAGTTGTCCCTCGCAGCGGCCCGCGGCGCGGGATCGGTCAAGCTCGTGGAGGCCGAGAGCGACTCCGGCAAGATCACAACCGTCACCGGTGTGGCGGGCGCCGCTGCTGGTACGGAGCGCTTCACGATAGCCGGATCGCAGCCAATCGTGTTCAGCCTTAGCTTGATCGGGAGCACCGTCTATATGCAGGCGAACAAGGCTGCTCTCGGGTATGCGCTCGGAGCTTCGGCAGCGAAGGCGCACGCCTATGCCGGTAGGTGGATCTCGGTAACGAGCGCCGACTCCGGTTACCACCGAGCTGAGGCCAATCTCAAGATCTCCTTCCAGCTCTCTACCATGTCGCTGAGCGGGCCCATTGGCCTCGGTGTCCCCACTGTTATCCGGGGGCAGAGCGTCGTGGGCGTCACCGGCACGGTGAACAGCCGCCAGTCGAATGTGGGCAAGCTGTCTGCGACGCTGTACGTGTCGACCACCGCACCCTTCTTGCCCGTCGAGCTGTTGATGCGCAACCAGTCCAGCTCCATCAAGGTAGAGATCAGCTACAGCAGCTGGGGGAAGAGCTTCAAGCTTTCGGCGCCGCGTAACGCCGTGCCGATCTCATCTGTTCAGCCGTCTGCGGCAAAGAAGTGAATCAAGGTTGACGACGCAAGCTTGGCTCTGTAGCGTACGCCAGTAGCACCAGTAGCAGTCGTGTGGTGCATTACCGATGGGCGGCTGGGGATCGTGGAGGAGCGGCGATGGCAGATGATCTGGGTAGAACCTCGGGTTGGGGAAACATGGATCCGGTGACCGGTAGGGCGTGGTCGGACTACGATCCAGCGAGCACCACGCCACAGGGAATCGGCCGGCTCGGCCCCGACTACATTGGCCCCGGCTCTCCACAGCGCCCGCCGTCGCTTCGGCACTCCCTTCGACTTGCCGACTACGCCAGCCGAGCCGTCGGGTTCATCATCGATTACGTCGTGATCATCCTCGCCAGCGTCATCGTTGGATACACCGCAGCGGGTTTAACCCATGTAGCTGGATTGGTCGTCCTTGCATTTGCCGTCTCGCCCGCGTATGTAATTCTTACGACCGGCGCAGAATCATCTGGGACCATCGGCATGCGGATGATGAACATAGTGCTCGTTAATGCGCGTACAGAGCTGAGGCCTATCGGTTACGGGCGCGCATCGCTGCGTTGGTTCCTGGCACTCGTGTTCGCGGCTGTCCCATTTGCGATCTTTGTTGACCTGTTGTGGCCGCTGTGGGATCCGCGCAACCAGACCCTACACGACAAGCTTGCGGGCACCGCTGTCCTGAAGGCGGATTACGAGATGGGAATGGGCTGACTCAGGTCTGGTTGGGCGGTGTCGCAGCGCAAGGGAGTCGGGATTGCACTTCGATCGCACTGGATCGCAGCGATCGTGGGAATGCTCGTACTTGTGATCTGCGGTGTCGTGGCAAGCAGCTTACTATCCGCGCCGAGACCGTCTGGCTACTTGTACACAAGCTCTTCGACCGCGATCTTTGTACAGATGACCCTCAGTGGGAGCAACTTAGAGGGAACCCTCACGGGGGCCTATTTAAGCTCGTCAGACCCGGGACATGTTCATGCTGCAAGTATCAGCTTTACCGGTACGTTGAACGGGAGCAGCGTCACACTGAGCTTGGGGAGTGCGCTGCTCGGCACTGTGAGCCTTAGCGGCACGTTGAGCGGTTCGACCCTCGTGCTGGCGGTCCCGGGGCGTAATGGGTCGCTTGCTGACTTTACGTTCGAAGCGGCAACGACTGGCGCCTATGACCTGGCGGTCACTGCACTCGGCAGCAGCGCGGCGAAAAGATATCACGAGGAGCAAGTGGCAGCTGCCCAAGCTGCACGGGCCGAGCAGCGACAAAAGGCCAACCATGCGGTCGAGCAAGCGGCCTCGACGCTTCGAGGTGACCTTTCCACCCTGAGTAGCGACGCCGACTTCAGCTCGGAGATCAACAGCGTGGCCTCAGCCCTGGCCACGACCAAGGCGGCCCTGGTCCAGACCCAGCAAGAGGCACAGAAAGTGGAGGCGCTCGCGCAGCAACACCCGAATGGCGACTCCGGAACCGTCTGCGGCGACGCGACAGCGAACGTCGGTGGTGACGCCACAGCGAACGTCGGTGGTGACGCGACAGCGAACGTCGGTGGTGACGCGACAGCAGACGTTGAACCGGAGATCCAGACCGTCCAGAGCGACATCAGCACCGTCAACAGCGGGCTTGAATCGTTGCAACAAGCCGAAGCGCAGGATCCTGGGTACTACGATCCCGGTGCGCCGACCGCCGCAGAGGTCGAGCAGGCGATATCGAGCGCCCAGCAGGCGATACAGACTGCGGTGGCCACGACGAATTCGGATATCAGCATGGTGAACGGGTACGTCGCCGCGGCCTATCAGGCTGCTGATCAAGCGATCGCCGCTGGCAACTGCGGTCCCGGCATGGGTCCTCCGTCCTTGGTTTCGTCGATCTCCGCGAACGCGGGTTGACCCTGACGGGGGGTGCCGCCAATTGACAGAGCTTGTCGGCTCACGTTGGCGGTCAACGGCCGTGACGCAAACGCCGATAATGGTCGTTATGTAAAGTTGCGTAGGAACAGGAATCAGACTGGTAGGCCAACGATTAGCCCTGGATGGTCTTTGTAAAGGGCACTACCTCTGAACCTGGTGAGCCTGGTTGATCCTGTAGTCTCTTTACGTGCTCCCTATCGCTCTCGCTCTGCTTGCTGCGCTGTGCATCGGCCTTGGTGCAGTTTTCAAACAGCTCGCTGCCGAGGAGGCGCCGACGCACCGAGCGCTGCATCCTGGGCTGTTCCTTTACCTTGTCCGCCGGCCGATCTGGCTTATTGGCATCGGTATTGCCTTTGCGGGCTACGCGGCCCAGGCGGCTGCGCTCGGTTTCGGAAGGCTGTTGGTTGTGGAGCCGGTACTTGTTACTAACCTGGTGTTCGCGCTTGCAATTGCGGCCGTCTGGAGGCGCCAGCGCCCCCGCTCGCTCGACTGGCTGGCGGCCGCTCTCGCTGCGACTGGCGTAGCTGCATTCCTGGTGTCGAGCAGCGCAAGTGGTGGCCGGAGCGGAGCCTCTGCAATGCAGTTCCTCCCCGCTGTCGCCTTGGTTGTGGTTGTCACTCTGAGCGCATGGCTGTTGTCAACGCGCGCGCATGTGCGCGTCCGAGCGGTGCTCCTAGCGGCAGGCGCAGGATTCACATTCGGAGTCTCGGATGGACTGACCAAGGCGGTCCTCCATGATATTTCGGTGCACCATGTGGGCGCCCTTGCGACGCTGCAGCCATATGAGCTGCTTGCTGTGGGAGCCGTGGGTCTCCTGTTCGAGCAGAGCGCATACCATACCGCGCGGCTTGCAGCATCGCTGCCCGCAATGAGCGCCCTGGAACCGATCATAGGTTCGCTTCTTGGTGTAGTGATCTTTGCAGAGCGGCTTCGCCTCTCCGGCGTGGCTCCCGTCGTCGAGGTGCTCGGAGCGGTTGCGATGATATCGGGAGTGGTGTTGCTGGCGCGCTCCCCCACTGTTATCGGGAGCACTCCCGCAGCTACTCGTGAACCCGGTGAGCTTCGTGAGATCCCGCAGACCTCGTAGTAGTTGGCGGGCTGATCAGAGTAGGCTGGTCACTGGTGCTCCGGTCATCTCGCTCTACGGTATGTGACATCAGATGAGCGACGCACTGTGGTGGCTGCTCGCGGTAGCCGCGCTGATCGGTGCGGAGTTGTTCACACGCGCGTTCTTCGCCCTCTTCGTGGCGTTGGGGGCACTGGTGGCAGCCCTCGTCGCTGCCAGCGGAGTATCCTTTGTGATTCAGGGTCTGGCTATGCTCGCGGCGTCTGTTGTCGGGATCGTGATTGCGCGACCACCCCTCCTGCGGGCGATGCGTACTGGGCATCACCGCTTCGTGTCGGGAGCCCAAGGCCTCGTGGGTCGTGAGGCCGTTGTGAGCACGGCTGTCGGTGGGATCAACGCCCCCGGGAAGATACGGGCCCAGGGCGAACTGTGGACTGCGTACAGTGACGATGGGGAGACGATCGAACCCGGCGCCGCTGTGCTCATCCTCGATCTGGACGGATCCCGGTTCATCGTCCACGAGACGCCTCCCCTCTGACACTGCCAGCGGGTCAATAGAGCCTGTTGCACGAACCTCCGCGGCGATCTGCAAACTCCCTGGTAGCGCGCGCGGGAGATCCACCACCCGAACAGGCCCAGTTGCCACGATGACGTCGTGGCCTACAACCTCCTCACCCCAGAACGTGACCAGCTCTACCTGCTGCCGCCGTCGATGGCGGACTGGCTGCCCGAAGACCATCTGGCGTGGTTCGTGCTGGACGCGGTCGAGGAGATGGACCTGTCGGCCTTCTACGCCGACTACCGAGCCGATGGCTGGGGCGGCGCAGCGCACGACCCGGCAGCGATGGTGGCGCTGTTGCTCTACGCCTACTGTGTCGGGGTCCGCTCGAGCCGCCAGATCGAGCGTGCGTGCCATGTCGATGTCGCCTTCCGGGTGATCTGCGCCGGA
>JAJYWA010000013.1 GCA_021791755.1 Actinomycetes bacterium | reverse complement strand
GTCGCCGGTTGGCGTCGCCTTCTTGGAGCAGCTGGCAGCGGGCGCAGCGACCCCCAGCCGCGTGCCATGAAGTCGGCCCCTGGGTAGGGCTCAACCTGTCATTGCAACACAGACCCTTACATCCCTACATCCGATTGCACAAAGTCGTCGATAAGATCATTGAGAAGCTCCGCAGGGCACGCCAACCGGGTGTTCGCGTGTCCGTTCCTTTCGCGCAACCAAGGTGCGTACGGGTTGGCAAAGTACATGGCGAACCCGGTGTGACGGCAGTCGCCCACTCGATGCTTGTCGGCCACGCACCACATCCTCGATCGAAAGGTCCCATACCACGATCTCGGCGCCGACTGGTTCGTGAAGCGACGTCCCGATGCACCCTGCGCGCCGGCCGGCCAGACAGATCGATGCGTCATCACATCGTGGCCACGTTGTCGATGATACGCTGGCAGGATGCGTCAGGCGCGCAACATGCGAGCCAGTTTTAGCCACCCGCTGTCGTTCTGGTCTGGCGCCGCTGCGGTGACGATAGGGGTTCTCCTCCAGTTGCCGATGTACATCGACGCCCACCGTGATCATTACGTGCTCAACGGGATGCCGATGGACCCGGAGATGATCATTGGCATGGCTCTGATGGCTGCAGGGCTCGCCGCAGTGGTCCACGGGCTCTACCGTAGGGCGGCGAACGGTGGGGCGGCGAACGGTGGGGCGGCGAACGACCCGTCGCTCGCGTGGTCGCAAGGGCTTTCCCATGCACATGACCAGGCGCCAGCTGAACAAGGGCGTGCCGCTGGAGCAACCGTAGCGACTGGAGCGAACGGCGATCATCCAGCCGACGTCCAGATCCGGGCCCTGGACAGCACCCGCATCGGAGGCGCCCACCTCCGGCTCATGTCCGCCTTGGTCGTGGCAATCGCCATCGACACATTGAAGCCCTATACCTTCACCTTCATCCTGCCCGGTGTCGCCAAAGAGTACGATCTCAGCTCGCCGGCGCACCAAGTCCTCGGCCACGCACCAGTCGCCTTGCTGCCTTTTTTCGGCATCCTCGGAACGGCTCTCGGGTCGGTCATCTGGGGCTACCTCGGCGACCGTATGGGGCGAAGAGCGTCAATACTTCTCGCGTGCATGATCTTCATCGCGTCATCGGCCTGCGGCGCAATGCCTGCATTCTGGGAAAACGAGTCAATGTGCTTCGTCATGGGCCTCGCCGTCGGCGGGTTCTTACCCATCGCGTACTCGCTGCTGGTGGAGACGGTGCCATCCAGGCTGCGCGGACAGGTGGTCGTGCTCGTAGCAGGAGTGGGCACAGCCGCTGGGTTCCTGCTTGCAAGCGTCTCCGCACATTGGCTCGTGCCACTGTTCAACTGGCGGATCATGTGGTTCCTCGGAATCCCGACCGGCCTTGCGCTAATAGGCATAAACCAGCTCATCCCCGAGTCGCCGAGGTTCCTGATAGCCAAGGGCCGCTATGATGAGGCATTCGCGATCATGAAGGCATTCGGCGCCGCGGTGGTCGAGGGCTCGCCCAACACGCCCAGCACGGCTCCTGTTCCAGCGTTCGCTACAGCCTCGGGAGCTGTGGGCGGCGCTGTGGACGACCAGGCCCTTGGCCTCTCCGGCCTCTTCCGACGCCCTTTCAGAGGGCTCACATCGGCATTGTCGGTGTACGGTCTCGCGTGGGGAGTGGTCAGCTTCGGCTTCATAGTCTGGCTGCCGATCGATCTTGCCAGCGCTCACAAGGCCATCCACGAGGCGCAGGTAACTGCAGTGCTGTCCGAAGCGGCAGCTTTCTCGATCCCAGGCGCAGTCTTTGCGGCCTGGCTGTACGGGCGGAGCTCCAAAGCGGCCATGGCGTTCTTCGCGGCCTCGTGCACAGCAGCTCTCGGCCTCTTCGCGGTGGTCGGGTCAAAGGTCGCCACCGATCCTGCCCTCCTCGAGGCGTTGCTCGTAGTCCTTCTCATCTCGATGTGGGGTTCTATCTCGGTACTGTGCCCCTACAGCGCTGAAGTGTACCCAACGCGAATGCGGTCTACGGGCGCAGGCCTCGCTGCTGGGGCAAGCAAGCTTGGTGGGGTCCTCGCGCTCGCTCTGAGCGTGGCCGCTATATCGCCTCCGAGCATGACCGGCGCTGCGACGCTCTCAGCCGTGGCGATGCTCGCGGCTGCCGTGGCGATAGGCGCAGCCGGCGTGGAGACCAGCCGTCGTCGTCTGGACGCGATCGTTCCCGACCGGCGAGCGGCGAACGTCCTGCACCCGCAAGGCGCTCCTACGCGCTCTAACTGATGGAATTGACGTCAAAGGTGGTCACCACGTCGCGGTCCCAGCCGTCCCAAAGGAACGCATCTTCACGACCATCCGCGATCACCCGCAACGCGTAGCGGGCTTGCTCCTGGTAGAAATCACAGAATGCGCCCCGGCTCGCTGTGGCGCCGTTGAGCTCGAAAGCCTCGGCCGGGCATGGGGCCCCACAGAAGTGACGAAACACGCAGCTACGACACGGCTCGATCATCTCGACAGCCCTCTGCGTGACGGAGCGGAACGCACTGCTGTCAAAGCAGCCTTGCAGGTCGCCCCTGAAGAGGTTGCCGCCTCGAAAGCCCTCGAGACCAATGAATTCGCTGCACGGGAACAAGTCGCCGTGTGCATCAACAGCGAAGAAGCACCTGCCGCCCCCGCATGGTGAGATGTCGCACATGAGCCGCCGGGCAGTCGGCGCGATCATCGCGAGCACGATGTTGGCGAAGTTGGCCACGACGAGCTTCCGCCCGCTCTCCTGGTACAGCTCGTAACTTCGATCCAGGGCCTGCACGTATGCCGCGGCGAGAGCGGAGTCCGAAGGACGTGCCTTCCGACCCCCTTCCAACGTGCACCTGACCGGGTTCAACATGCACGTAGGCGCCTCGAGCGCGTGGAGGAGATCAACCATTTCGCTCAAGTGGTCCAGGTTCTCCAGAGTCACGGTGCATATCACGGAGTAGCTCTCGTAGCCGCGCAACGCTTCGAGAACGCGTACCACCCGATCGAAGACGCCGTGCATCGAGAAGGTGTGCCTGGTACGATCTGCGACCTCTGAGTACGGACCGTCGAGAGACAGGCCGATGCTCACCTCCCTGGAAGTCAGGTACTCGATCGCCTCGGAGTCCAAGAGAGTCCCATTCGTCTGGACGCCGAACACGAAGTCTTCGCTGAAGCTGTCGATCGCTTCAAAGACAGCAGCTCGGTTCATCATCGGCTCGGAACCGTGAAAGATCACCTGCGGCATATCGCCCTCGGGAAGCGTCCTCCGAAAGTAACCGCGCAACTCCACGAGTGCTCGGAAGATGTCCTCCCTGGACATATGGGCGCCACGCCTACGCATCCCCTCCGGCAAGTAGCAGTACGTGCAGTTCATATTGCACCGTTCGGTGGGGTTGAAATAGACGGCCGAAGGCAACAGGCCATAGCGGAGGCGCTCCATCTCGGTCGCAAACTCTCCGATGCGTGCCTCAACCCGGCCCAAGAAGGACGGATCGCAGATCATGTCACCAGCCCGGTCGCTGCGGACGAGCGACCAGAACGCGGTGCTCGGCTCTACAAGCGCCGTGTACTGCCCATGGCCTATGTTCACGGGCGCGAGGGACACGCCAGCGCCCGCTTCAGACGGCACAGCAGCGCGCTCCCGCTCAGGTACGACCGCCAGCAGCCGCCATAGGCGGTGGCGTCAAACCTTGGGACTCCAAACCGTGGGACACTGCACTTTGCGACACTGCACCCTGGGATGCCTCCGTAGCGCCTCGCGGGGAAACCTTGCGCGGTCCATTGGTCAAGAGCACGTAGTGAGACAGACCCGTGCCAGTCGTCCTACACGCCTTTCGATAGGCGATCACTTCAGGTCGCTCCGGTACCACAGAGGGCCTCCTTCATCTCGTCGACAACCCTGAGCGAGCCTACGTCTCCACCAGTAGTGGCGCCACCTCACCAAAGCGGCGGCGCCACCCTCGGCGCGACACCAGTCCTCCTGCCCGTCGCACCTGTCGCATTACTGGTTCGTGGCGACTACTACTGGCACTACTGGCGAATAGCCTCTGCGTCGATCTCGATCTTGATCTGGCGCCCGACGACGACGCCGCCCGCCTCCATGACCGCGTTCCACGTCAGGCCAAACTCCTCACGATCGATCTCTGCCACAGCCGAGATTCCAATGCGCTGCTTGCCATACGGATCCTGCACCACCCCTTCGAGCGCCACGTCGAGCGTCACGGGCTTCGTGACGTCCTTGATCGTGAGATCACCTTCGACCTTCCAGCTTTCGCGACCCGTCTTCGTGACCGACGTGCTCTTGAAGGTCATCGCGGGGAAGCGCTCCACATCGAGGAAGTCCGGGGACTTCAAGTGGCCGTCTCGATTCTCCTCGCGAGTGTCCACGCTGGCCGTCTCGATCGTCACGTCCACCGTCGAGCGAGCCAGATCCTCATCGATCACGATAACGCCACTGGCTTTCGCGAAGCGGCCGCGCACCTTCGCTACCATCATGTGCCTGGCCACAAAACCGATCTCGAGGTGAGAAGGGTCGAGCGCGAAGGTTCCTGGCGTCGGGACAGTTGCGCCGTCAACGGTCCTGGTGAGATCAGCTCCGGCGTCGGGTGTGGTCATAAGTCATCTCCTTGTCATCGAATACTTGCTGTTGCCAACGATTAGTTGCATAGCCGATATTTGACTATGCAACTAAGTGTACACGCCACTCCTTGCGTATGCAACTATCTCTTCGCGTTCGAAGTAGAGTTACGAGTATGCAGTCAAGACGGGTCTGGCGCCGGCTCGCGGCGCGGGCATGGAGCCGCGATGGATGGACGGGGGGCTCCCGATGCCGGTGAGAACGCACGACCGGGTCACAACGGTAGGCTTGATCCTCGAGATCGCGGCCGGGCTACGCAAGACCATCAATCCCGCGATCGAAAAGGAGCTTGGCCTGGGAAGCAGGGATCTCGAGGTGCTCATCCGTCTGGTCCGCAGCCCAGGCAAGCGCCTCAGGCTGAGCGACCTTGCAGCGCAGGCAGCGCTGACGCCGAGCGGCTTGACCCGGGCGATCGATCGCCTCGCCGCCTTGAACCTCGTAGACCGCCAGGGATGTCAGAACGACCGGCGCGGCACCTACGCAGCGCTCACCCGGCGTGGACGCCAGCAGATGAGGCGGGTGATGCGCATCCATGAAAGCCAGCTCGACGACCTCTTCGACGAGCTTCTCGATCCTGGCGAGGAGCAGCTGGTGACGGATGCGCTGAGACGCCTGCGAGACCGTGTGAGCCCTGATGCTGCAGCCGTCGCGGCTCCTTGCCTGCCCTCTAAGCCACCGACGCACGACGAAGGCTCACCAATTCGTGCATGATGCGAGCACGCGCATGCGCTTGTTCGTCGCGATATGGCCACCTCCAGAGATCGTCGCCCGCCTGGAGCTCCTGGACCGGCCAGCCCGCCCAGATGTCCGGTGGACCGCACCCGCGCAGTGGCACATCACGCTCAGCTTCCTCGGGGATGCCGTCGACCTCGACGACGCGAAGGACGGGCTCGCACGGGCAGGACTTGCTTGGAAAGAGAGAACATTGGCCGAGGCGGGGCCGGCGACGGCTTGCTTCGGCCGCAGCGTCCTCTACGTTCCGATCCATGGCCTGCTGGCGCTAGCCAAGCTCGTCCAGACCACGTTGCCACCCCGCATCGAACGCTCGCGGGCGCTTCGAGCTGCCCCTTCCTTCACCGGGCACCTCACGCTCGCCCGTGGGCGCCGTGCAGGAAGCCGGACCGGCGGCATAGCTGGCCTCTCGGGAGCGCCGTTCTCCGCGGCATGGCCGGTGGAGCAGCTGACCCTCGTAGC
Source organism: Actinomycetes bacterium (assembly GCA_021791755.1). Classification (GTDB taxonomy): domain Bacteria; phylum Actinomycetota; class Acidimicrobiia; order Acidimicrobiales; family JAJZXF01; genus JAJZXF01. The sequence goes on along the minus strand of JAJYWA010000013.1, from coordinate 29,843 downwards.
CTCCACCCTTTCCGAAGGCGGCCCGCGCTACAGCATCCTCAGCTCGGTCAGCCGACCTCGAGCGCCCAGCTCCAACTGCGGCTGAGATCGCCGACGTGGTGTCCGTCGCCGGTACATCGCTGCAAGTCATTGCCACGAGGCCGATGCGGTTCGTGCCGGCCCCAGTACGCGGCGCTCTATGTCCACTCACGTACGCGTGTTCGATGCTACACTGGCAGGGTTACAGGAGCTGAACTGCAAGTTGCGGCGCCAGATCCACCGCGATGTCAGACCACCCCTGTACTGTTGGGAACTATCAGGAAAGCACCCGGCAGGGTGTGCCAGCTAGCGGCTAGCGGCTAGAGCAAACCGAACCTTGGAGCGACGATTGGACATGGAACGCGATAAAGCACTGGACATGGCCTTGAGCCAGATAGAGAAGAGCTTCGGCAAGGGCTCCATCATGCGAATGGGCGAGAACGCTCACATGGCAGTCGAATCAATACCAACTGGCGCGATGTCGCTCGATATCGCCCTCGGTGTAGGCGGGCTGCCGAGGGGCAGGGTTGTGGAGATCTACGGCCCCGAGTCATCCGGGAAGTCCACCCTTGCCATGCATGTCGTCGCAGAGGCGCAGCGTGACGGCGGGATCTGCGCCTACATCGACGCCGAGCATGCCATGGATCCTCTCTATGCCAAGAACCTCGGCTTGAACATTGACGACCTGCTCATCTCACAACCAGACACCGGTGAGCAGGCTCTCGAGATCGCCGATATGCTGATCCGTTCTGGAGCGCTGGACGTTCTTGTCGTTGACTCTGTTGCGGCGCTCACTCCACGGGCAGAGATAGAAGGAGAGATGGGAGACGCCCACGTCGGCCTGCAGGCTCGCCTCATGTCTCAGGCGTTGCGCAAGCTCACTGGGACCTTGAACCGCTCTCGCACGATCGCAATTTTCATCAATCAGCTCAGGGAGAAGATTGGCGTCGTCTACGGTTCACCAGAGGTAACCCCTGGAGGCAGGGCCCTCAAGTTCTATGCATCGGTCCGCCTCGACATACGCAGGATCGAATCGATCAAGGACGGCGCCGACGTGATTGGCAACCGTACCCGTGTGAAGGTCGTGAAGAACAAGGTTGCCCCGCCTTTTAAGACCGCGGAGATGGACATCATGTACGGCAAGGGCATAAGCAGGGAGGGCTCGCTGCTCGACGTAGGGGTCGAGCAGGGTCTCATCAAGAAGTCCGGAGCATGGTTCACCTACCAGGGAGAGCAACTCGGCCAGGGCAGAGAGAACGCAAAGCAGTTCCTCAGGGACAATCCAGCTCTCATGGCTGAGATCGACAACCTCGTACGTGAAAAGCTCGCCATCAGCACCTCACCCAGGCAAGATACGCCCGCCGAAGCAGCGGCCTCCGGGGCCGCAAAGGACGTAAAGACCAACGGGGGCCGTACGAAGGAAGCGGCAAGAGACGTCAGGGGGGCAAAAGCCGCCCTTCTCGCAGCTACAGCCTCGTCGGCGCCAGATACCGGCGTCTCAAAGACCGAGCCGATGGCGGCAGCGTCAACCAACGGCGCGGCACGGTAAAGGTCGGCGAGGCGCTGTAGGGGCGGCGAGATACGGCAAAGCACTTCCAAGCAGGACCTGAGGCCGTGCACACCAAGCTCGATTCCAAGCTCGAGCTGGTTGCGCCCGGCGACGCCGGCAGCCTTTGTCGAGCCGCCAACACAGATCTGGTGGGCACAGGGCCATCGAACACAGATCCATCAGGCGCTGACCAACCGGGCGCACTCGTCCTCGCGGTGGTCCACGCCGCGCCTGCTGCACCGTGGCGAGTAGCAGACCTCCTCGAACGTGTCCCAAGCGCATCCGCCATCCTGAGCACGGGCTCATCCTTCGCCTACATGGCCCACCTCAGCGGCTGGAGAGCTGATCTCGCGGCGTTCCTCTCCAGTAGCGAGTCACGTTCTGCGATACGCGCCACTCTGGGCTATTGGCGCTCGATGATCCACCGCGCGCATACCTCGAACGGTTCGCGCCTCGTAACGGTGCTGGATGCCACCTACCCGGCCAACCTCCGGGCCGTCCCGAGGCACCCTCCCTATCTCTTCGTCCGCGGTGGCTTGAGCGAGGATGACCAGCGCTCCGTGGCAATCGTAGGCGCCCGTAGGCCCTCGAGCACCGGACTGTCGCTTGCCGCCGACATAGCCAACGGCTTGGTCCAGTTTGGCGTCACCGTCACCTCGGGCCTTGCTCGCGGCATCGATGCCGCTGCGCATACAGCCGCCGTCAACGCGGCTGGCCGCACGATCGCGGTGCTCGGCTCCGGCACGTCGAGCGTCTACCCCCGTCAGAATGTCGCGCTCGCCGACATGATCAGCGCGACTGGCGCCGTGATCTCACAGTTCCTCCCCGACGTACACGCAAGCCGACACAGCTTTCCGCTGCGCAACGCAGTCACGAGCGGACTCTCCCTTGGTACCTGCGTTATCGAGGCACGTGAGAACGGCGGCGCCTTCCAGCAGGCAATGCTCGCTCTCGCTCAGTCCAGGATCCTCCTACTTCCACGGGTCCTCCTAGACAACGAGCCCTGGGCCAGATCGCTAGCACGACGCTTCTCGCAGGTCAGGGTGATCCACGATGCAGAGGACATCATTGACGCCATCGGAGCAGCGGTACCTCATGACAGCTTCGACGTTGGGCGGCTCTTTTGACAGGCCGCCTGCTGCTGGCAGCAAAGACCTCGACACGGCGATGATCTCCCAGAGCAGCCCCCGCTCGCTCCATGTGCACGGCGCCGATCGCTTTCTCCGACATGCATGCACACCCATACCTCCACTGGGCCCAGGAACATGCCGCATCTGTCACGGAAGCGCCTCCACGCGATCAGGCGCCTGCACCAGCTGCCTCCAGAGCTGCGCCCAGGTCCCACACCCCTGCCGCCTCATCGTTCCCATCAGCCTTACAGAACCGTCAGGGCGGCTGCATCGTGTCTTGATCGAGTACAAGCGCAGCCACCGCGGTCCAGACAGAGAACGCTTCTCTCACTACTTGCTCACGTTGCTGGATCACTTCCTCGAAGGCCATCACCACTGCATATCGCGAGCTGCCGGAGGATCCTGGGACCTGGCCTGCGTGGTTCCCTCGACCTCGCCCGAGCTTCATGGTGTTGACACGCTTCATCCACTGGAAGCGCTCGCTGGAAGAGCGGAGCATATTGGCCGGCTGGAGCCCGGACTTCTAGAACGGAACCCACAGGTCCCACTTGCCCATAACCATGGGAGCCCTCGGGCGTACCGCGTGGCCAACCCCACACTCGCGGGCAAACGCGTCCTGCTCCTTGACGATACCTTCACCACCGGCGCCAGGATCCAGAGCGCTGCTTCCACACTGTCTGTCGCCGGCGCACAAGTGCTTGCCTGCCTGGTCATCGGCCGCGTCATCAATCCCTTCTTCGACGCCAGCACGCGGCGATTCTGGACCTATGCGTCCGCACGACCCTTCAGCTTCAGCGCATGCTCGATCTGCCACTCACCAAGCGACTCCCGCGAAGCTTGACCATCCACCTCCAGCAGCGACACGCCCCGCGCCACCCTGACACGTCCTCGCCCCCGCATCCCGACGCAACGGCCAAACGCAGGCAACGAGCCTGCGAGCTTGCAAGCAACGCCGCCTTCGATCAGCGAACAGAACGGACGGGACCGCCCACAGCTACGTGCTCTGCAGAATGACGCAGCGAACCCCATCGCAGCGAAATTCCTTCTCCACGCATCATGCGAACGAACCAGAGCACCGAAAGCCCGATGCCAACAGCTTCGAGGCCGAGAGAGATCAAGCCGCGCTCGAGCACGAACGATTGGAGCGACGACTCTATGAGGAACCACAGGACGAGACCCGCATTCGCGAAAAGCAGAGCCGACCAGAGCAGCGAGATCCTCAAGAAGAACCGCTTGATAAACGGCCTGGTCAACAACTCCGGGTCAAACGGGCAGAAGTCTCGCGCGAGGCGCTCGGCCAGCGGACGGCGGATCAGCGTCGACGCTATGAAAGCAAATGCGACAATAGCTGTAGCGGCAGCAGGTTGTACGAAGTACAGGAACGAGCTGTGGGTGATCAACGCAAGAACGCTGCGGCCAGTCAGCACGAGACCTCCGAGAACGAGCACCGCTGGCAGGCCATGGCCTTGGATCACTCGCCGCGCTATTGCAGCGTACGTCCAAGCCAGCGAGCCAACCAACGCACCCTGAAAACCCACAAGGACCACGATCACGTAGAACAACGCTGTGGGAACGACAATGGCCTCGAGAAGCGACGGGACCGCGTGGCGCAACAGAGCACGCGGGGAAGGCAGGTGCAATACCTTGCCCTTCACGGTGTCGCTAATGGTAAGCGTCGACAGGACAGAGTGGCAGCGTGCAGTGGCGGGCGGAACGTTGGAAGTGATGGAGCGCCAGTCTAGCAGCTGCTGGCGCTGGTGTTGGTCGCCAAGCTTCGCGCTTCGTGCTTGGTTTGCAACTCTGGACACCAGGCTTCCGGGGACGGTTCGTGCTGTGCCTGGCTTCTGGTACCTACGTCGCGCGATCCAAACGCTCCGATTGCGGGATCCGATGTGGGCCTCCATCACGCACCTGCGCACGATGCGCTATACAGGGAGAAGTGAACAGAGTCGCGTGGCTTGGTGCCGGATCAATGGGGTTGCCAATGGCAGAACGCGTACTTGCTGCCGGGCATGATGTGACCGTGTGGAACAGGACGCCATCTCGCGCGGAGCCCCTCGTCGCGAAGGGGGCGGCTCTCGCCACGACACCAGCCGAAGCAGCAAGAAACGCCGACGTAGTTGTTACCATGCTTGCTGATTCCAAGGCACTGGGAAGCGTATTGACCGGATCGGATGGAGTCGTGTCTACGATCGCCGCGAATGCCGTCCTCATCGAGATGTCCACCATCGGCCCTCGCGCACTGGAACATGCCGCAACGCTCCTCCCCGGGGGAACCGAGCTATTGGATGCTCCAGTCCTCGGCAGCGTACCCCAAGCGCAGGATGGCACTCTGCGTATTTTCGTCGGTGGCGACCCAAGCACGTATGACCGCTGCAGCGAGCTCTTAGCGTCCATGGGGGAGCCACGCCATCTTGGCCCCCTTGGATCAGGCGCCGCGATGAAGCTCGTCGTGAACTCGTCTCTGGTCAGCCTGATGACCACGCTTGGTGAGGCGCTGACCCTCGCAGACGCGCTCGACCTTGACCAGCAACTGGTCTTGGACATCCTCTCCGACTCACCCATTGGCGCGACCGTTAGGTCCAAACGCGAGCTGTTGGACTCAGGTCGCTACCCACCGCGGTTCAGGCTAGCGCTGGCTGCAAAGGATGCAAGGATCGCGGTCGAGACCGCTGAAGCGTTGGGCTGTGATCCGCGAGTCGGCCGAGCTGCGCGATCCTGGCTGGAGGATGCCATCGAAAAAGACCTCGGAGACTTGGACTACTCCTCGGTCATTGCGTTTGCCCGTGACCACAGGCAGGCTCTCTAGTCACGTAGCTCTCTAGTCACGTAGCTCTCGCCACGCATCCACTTGCGAGCCTCGCCAGTACACCAGGCTGCTCCGACTCACGCATCCGCCGGCACGTTCTGCACCGTATAGATCTCGGCGCCGCTCGAACGAAACTCGCTTGCCTTCTCGGAAAGACCAACCTGTAGTGACTGCGTCGGGCTCAAACCGTGCTCAGCAGCAAAGTCGCGGACTCGCTGTGAGATCTGCATGGAGCAGAACTTCGGTCCACACATAGAGCAGAAATGGGCCGTCTTAGCTGGTCCAGCAGGAAGTGTCTCGTCGTGAAAACCACGCGCAGTCGAAGGGTCGAGAGACAGATTGAACTGGTCCTCCCAGCGGAACTCGAACCTGGCCCTCGACAAAGCATCGTCCCATTCCCTCGCGCGAGGATGCTGCTTAGCCAGATCAGCCGCGTGGGCAGCGATCTTGTACGCTATCATGCCCTCTTTCACATCTTGGAGGTCCGGCAGGCCCAGATGCTCCTTGGGTGTCACGTAACAAAGCATCGAGGTCCCATGCATCGCTATCATCGCTGCCCCTATCGCTGAAGTGATGTGATCGTAGCCAGGGGCCACATCCGTGGTGAGAGGCCCGAGGGTGTAAAAGGGCGCGTCATGGCACAGCTCACGCTCGAGCTCCACGTTCTGAGCGATCTTGTCCATCGGTACGTGGCCGGGCCCCTCGATCATGACCTGGACGTCTTTACTCCAGGCAACCTCTGCAAGCTCGCCAAGGGTAGCCAACTCCGCCAGCTGCGCCTCGTCGTTCGCATCAGCGACAGATCCTGGTCTAAGACCGTCACCCAGCGAAAAGGCGATGTCGTAAGCGGTCATGATCTCACACATCTCATCGAAGTGAGCGTAGAGAAAGTTCTCCTCGTGGTGCGCGAGGCACCAAGCCGCCATGATCGATCCGCCGCGCGACACGATCCCCGTGACCCGGTTCATGGTCATGGGGACGTAGCGAAGGAGCACGCCTGCATGAACCGTGAAATAGTCGACGCCTTGCTCCGCCTGTTCGATCAGGGTGTCCCTGTAGATCTCCCACGTGAGATCCTCCGGCCTGCCTCCCGCCTTCTCCAACGCCTGGTAGATGGGAACGGTGCCCACCGGCGCCGGCGAATTGCGCAGGATCCACTCCCTTGTGGTGTGAATCCCAGGACCTGTTGACAGGTCCATCACCGTGTCCGCCCCCCAACGCAGCGCCCACGAAAGCTTCTCGACCTCCCCGGCCGCGGACGAAGTGACTGACGAGGTTCCGATATTAGCGTTCACCTTCACGAGGAACCTTCTGCCAATGATCATCGGTTCCAGCTCAGGATGGTTCACGTTGGATGGCATGATGGCCCTTCCCGCAGCAACCTCCTGCCTGACCAGCTCGGCATCGACGGACTCTCGAGTCGCGACGAAGTCCATCTCGGGCGTGATGATGCCCTGGCGTGCGTAGTGCAACTGGGTCACCGACCTCGCCTCTGGCGTCGACCGCCTCGGCGCCCTCCCGACTTCGGGAGGACCTGCGCCAGCGATATCCGCTCCGTGCCCAGACATAGCGGAACCAGTGCGCACCCGTCTCGTTCGAGCGGCGCCGCGACCCTCGTCTAGCGGACCGGGGGAGCGCCCCTCGTGCTCGGCGGTATCACCCCTCTCCTTGATCCAGCGAAGCCGCAGGGGAGGAAGACCTCGCGCTGGATCCGATCCGGGTCCCGTAGTGTCGTAGAGGCGTACGAGGGGGACCGGCTCGCAGCCGTCAAGCCCTATAGGCCCAGCGTCCGCTCCGCCGGGCCCAGACGGTTCGCCTTTGCCCACAGGGAGAACCTCCACGAATGGCACATGCACGTCCTCCCTCGTGCCCCTCAGGTAGATCTTGCGCCGGTAAGCGCTGTCGCGCTGTGCCGGCGCCGGCACATCATTGTCAAATGGCACTTCTCGTGACACCTCTTTTCTCCCTCCGCGGGCATTACCCCGATCAGGTCCTACGGTCGGCGCATCCAGCGCCCTCTCAGCCCAGCTGTCCGAGCTCCCGTTGTTCCATATATCTTTGTACTGTACCGTACAGCACGGTATAGCGCTCGTCCCGGCACCCGCTTGCATCAGCTGATATCGCCGCGTGCCGTGCAGGCTCCGCCCACGGTTTGCTTCGGTGCGTGTGGCGCGACGCTCGACATTGATAACGTCAAGGAGTGCCGACTATCCGATCACGTACTAGCCGTGTCGAGTAACCCGAACATCGAACAGGCGGCTGTTCCATGCGTCGAGATGCCTGCGGAGCAGATCTCCGGTCCCGTTCTCGTCGTCTCCGCTCACCCGGATGACGTTGACTTCGGTGCGGGAGGCACCGTCGCAGCGCTTACGTCTAGTGGGGTGAAAGTCTCTTACTGCATCGTCACCGACGGGGCGCAAGGCGCCCTCGACTCATCGATCGCGCCCGTTGACCTCGTAGCGCTGCGCCAGACAGAGCAGCGTGCTGCAGCCAAGACGCTCGGCGTCGACGAGGTGCGCTTCCTCGGTTACCCAGACGGCAGCCTGGAGCCGACCAGAGAGCTGAGAAGGGACTTCACGCGGGTTATCAGGAGCGCGAAACCACGATCGATCATATGCCAATCGCCGGAGAGGCACTGGGGCCGCATCCATGCGAGCCATCCTGACCACCTCGCGGCCGGAGAAGCGTTGATCCGCTCCGTCTACCCCGATTCACGCAATCCATTCTCCTACCCGGAGCTGCTCGAAGAAGGTCTCGAGCCTCATGTGGTCGAAGAAGTGTGGCTGATGGCATCACCACACCCGACCACCGCTGTGGACGTCACAGAGACCTTCGAGCTCAAGATCGCCGCTCTTCGCTGCCACGAGAGCCAGCTGGGCTCAGCCGGTGGGCTCTCCGAGATGGTCCGGGGGTGGCTCCAGGAGAACGCCGTACGCTCTGGCTTGGGCGAGGGACGCCTCGCTGAAGCATTCCAAGTAGTCGACACACGATGACCTGCGGGAGACGATGACCCTCAAGATCCCCGAGAAGTCCTCGATCGTCGAGCGTTCGACGGCGCACCCGGACCAGGCGAACCCAGACAAGCTGGACGAGCCTGGAGCCGCCGCCGCGCATGGAGCTCCTGCAGGCATGCCAAAGCGATCGTGGCCCAAAGTCGTCCTAGGGGCGGTCGTGCTCGCCATCTGGCTCCCTGACTCCGTCGCTCGAGGCCTGCCGATGCACGGGGACATGAGCTATCCGGTGAACCTAACCAACTATCTGGCCAGGTTCGTACCGATGTGGAACCAGTACTCGCAGACCTCGAACCTCGAATCTATCGACCGGTTCTGGGCAACGACGCCGTTCCTCTGGGGAGCGCACCTACTTGGCATCTCTCTGTCGACAATGTACAAGCTTTACCTGCTCGCGAGCCTACTTCTCGCAGCGTATGCAATGTACTTCCTAGTACGGAGAGTCCTGCGTGAGATCGGGCTGGGCAGCTCGCGTCTCGGAGAAGCCACCGCCGTCATCGCGGGTCTCCTCTTCGCGTTCTCGCCGTGGGCCGCCCAGCAGTACCAGGCTCCTTACTACTACCTTGCTTATGCCGGCACGCCCGCGCTGGCTCTCCTGCTCTACAAGCACCTGAAGGACGGCGGCAAGCTGGCGCTCCTCTCGTCCGTGCTGTTGTTCTCGATCATGGCATCAACCCCCCAGTACACGATCTTCACGGCGATGGCCTGCCTGGTCCTACTGGTCATGGTCGTCTGGCAGGAACGCAAGGCAATGCTGAACGCAGTCGGGCGTCGTGAGGCGACGAAGAAACTGCTGAAGCGGTTTGCCTACTTCGTAGGCATCACCTTCGTGGCCAACCTGTACTGGGTGATGCCAGGGTTCATCTTGAACACCGAAGGGCTCATCACCCCGGGCTACAAGCTCAACGTCGACATGCTAAAGACGCTCAGTGCTCACAGCTCGATGTTCGACGTCCTTATCGGCAGGAACCTCTGGGTGAACTGGTACCACCCGGTGATCATCGGCTCCGGAGTCCTTCGGACTGTTCTCGTCGCTGCGGCGCCGGTGCTTGCAATAGCCCTGGCGCTCTTCGTGACCTACCGCTACCGACCCCGCTCACTTCTGCTCAGATGGTGCTACCCGGCGGGAATAGTGGCAATGCTCATCTCTGCGTGGCCTGCAGTCCCTAAGCTCAGGCACTCCTACTACTTCCTCGTTCTCAACATGCCCCTCGGATGGGTCCTCCGCGTGCCCGAAAAAGCCTCTTACCTGTGGTGGGTCGCTGAACCCGTGTTCCTGGCCGTGGGACTCACCATCGTTGGGCACAAGGCGGCAGCTTGGGTAGCAAGACGGTGGCGAGCACGTCGGGAGCGACGCCCGATAGCGGCCTTCGCTCCGATCGCGGCCAGGTCGGTAGCCGCACTGGTGATCCTCGGTGCGTTCAGCATCACGAGCGGCGTGAACGCGGTGAGAATTCTGGACTACTACTACAAACCGATCCCCCTGCCCACCGCGTACAGTCGTGCTTTCGGCAAAATTGCCAGCCTGCACATGGGCCAGGGACAGGTCCTCGACCTTGCCCCGTACTACGCGGGCCTCGGCCAGAACAGCCTTCACGACGAGGCCTCCTACACCTGGAACGCATCGAGGATCACCGGGTTCGGAGTGGCAGCGAGCATCCCAGCAAGGACTATCGGCTATTATCACATGACGACGCCGCTGCAGAAGTTCGCCTGGTGGGCGCAGACTTTGGCCATCGGCGACCCCAACGCGTTCCTCCGACTGCTGCAGGAGGCCGACATCAAATATGTGCTATTCCACAACGACATCGTCGGCGCCGCGCCGACGGGCAACGCCCAGCTCACGAACCTTAGGAAGGTCACCAGACAGGTGGGCTCCTACGGCAGCGGCGTCTATCTTTTTCAGGTTCCAGGGCCTCGGAGCGGCTTCACCCTGTCCAAGCGTGCGCCTTCGATGTGGTCCGGAAGCCTCGTGTCCGCATTGACACGACTCGCGCCCGCAACGAGCTACGTAGTCCGATCGCAGCTCCTGCTTCCCGGAGCTGCAAAGGCAGGCATTGACGCGATGGCATCCGGCTCGGTTTCAGCAGGGATGTCTTGCTCGCCAGCGGTTCTCGGGCTGTCCCAGGTCCTCGGAGATCCGCACTGCGTGGCAAGCGTCATAGCGCCAGCCCAGACAGACAACTACGCCACCTCGACCACGCATTGGAACGCAATGCGAACGATGGCGCCGATGGACTCCGGCTTCGGCGGATGGGACTCTGCTGTCATCAACGCCGGCCTTGCCGACAACGGTTTCTTCGACATGGGCCAGGGCGTAGTGATGGCAAGCGCGACCACCCAGGGTCAGGTGAGCATGACCGCGAACTTCACGTTGAAAAGATCCGGCGCTTACCTTGCCGTCGTACGAACGCTTACCTCGCCAGTCGGGGGAGGCATCAACATCAGCGTCAACGGCTCATCCGCTAGCAGCGTTCGCACCGTCGCCACGCGAACACGCTTCAGGTGGTTGGTGGCAGGCAGCTTCTCTGGACGCCGTGGAGACAACACGGTTCGCATCGAGAATTACACGGGATCGAACGCGCTCAACCTCGTAACTTTGCTGACGCCGAGCCAAGCCGGCCGGGTCGGGCTCTGGCCACAGGCGCCTGTCGGTCTCCGGGTGCCTGCGCCGTCTGGCACGCCGGCGCTGCCTGCACAAGCATCTCAGCGCACCCCAACGAGTACTCCAATCTCCCTGCCGGTCGCCATCGAGGGACAGTCCGCGACCTCCTTCTCTCTCGGCTTGCCAGCAAGAAGAGCTCCTGAGCTGCTCACGACGGACATGCCATGCCAGGCAGGCTGGCAGGTGGCCATCGATGGATCGAAAGGCGCAAGCACGCCATCCATCTGCGTCGACGGCTTCTGGACCGGCGCCATCATCCCTGCCGGGCCAGCCACGACGGCTTCCGTGGTCTACGGGCCTCAGGCTGTCTGGGCGCCGTGGATGATCACGAGCGTAGTCGGCGTCGCACTGATCGCGGCGCTGATCTGCGGAGCCTGGGCTCTTGACAGACGACGTCGCGGCATCGCGCGAGCCACTTGGCACGAGGTGCAAGAGGAGAGCGACCTTGGCTGAGCCTCTCTGCGTCGTAGGCTTGAACCAGAGCTCGACGTCGATCGACGTGTTCGAACGCACCACGCTGAGCAATGGGGAGACCATCAAGGCGCTTCAAGAGCTGGCCGAGTGCTCCGCGCTACGGGAGGTGGTGATCCTCTCGACCTGCATGCGCACCGAGGTCTACGCCGTAGTGGACCGGTTCCACGACGGAGTTGCCCAGATATACGACCTGTTCACACGCCTCTTGGGCACTTCGTTCGAGGACATCGCCGATCTCATGTACTGCAAGTACGAAGACGCCGCCGCAGCGCACCTCTTCGAGGTTGCGGCCGGCTTGAGCTCGCCGGTTCTCGGTGAGGGCGAGGTGCTCGGGCAGGTGCGCCGCGCATGGGACGTTGCACGCGCTGAGAAGACGTGCGGGCAGGTGCTTTCAAGCCTCTTCAGGCATGCCGTCATGGTCGGCAAGCAGGTTCGATCCGAGACCGCGATCGCACGGGGTATGACATCTCTCTCACACGCTGCGGTTGCCCTGGCTTCTGATCGCCTTGCGGAAGGTCTTGACGGCCGTCGGGTCCTACTGCTCGGAGCCGGAGCGATGGGCAAGGGAATGGCAACGGCGCTCGCATCCAAGACGAGCTCCCAGCAGAGCCCGGCCGACCCGGTCGCCCACGCCACGGAGCCCTCTGCAAGGGGCCTCTCGGAGCATGCCCGTGGACCGGAGATCGTCGTCATCAGCCGAACGGTAGAGCGAGCCGCCCTGCTTGCCGAGCAGATGGGGGCCCAATGGCGCAGCCTCTCGGCCTTGCAAGACGAGCTCGCTGCAGCAGACGTGGTCTTGGTGTCGGTGGCCACCCCGTCATTCGTGCTGAGCGCTGCCGCGATCGAAGAGGCCATGTCCCAGCGCCCAGACCGCCCCCTTCTGGTAGTGGACCTCGGCGTACCCCGCAACGTGGACTCCCAGGCCGGCAAGGTCGCCTCTGTGACCCTCATCGACCTGGACAGGCTCCGCTTGTTCGTGAACGCGCAGATGGCCGGTCGTGAAGCCGAGGTGGACCGTGCCCGCTCAATCGTTGCAGAGGAGGTCGTCCGCTACGGGCTCTCGAGGCGCGAGCGGGACGTGGCCCCCCTCGTGGCTGCCTTCCACCAGCAAGCTGAAGAGATCCGGCGCTCGGAGATCGACCGGCACAGCTCCCAGCTTGATGCGATGGGCGAGCGCGAGCGCGAGTTGGTCGAGTCTCTTACCCGGGCAATCCTGAGCAAGCTCCTTCATCGCCCCACCGTGAAGCTAAAAGAGGCTGGCAGGTCCGGCGCGAGTGATCGGCTCTCCGAAGCGCTACGGGACCTGTTCGACCTCGAACCAGGTGATGAGTAGCCCCTGCGTGGCACGCATCGCCACGCGGCGATCCCCGCTGGCCCTCCAGCAGGCCAGTGAAGTAGCAGATCTCCTGCGTTCGGCATCCTCAGAGCTGGCGGTCGAGCTGTTGACCTTCGACACCGCCGGTGACACGAGGGCTGATCTGACTCTTGCGGCCATTGGCGGCCAGGGTGTCTTCGTAAAGGAGGTTCAGGCAGCCGTCCTGGATCACAGAGCTGACATCGCTGTGCACTCTGCGAAGGATCTGCCTTCGCTCGGCTCGGAGGATCTTTGCATAGCCGCCGTGCCAAAAAGGAGGGACCCTCGGGATGCCCTGATCGGCTCGCGCTTGGACGACATCCCACCAGGTGGGCTGATAGCTACGGGATCTATTCGCAGGAGAGCTCAGCTGGCCTGGCTACGGCCTGATCTCACCTTCGCCGAACTGCGAGGCAACATCGGCACGCGCCTACGCAAGGCCCGTCGCTTTGACGCGACGGTGCTCGCCACGGCGGCCTTGGAACGGCTGGGCATGCCGGTCCGCCCAAATGAGATCCTGGCGCCTGCAATCATGCTGCCCCAAGCCGGACAGGGCGCACTTGCCGTCGAGTGCCGAAGTGAGGACGGCGCGATGCGCCGTCTCGCGGAAAGAATTGACCATCCCGGATCACGGCTCTGTCTCGAGAGCGAAAGGGCCTTCCTGCGCGAGGTTGGAGGCGGGTGCAACCTTCCAGTTGCTGCGTACGCGCGAATCTCCCACACGGACGCCGGTGATCTCACGACCAGCCCGGCCGGAAGCGGCTCCGAGCACCGCCTGGGAAACCCTCTCGCCCACTCGCTCTTTCTGGAATGCCTCATAGCGAGCGCGGATGGCCGGAGGGTGCTACGGCACAAGGCGTCGGCAACGCTCCCTAAGTCCTCCCCACTGGCGGCGTGCATCGCCGTCGCAAGAGCACTCGGCGTCGAAGTAGCGCATGCCCTGGTCGAAGAGCACGGTGGCAATGCGATCCTCGCGGACATCGGACCATTGCAACAATGAGGTCCAGCGCCAGACGGCAGCCATCGGTCTACCTGGTCGGCGCTGGGCCAGGTGACCCAAGTTTGATCACGCTCAGAGGCGCGGAGGTCCTCTCCCAGGCAGATGTCGTCGTGCACGATCGGCTGGTGCATCCGCGCTTGCTCGCGATTGCACCAGCCTCTGTGGAAACAGTCGATGTCGGCAAGAGGCCGGGAGCGCACTTCGACCAGAACGAGATCAACTCGCTCCTCATCTCCAAGGCTCGTACAGGCCTCCGCGTCGTCCGTCTGAAAGGCGGCGACCCGCTCGTCCTCGGGCGCGGTGGCGAGGAGGCGATGGCCCTCAAAGAAGCTGGGATAGACTTCGAGATCGTGCCCGGCGTGAGCTCGGCCATTGCAGTTCCAGCTTACGCCGGCGTTCCCTTGACTCATCGGGGGGTATCGACCTCCTTCACGGTGCTGACCGGACGGTCAGGCGAGCTCGACGCAGGTGGCATCGACTGGGACGCGGCAGCAAAACTGGGTGGCACGATCGTCCTGCTCATGGCCGTTGCAAACCGAGGCGCCATAGCAGGCAAGCTCATTGACGCCGGCCGTGATGCATCTACACCGGTGATGGCGGTCGAGTGGGGCACCTGGCCTGCGCAACGGTGCGTGAGGACCACGCTCGGGCGCCTCGCTTCGACCGACCTCGATGCTCCGGCAACCATCGTCATCGGGGATGTCGCCGCGCTCGATATAGCTTGGGTCGAGAAGCGGCCCCTGTTCGGATGGTCGGTTGCGGTGACCAGGGATGCGACTCAGGCTCCTGACCTCGCAGCCAAGCTGGCCGCATCAGGAGCAGAGCCGCTACTCGTTCCGCTCGTGTCCGTGGTGCCGCCGGCAAGCGCCAGCCAGGAGCTGCTCGACGCCGCCCGCTCGGTGAGCTCCTACGACTGGGTCGTGTTCACCTCGGCGAACGCTGCTGCACACTTCCTTTCCCTGCTGAGAGATGCCCGATCGCTGGCCGGCACGAAGATCGCCGCCGTCGGCCCGGCAACCACAGAGGAGTTGCTCAGGCACAGCCTGGCGCCAGATCTCGTACCGTCCGGCCACACCGCTGCGGAGCTTGCGTCCGCACTTGCCCAAGACACGTCCCCCAGCGACACAACCCGGGCGCTGTTCCCGCGTTCTTCTATAGCACGACGGACCCTACCCGAAGCGCTGCGCGCCTCTGGTTGGATCGTCGACGAGGTAGAGACGTACAGAATTGAACCCATAGTGCCGGCCAGCAACCAACTGGCGGAGCTTGCCAGAGCCGATGCGATCACCTTCTGCTCACCTTCGGCGGTGGAAAGATATGCGGAGCTTCGAGACTCAGGAAGGCTGCCGGAGCGGCCTTTGAGACCAGGCGTCGACGCTGAGGGATCGGGGCGCCGAGGAACCCGGGGTCCCTGGCTACAAGCCGATCGGGCAACACATCCCCGGCCAGTCGTCGCCTGCATCGGCCAGACCACTGCCGACGCTGCGACAGCGCGAGGAGTCGAGATCGACGTCGTCGCCAGCGCCCACACCACAGACGGGCTAGTTGCAGCGCTGATCGAGCACGCACAGGAGTTAATGCATCGACAACCTCGATCCACTGGCAAAACAACTGCATGACAAAAGCTGGATCGTGTATCAAGATCACGCATGCGGTACGGGACTTCGCTGCCGCAATGCGTCTCCGATCACGGCACTCACTATTCGAGCCGTAGACTGTGCATATGAGCTTCCCCGCCACACGGCCAAGGCGCCTGCGACGCTCCGCCGCCATGAGGAACCTCGTATCAGAGACCGCTGTGTCGGTCAACGACCTCGTCGCGCCGCTGTTCGTCCGGGATGGGATCACCGAGCCGGTTCCGGTGCCCTCGATGCCTGGAGTGCTCCAGCACACCATGAAGTCTCTGGTCGCCGAGGCGACCGAGCTCCAAACGCTCGGCGTTCCTGCTGTCATCGTCTTCGGAATCCCTGAGCATAAGGACGCCAGCGGTTCAGGGGCGCGAAGTCCCGACGGCATCGTACAACGTGCCCTCGGCGAGCTTCGCCAAGAGCTCGGGAGCTCGCTGGTGCTCATAGCGGACCTGTGCCTGGACGAGTACACAGATCATGGCCACTGCGGTGTCCTCACTAGCGACGGTGCAATCGACAACGATGCGACTCTCGAGATCTACGCCGAGATAGCTGTTTCGCAGGCACGTGCAGGCGCCGATATCGTGGCGCCGAGCGGGATGATGGACGGCCAGGTTGCCGCCGTACGATCCGCTCTCGACGAGAACGCTGCAGCCGATGTGGCAATCCTCGCGTACTCGGCCAAGTACGCCTCCGCTATGTACGCGCCGTTCAGAGATGCAGCCCAGGTGCGCATAGCCGGCGGCGCCGGATCGGGATCGGGATCGGGAGACCGCAGCGCCTACCAGCAAGACTTTCGCAACGTGCGCGAAGCCCTCACAGAGGTGGCCCTCGACGTGGAAGAGGGTGCGGACATCGTGATGGTCAAGCCAGCGC
The DNA here is from genome assembly GCA_021791755.1 of Actinomycetes bacterium. Lineage (GTDB taxonomy): Bacteria > Actinomycetota > Acidimicrobiia > Acidimicrobiales > JAJZXF01 > JAJZXF01. The sequence goes on along the minus strand of JAJYWA010000013.1, from coordinate 13,329 downwards.
TTCCTTGCCTAGACGTGATAGCGAAAGTACGCGCAGCGGTAGACATACCGGTTGCTGCGTTCCAGGTCAGTGGCGAGTACGCGATGATCAAAGCAGGTGCGCAACTGGGCTGGATCGATGGACCGGCCGTGATGCGCGACCACATGGCGGCTATCAAGCGCGCTGGAGCAAGCCCCATACTCACCTACTTTGCCAAGGATCTTGCAATGGAAATGACGTGACGGGGATCAGGGCTCCAGCTGGCGCGGGGCACATGAGAACCATGCAAAGGCGGGGACCGCAGGCGGGGACCGCAGGCGGATCTGCTTCCCATGGGGGGTCTAATGGATAGCAGACGTCAAGACGCCGACGGTGCTCTTGGCCGCATAACGGGCGAGTCTCTGTTCGAGCGCGCCCGGCGTGTCACGCCCGGCGGGGTCAACTCACCAGTTCGGGCGTTCTCGTCCGTAGGAGGTACGCCATACTTCGTGGACCATGCGGCGGGGTCACGCGTGTGGGACACGGATGGTCGCGAGTACATCGACTACGTGCAATCGTACGGCGCCGTGATACTCGGGCACGGAGATCCAGCAGTCACTGAAGCCGTGGTCAGGGCTGCTAGCGCAGGTACGAGCTACGGGGCGCCGACCGAACGTGAAGTGCTCCTAGCGGAGATGATCTGCGATGCCGTCAGGGGGTGCGACATGGTGCGGCTCACGTCCAGCGGGACCGAGGCTGCGATGAGCGCCATCCGCCTTGCGAGGGCGTACACCGGCCGTAGCGGTGTGATCAAGTTTGCCGGCTGTTACCACGGCCACTCGGACGCGCTGCTGGCAGCAGGTGGCAGCGGCGTGGCAACGCTGGGCCTCTCGAGCTCGGCTGGTGTAACGACAGGCGCGGTCGGGGACACTCTGGTGGTTCCCTACAACCAGCTGCCAAGCCTCTCCGAGGATGTTGCCTGCGTGATCGTCGAACCTGTTGCTGCGAACATGGGCCTGGTGCTTCCCCAACCGGGGTTCATCGAAGGCCTGCGCGAAGCGTGCGACGAGGCGGGCGCCCTGCTCATAGCAGACGAGGTGATCACCGGCTTTCGCATGTGCCGTGGATCATACACCGAGCTCATTGGCGTGCAACCAGACCTCTGGTGCTTCGGGAAAGTCATCGGCGGAGGGCTTCCAATCGGCGCGTTCGGGGGCAGGCGGCAGATCATGGAGATGATCGCGCCCAGCGGAGACGTGTACCAGGCGGGAACGCTGTCGGGGAACCCAGTCGCCACGGCTGCTGGGCTTGCAGCGCTCTCCCGACTGGACCAAGAGTCGTACGCCAAGCTGTCCCGTACTACACGAGCGCTCGCAGACGGCCTGCGCGCGGCAGCCCGCGACGCCGGGATCGCCGTGCAGGTGCCCGCATGCTCCTCGTTGCTCGGCATCGCCTTCTCCCACCAGCCGATCTGCGACTTCGACGGCGCCCGGCGAGCTGGCGAGGGCAACCTTTACGCCCGGTTCTTCCACGCGATGCTCCACAGGGGGATCGCACTCGCTCCCAGCCCGTTCGAGGTTGCCTTTCCCAGCCTCGCCCACAGCCATGACGATATAGAGATGACGGTGACCGCAGCTCGCGACGTGTTCACGGAGCTCGCAGATAGCCCCCCTTGAGCGCTGGCGCCACCGGTGCTCGCGAGGCGCTACGGTTCATATGTGGAGAATGAAGCCTCGAAGCAGTCGATCACCATGCTGGCTGATCGCGTCCTCGTACAGGTACCCCAGTCCGAAGGCGAGAGGCGCTCACGGGCGGGCATCCTCATCCCCGCTACGGCCCAGGTCTCCAAACGCCTGAGCTGGGCCGAGGTCGTCGCAGTCGGTCCTCACGTACGCAATATCAAACCTGGGGACAACGTGCTGTTCAATCCCGAGGACCGCTACGAGGTTGAGGTCAGGGGCGACGACTACCTGATCCTGCGGGAACGGGATATCCACGCCGTAGCGTCCGATCGCATAGACAACGGCACTGGCCTGTACCTATGAACCAGCACCCAGAACCCCAGGCTGCGGCTGAATTCCCAGAGCCGTTGCCGGTCTTCCACGAGGAGCTGGAAGCTCAGCTGTCCGCCATGTCGTACGCGGGCAATGGTCTAGCGCCCGCGATAGTCCAGGATCACGAGACAAGAGACGTCCTCATGCTCGCCTGGATGAACGAGGCCGCGCTGCGCAAGACGATCGAGACCGGCCACACGTGGTTCTGGAGTCGGAGCCGCGGTGAGTACTGGCGCAAGGGAGACACGTCAGGGGACCGCCAGATCGTTCGAGAGATCCGCTACGACTGTGACTGCGACTGCATCCTGGTCATCGTCGACCAGCAGGGCAGGGGAGCGTGCCACACTGGGGAATGGTCCTGCTTCTTCAGGACCTTCAAGCCGGTTGATGTCGGCATCACTGACCACCACGGTGGTGCCCGTGGCGCCACCGACCATCCGCCGTCTGCGACCGGCGCCGAGCTCGCCTAGCCTGCAGGACGGCCATCGGCATGTACGGTGATCTCCGCGCAAGTACCTCCAGCACAGCGCCGGAAGGGAAGCGGGCTCGAGTCGGCTCATATGCTGGATCGACATTGGAGGAGCTCGTACGATCGGCGAGAGACCACACCGTAGTGCCCGTCTGGCGGGAGGTGCTCGCAGACACGGTGACCCCGGTGGGGGCGTTCCTGAGGCTGGTCGGCGACGATCCGGGTTTCCTCTTCGAGTCCGCAGAGAGCGCCGAACGCTGGGGCAGGTACTCCTTCATAGGGCGCGCACCTCTGGCTACGCTGGTGGCCCGCGACGGATCCATAGAGATCACCGGAGAGCTTTCCCGAGAGCTCCGCCCGGCAGGCGGCGTCCTCGACACGCTCGAGCACCTGCTCTCGCGATGTCGATCCGAGAACCTGCCTGGCCTCCCTCCACTTCACTCGGGCATCGTCGGCTATCTGGGCTATGACGTCGTGCGCGAGATCGAACGGCTCCCGGGAGCGCCGCCAGATGACCAAGGCCTCCCCGACGCGCTCCTATCGGTGATCGGCGAGCTGGCCGCCTTCGATCACTGGCGCCAGCGAGTCGTGCTCATCAAGAACGTCGTACCAGACCCCTCTTGGGGACCGGCGGAGCTGGCTGTCGCTTACCAGAGCGCCTGCAAGGGCTTGGACCGGCTGGTGGCCGAGCTGCTTGCCCCGACAACGGACTTCGCCCAAGACACGCCCGACCCGCAAGAGGCTCCCGTTACCCCACGGCGCACGGTGCCGAAGGGCACTTACCTACGTGCGGTCGAAGCAGCCAAAGAGCACATCCTTGCCGGAGACGCCTTCCAGGTCGTCGTGTCGCAGCGCTTCGACGTCGATCTCGACGCGGACCCGTTCGACCTGTACCGGGTGCTGCGCCAGGTGAACCCGAGCCCATACATGTACTTCATCCGCCACCCCGAGGTTACTGTTGTGGGCTCGTCGCCCGAGCCGATGGTGCGAGTGAGAGACGGCATCGTCATCTCGCGGCCGATCGCGGGCACACGGGGGCGCGGCTCCACAGAGATCGAAGACGCCCGGTTCGCCGGCGAGCTCGCAGAGGACCCTAAGGAACGCTCCGAGCACGTCATGCTTGTCGACCTAGCCAGGAACGATCTAGGTCGGGTCTCCTCCTTCGGGACCGAGGAGGTCGATGAGCTCATGACCGTCGAACGCTATAGCCATGTCATGCACCTTACGTCCCAGGTGCATGGGGTCCTCGCTCCCGGCAAGGGCCCTGTAGACGTTCTGCGAGCTACACTGCCTGCCGGAACGATGTCAGGAGCCCCAAAGGTCCGAGCGATGGAGATCATCGACGATCTCGAGGTGACCAAGCGCGGACCGTACGCGGGCGTGGTCGGGTACCTGGACTTCTCCGGCAACCTCGACACAGCCATCGCGATCAGGACCATGTTCATCTCACCCGATGGCCAGGGTCACGTACAAGCAGGGGCGGGAATCGTAGCCGACAGCGATCCCGAGGCCGAGGACCAAGAGTGCGCGAACAAGGCCGCCGCCCTGATGGCCGCAGTTCCAGCTGCGCGGCGAATGACCGCGTCCCGGCTGCGGGCCATGGCCGGCGGGCGCACCGAGCGAGCACAGCCTGCGGACGACGATGGACACGATGCTCGGTGACCTCATAGTTCCCGAAGGGTTCGCGCCTGCGTACCGCGCCCTGAGAGAAGCAGCGGGGGCATGCTACTCAGAACGCGACCTCGTTAGCCTCCGGGGACCCGACTCATTGGAGCTCCTCCAGAGCCAGCTCACCCAGGACCTGTCTTCCCTGGCCGTCGGGGGCTCCGCTGAGTCGCTCGTGCTTTCGCCGAAGGGACGCCTGGACGCCTATCTCAGGGTGACGCGCGCGGCCCCGGACTGGCTCGTGCTGGACGTCGCGGCTGGCTGGGGACCCGCCGTGCTGGAGCGTCTGGAGCGCTTTCGGATCCGGGCGCGGGTCGAGATCAGCCCGCTCGAATGGCAGTGCCTCTCCATCAAGGGACCAGAGACCACCTCCCTATACGGCGCTCTGGAGCCAGGTAGCTCCCACCAGCCCGGTGGCGCGAACATCGTCGACGCATCCTGGCCGGGCCTTCCCGGTCTGGACATCCTCGGACCCGCACCCACCGTACCACCTGGGGTGCAGCTCCTCTCCGACCTGACCACTCCCCAGGGCGCGCCAGAGTCACCCTGGCTCGCCTGGGAGGCAGTGAGGATCGAAGCGGGGATCCCCGCGATGGGAAAGGAGCTCACCACGAGGAGCATCCCTGCTGAGACCGGCCTCCTGGAGCGAACGGTCAGCTTCACCAAGGGCTGCTATACCGGCCAGGAGCTCGTGGCAAGGATGGCCGCAAGGCACAACCGCGCGCCGCGACGCATCTGCGGGCTCGTGCTCGGGTCCAGTGACATGGCACAGACGGTCGAGCCTTCCTCGCCATGGCCACGACCGGGATCGGAGGTCCGGCTCGATGGAGCCGCGTGCGGCATCGTGACAACCTCTTCGATCTCGCTCCAGCTGCAAGCACCGGTAGCTCTCGCCATCGTCAGCAGAGACGTCCCGCTGCCGAGCGAGGTGTCCGTCTCCGATGCCGGCTATATTCGAGCGGCGTCCGCCCGGGAGCTGCCGCTCATCCGCTGAGCGACTGCCAACGGTTCAACCGCAGGACCATGCGGGCGCCGCCCTGCAGCGTCGATGAAGGCTCCACCTCGACTGCCGCGCCCATGGCATGCGCCAGCTCGGCCACGATCGCGAGGCCGAGTCCAGAACCCACGAGGCGCTGGGGAGAGCGGCGGGCCGTGTAGTGACGCTCGAACACGCGCGGAACATCTTCAGAGGCTATCCCTGGGCCGTCATCTTCGACTATTACATCTACGACATCGCCTCCGTGAACAACGCTGACCCCAACACGCGTCGTCGCAAACTTGATGGCGTTCTCGACCAGATTGGCCACCACCTGACCCAGACGATCCGGGTCGGCGCTTACCCATGAGAGCGGATCCGGTGGTCCCTGCGCGCCTTCGATCGAAACGACGAGGTCGAGACCCGCTGCATCCACCAAGGGTCGTAGGGCCTCGGTGGCATCGGCGACTATCCTTGCGCAGTTGACCCTCTGCATGTCGAGGGAGAACCTCCGAGCGTCGAGGCGCGCCAGCTCCAGAAGATCGTTTACCAGGCGGTCCAGCCGCCTGGCCTCCGAACTGATGATCGCGGCCGCGGCCGTAGGATCCGGGGCAGTTCCGTCACTTATCGCCTCCGCATAGCCCCTTATCGACGTCAGGGGGGTGCGCAGGTCATGGGAGACCGAGAGGAGGAACTGGCGCTCCATGCTCCTGGCGCGGCTCAGGCTCTCGCTCATTGTGTTGATAGCCGTGGCCAGCGACGCAACCTCCGGCAGATCGCCCGTTGCCACCGGAACCTTCGCTTCCAGGTCGCCCGCGGCGATCTGCTTCGTCGTCTCCACCGCGTCAACCAGCGGCCGGGTAAACCTCTTGCTCAAGAACGCAGCCACGATCGCTGCGATCGCGAGAGCCCCGCCCGCGATCGCCACGAAGTAGACGGCGCCACCGCCAGGGCTCCTGACGCTGCGCTCGGTCAGAAGGTAGTCCTGGTACGCGGGCGGCAGCTTCTGCCTGGTCGCCTCCACCTTGGACAGCGTCACCGGAACGGCTGCGAACACCAGGCTCCCGGCCGATCCCGAAGCCGGGTACCCGTCTACAAGCGTGGAGATAGGAAGATCGCGAGCGCTGATGCCCGGTGGCAGCCGGCCCGCAAGTGCTCCATCGGGTCCCACCGCCACGAGATCGACGGCGCGAATCCCGGCTGCGCGCTCCACGAAGTGAACCAAGCCCACCCGCCCCGACTTGAAGAGGGCCGGCGGAGCGTGCTCACCGATCGCGATCGTCTCAGAGAGCAGCTCCTGGCGGGATGTTCCGATCGCAGCTCGATGGACCAGCACGAGGGCGCCCACGGTGGCCACCAGGAGAGTGCCCGCCACTACGCTCAATATCGCAATCGTCAAGCGCCTGCGCACTGTTGCTCACACCTTCCCAGCGTCAACGCCTCCGCGCTCCGGATCCCCAGATCCGAGATCCCGTGCGCATCGGCGCGACCTGAATAGCAGTCCGCGGACCGGTCGCTCATCCCAGCCGATAGCCGACACCCCACACCGTAGCAAGGGGTAGGGCGTCACCCAGCTTCCGGCGCAGCTGACGAATATGGACATCGATAGTCCGGTCGTCGCCGTACCAGTTCGGTCCCCATGCGCCATCCAGGATCTGCCGGCGGCTCAACGCCAAGCCGTGATGTCTCACCAGGTACGCGAGGAGATCGAGCTCACGCGGGGTCAGCGCTATGGCCTCACCCGCACAACGAACTTCACGTCTCTCGAGATCCACCGAGAGCTCACCGAACACCAGCGGTCCTGGGGCGTCATCGCGCGCCTTGCCGTCAGCCCTCCGCAGGACCGCTCTCACCCTGGCAACCAGCTCTCTCGGCGAGAAGGGCTTCGTCACATAGTCGTCAGCGCCGAGCTCCAATCCAAGCACTTTGTCGATCTCGTCGTCACGGGCGGTGAGAAGGATGACCGGCACATCAAGCTTGGCCCGGAGCATACGGCAAAGGTCAAGGCCGTCCAGCTCACCAGGAAGCCCGATGTCGATGAGGACCATCCTCGGACTGCACCGCTCGACCTGGGCGAGACCCTGGGCGGCATCCGAAGCGCGCACGACCTTGAGCCCCTCGTGAGCCAGGTACATGCTCACAAGCTCAGCGATGTTGAGATCGTCTTCCACTACGACTACGACCTCTGCGCCGGAAGCGGGCTCCATCTCATCAGCCTGCCACGAGAGGCGCCCCAGTGTCTCGTGCACGCCGCCGGCAATGACTGCCAGGCCACCCCCGGCGGCGCCACCGCACGCGTGCCGGACCTGAGCCGCCGGTTCACCAGCTGCTCTTCGCAGAACAGTAGGATTGTTCCCATGCCGGGGTACCTCGGGGACATCATCTCCACACACAGGCGCACCAGCGCTGCAGACGATCGCGACATCGCAGCGCTCAACAGGCGCGCTCGAGACATGGGGTCGACAAGGGGCTTCGCAAGGGCAATTCGCGACAACGTTGGCCTTGCGGTGATCGCGGAGATCAAACGACGCTCACCATCCAAGGGCCTCATCGAGGCTCGTCATGCTGTGGCGAAGGTCGCCAGCGAGTACGCTGCAGGTGGCGCTGCCTGTATCTCAGTGCTCACCGACCATGACTTCTTCGGAGGCTCGCCCGCTGACCTCCTCGAAGCTCGTCGTACCGTCGACCTGCCGATCTTGCGGAAGGACTTCACGGTCTGCGCCGCCGACGTGCTCGACACAAGGATCATCGGAGCAGACGCCATCCTGCTCATAGTCGCCGCGCTCGACGATCACGAGCTAACCGACCTCTTGGAGCTCTCCTACGACGTAGGGCTCGACGTGTTGATCGAGGTCCATGACGAGCGCGAGCTCGGGCACTGCCTGGAGGCCGTCAACGCTCTCGCCAGCACGACTCAGCGCGAATCGACGATGATCGGGGTGAACCAGAGGGACCTCACCACCTTCGCGATCCGGGACGAAGTTGCCGAGCTTCTCATCGCGAAGATCCCCGAAGATCTGGTCAAGGTTGCAGAGTCAGGAGTGCACGGCCCCGAGGACGCCGGCAGGCTTTCCGCTCTTGGCTTCGACGCGGTGCTCGTCGGCGAGCACCTCATGACGTCGCTTGATCGTTCGTCGGCGGTGGCCGAGCTGGCAGCTGCGGGAGAACACGCCCGATGTTCATAAAGATCTGCGGTATCACCAACGAGGAGGATGCTCTGGCAGCGGTCGCGCTCGGCGCCGATGCCGTTGGGTTCGTCTTCGCTCCCTCATCCCGGCAGATCGCGCCCTCGCTCGCGGGCGACATAGCAAAGCGACTGCCACGCGAGATCGTGACCGTCGGGGTCTTTCGCAACGAGTCCGCCCAGCGCCTCGTCGAGATCGTGAACGGGATCGGGCTGCACGCCGCACAGCTTCACGGCAGCGAGACCGCCGGCGAGACGAGGTGGATCCGCCAACGGGTCGGCGCAGTGATCAAAGCGTTCCCGGCAGGCCATCCAGGGATCCGAGACTTCGCGGAGTTTGGAGCCGACGTGCTCATGGTCGACGGCCCGTCGCCAGGATCAGGACGCATGTTCGACTGGAGGCTGCTCGAAGGAGTGGTGGATCCGACGAAGCTCATGCTCTCTGGCGGATTGAACCCGGACAACATAACCAACGCGATCCGCTACGTGCGTCCCTTCGGCGTCGACGTGTCGAGCGGCGTAGAGGTCTCGCCAGGAAGGAAGGACTTCAACAAGCTCAAGGACTTCATCGTCCGCGTGAAAAAAGCGTCTGACGCCTACTGCAGCCCAGGGCAGAGCACGAGCGCTGAGACGCCAAGGCTCGGTTGGCCTCGCAGCGCGAGCGCGAGGCCAGGGGATGCGAGCACCGGGGCCGGCGACGGCTCAGACCTTTCCGTCGGGGGCGCCACGACGGGGGGTTCTCCACCGCCGATCTATGACTGGAAAAACGATGAACATTGACCAGGGAGAGGACGGCAACGGCGTGCTGAGCCGATCGGAGCGACCGGACGCAGGACTGGGCCACGCCAGCTCAGCCGGGATCACACTCATGGGAGATCCCGGCAGTAGGGGCTACTTCGGCGAGTTCGGCGGTCAGTTCGTGCCCGAGGCACTGGTGCCCGCTTGCCAGCAGCTCGAGACAGCCTTTCGCTCCGCCTGGCCGGACTCGTCGTTTCGCAAATCCCTGGACGGGATACTGCACGCCTACGCGGGGCGGCCGACGCCAGTCACTGAGTGCAGGCGGCTGTCGGAGAACCTGGGCATCAGGTTGCTGCTCAAGCGAGAGGACCTCACCCATACCGGTTCTCACAAGATCAACAACGTATTGGGTCAGGCGCTCCTCGCGAAGCGCATGGGAAAGCCGCGCTTGATAGCAGAGACCGGCGCCGGCCAGCATGGCGTCGCTGCGGCAACCGCCGCCGCTCTTTTCGGCCTGGAGTGCGAGGTCTACATGGGAGAGATGGACGTGCACCGCCAGGAGCTCAACGTCTTCAGAATGAAGCTCCTGGGGGCCAAGGTCAGATCCGTGAGCAACGGCAGCAGGACGCTCAAAGACGCCGTGAACGAAGCGCTGAGAGACTGGGTGGCAAATGTAGAGAGCACCTATTACTGCATCGGATCGGTCGTTGGTCCACATCCATACCCTTGGATCGTGCGGGAGCTTCAAGCCGTCGTCGGCAACGAAGCGCGCTCGCAGTGTCGCGAGATCCTTGGCGGCGCGGACCCCGACGTGGTGGTGGCATGCGTCGGCGGGGGATCGAACGCAGCGGGGACCTTTGCGGGCTTCGTCGATTCGAGCAGCGAGCTGATCGGCGTAGAGGCGAGCGGCGGCGCGGCAATATCACGCGGCGTGCCAGGCGTGGTCCATGGCATGAAGTCGATGTTCCTCCAAGACGACGACGGCCAAGTCCAAGAGGCTCAGTCGATCTCGGCGGGCCTCGACTACCCAGGCACCGGTCCCGAACATGCCCACCTCTCGTCACTCGGGCGCGCCCGCTACACCGCGGCGAACGATGTCCAGGTTCTCGACGCCTTCAGCCTTCTTTCAAGAACAGAGGGCATCATTCCAGCTCTCGAACCCGCCCATGCCCTGGCTTTCGTCATCGAAGCCGCTCGCGCCGGTGAGATCCCAGGGGGCGCGAGCGTTCTCATCACGCTCTCGGGCCGTGGCGACAAGGATGTCGCTCAGGTCATGGACCTCACTGCCGGAGGATGAAGCTGACCAGCTACCGCCAGAAGACCAGCGAGCCCGAGATATTGGACTCCACCGTGCCAGGTCGCCAATCACAAGAGCCCGGGGCGGCTGGGGAGCCCGGGGCGGCTGGGGAGACGGGGCCAGCCGACGCCGACAATGTCCGCATGGAGGGCACGCCAGGTGATGCCTTCAGGATGCACCTCCTGCCTGATCACAAGCTCCTCGTGCCCTATGTGACAGGGGGCATGACACCACACTGGGCGGAGTTCGTCGAAGCCGCTTTCGAGGCAGGCGCCGACGGGGTGGAGGTGGGGGCGCCGTTCTCGGATCCGATGATGGACGGCCCATCGATCCAGGAGGCGTCACGTCGAGCCCTCGGGCTAGGCACATCCGTGCAGGAAGTCATCTCAGCCATCGCACGCTTGCGCACGACACTTCTTCCACCGGCGCCTTTGTTCTTGATGAGCTACTACAACGTCGTCTTTCGACTCGGCCTCAGACGAGCCGCCAGCACTTTTGCAGAGGCTGGCATCACGGGAGCCATCCTTCCCGACCTTCCGCTACACGAGGCAGAAGAGTGGACCAGCGAAGCACGGGCGGCAGGCATCGCGAACATAATGCTGGTCGCTCCCACCACACCTGACGACAGAGCACGGTCGATCTGCAACACGGCAAGCGGGTTCGTCTACGGGGTAGGACGGATGGGCGTCACGGGAGAGCGGACCGACCTAGCCAAGAGCTCTCGGCAGGTTGCGGCGCGCCTCAAAGCCATGACCAAGCTCCCCGTCCTAGTCGGCGTAGGTATATCGACTCCGGACCAGGCAATTGAGGTGTGCCAGGACGCGGACGGCGTGATAGTCGGCTCTGGCGTCGTTCGCAGGATCCTGGAAGGGGCAAGTCCCGCTGATATAGCAAGGTTCCTTGGCGGCTTCAGGAAGTCCCTGGACTCTGGCTGACCAAGCAGTAGACCGCACCGCCGTTGCAACGGCGAGGTTTCGAGAAGACCTACGATTCCAGCAACCGAGGAGCCCGCGCTCTGAGAAGTTCGAACGGGAACGGGGACAACGGGGACTCTGAGCAGCGCTCGGCTCAGCGCGATCGGCGTCGGCGCTTGTTGCCTTCAAGCCTCTTCAGGATGATCTCGCGACGCTCTCGCAACTGGTTGTAGCTCAGACTTTGAACGGTTTCCTCGAGCCCCATGGAATTGCGCAGCATGCTCAGGTCAACCTTGACCTCGCTTGGATCCAACCCGATCTCACGAGCCAACCTGTCGCCATGACGCCCTGCGAGGTACATCACGAGCATGGTGACCTCAGCAAAGAGATCGACGTCGGGGGCCATCACCGCGACAGCGCCATCTATGAACAGCATGTCCTTTACGAACAAGATCAGCTCTTTCGGCATGCGCGCCCCATAGCTGAGGAGCTTCTTCGTCATCTCCCGGACCTCTGCCGAAAGCTCCTGGGTGCTCATAGCCAGGGGATCTCTCGGCGGAGAATCCAGCCCGAAGTCCCGCACGATCGTCTCTTCGTCTATGCCATATGGCAGAGCCCCGAGAGCCTGCAACGCCTCGACCTGCAACGAGACGTCACCCATCGCTACGCCGAGGAGCAGCCGCACAAAAGCGAGCCTTCCTCTTTCATCAAGCCGTCCCATGATCCCAAAGTCCAGCAGCGCTACACGCCCGTCCGGCCTCACGATGAGATTGCCCCCGTGCAGGTCGCCATGGAACATGCCATGGAACATGAGGCCCTCCACGAACGCGGTGGTGCTGGCACGAAGCACCGCAGCGGTGTCAATGCCGGATGAACGCATGCTCTCGGGTTCTCCCCACGAAAAGCCGTCGATCCGCTCCATGACAAGAACTCGCTTGGTGACAAGTCGCGGGTGGGGTCGAGCTACGATGATCCTGCGCTGTCCAAGCTCGCCGAGAACCCTCGCCAGGTCAAGCATGTTGCCTGCTTCGAGTCGGAAATCGAGCTCTTCTAGGACGGTCTCGGCAAACACCTCCACGAGCGCGGGCGGATTCGCTAGCGCTGCGACAGGAATCCGCCCGACCAGCGCTGGCGCGAACCAGCTCATAACGGCAAGATCCTTGCTGACGAGATCCGCCACCTTCGATCGCTGCACCTTCACAACCACACGCTCCCCGCCCAACAGAACGCCTGCGTGCACTTGAGCGATCGAAGCAGCCGCCAGGGGCTCGGTGGACAAGTCAGCAAAAACCTCTTCAAGCGGGCGCCCGAGCTCTGTCTCGATAGTCTCCTTTACCGTCTCGAAGTCCTCCGCAGGAACATGGTCCCTCAGAAGCCTGAACTCCGAGACGACCTCTTCGGGAAACAGCCCTTCGCCCGCCGAGAGGATCTGTCCCAGCTTGATGTACGTAGGGCCAAGGGCGTGAAATGCAAGTCGGAGACGCCGAGACATTCCCTTGCGGGACTCAGACAAGGATCCCTTTCGGTCCGTCAAGTACCAGAGCGCAAGGGCTCGCCCGAAGGCGCCGAGGGCTCTCAGCACGTGCCTGCCTGGAGGCAGCCGGCGGCGGCGGATCAGGAAGGGCGCCTCTTCTCTCGTGCCGCGACGCAGCATGTCGAGACCTCGCAACCAGGCGAAGCCCGCCGGATCCACCAACCACGGCGGGTCTTCGCTGAACGATCCTTGGTTGCCGTCCGCTGGCTCTATAGCAACAGCGTCAGGCTCGCAGCCTCGAATAGGGTCCTGTGGTCCACCAGCGGAAGCTTCGAGCTCAGTATCGTCCACGCATCTATACCGTACCGCGTGCTACGATCTGATCCGCAGCGGGATCGCATTCTGCGGAGATGCAGGAGTACATGAGTTACGGAGTTACGGAGGAGGCTTGTAATGATTGGACGCTCTCGAAAGATGAAGCCGGGACGGACCACGTCCTGGTCTTCCATTTCGGCATGGCTGGCAATATTGGGAGCAGTGACGCTCGCAGTCATGGCCGTCGTGCCGGCAGCGGGAGCTTCAGGCCCTGCGCAAGCAATG
>JAJYWA010000108.1 GCA_021791755.1 Actinomycetes bacterium | reverse complement strand
GAGCCCTGGGTCGTTCTCGACCTCCCGGATGATGCCGATCGTGTCCATGTCTGTATCCTACCTCATCTGCTGTCTTTGATTGATGTCTCTAGTGCCTTCACATAGTACTACACGGGATTGCCTGCTCCATCGGTGCTCTCGATGCCATCTCTGATCACTCTGGCAAGCATCCGGTTGATTATTGCGAGGCGATTACAGGTTGACAGGCGGCTGCTATGAGTAGCGGTCAGGTGTAGGTGCGGCTGAAGGCGGGAGCGCTTTCGCCGAGATGGTAGACGGTCGATGGCGATGCTCTTGTGTGATTCCTCAAGCGTACAGTCGTTCGGGTCGTAGGCGACACCGATCGCGAACCTTGGCTGCGGACCCGCTCTGTGGGGATCTTTCCCTAGGCTGGCTACGTTTGATCGAAAGCGGGCGATGCCCGCTTCAGGGTGCAAGCATGCTGCATCCAGACGCAGCATGCGGCGCCCGAATGAGGGGTGACATAGGATAAATGCGCCAGATCCCGCCCCTTCCAGCACCTCGCCGTTTTCGGTGCATCGGAGCCCACATCGCTCGCTCCAGCGTCACTCCCCGGGCGCCCTCGCCAAGATCCGGTAGGTGTTGGAGGCGTGGCTACCCGCGAACCTCGTATGGTGCACGAAGGCTGACACGAGGATGTCAGCTGCGAATGCGAATGGAAAGACGATGGCTACAATCGTCCATGCGAGCCCACGACGAGCCCGGCCAAGCGGTCCCTGGCGTGGTCTCCAGGGGAGCCCGGCCGGCGGCGCCAAGCGTCCGAGTAGCAGCCACGTCGCGGCCAAGAAGTCGACGGTTTGATGCGCCTCGGCTCGCTGGGTGACCTCGATCGCAAAGCCCCGGTCACAGAGCAGCTTCGTCAGGTTCTGGACCGATAGGAAGTGCTGGTGCTGGGGCTGGAACCAGGGGAGCCAGTACTTGTTCAGGGCGCTGCCGAGCACTGATTCGGGATCGGGGAGCTCTATCAGCAGGCGGCCGCCGGGCTGGAGCGCTTCGAGCGCGGCGTCGAGCTCCGCCGTCGGATCACGGGTGTGCTCGAGGTAGTGGTGCATGCTCACCACGTCGTAAGTGGATGCGATCGTCGGGGCGATATCTGGGAACATGCCTCGGTAGGAGGTATCGATCCAGCCCCGACGCTTGGCATCTTCGACGCTCTCGCTCATGTCGAGGCCGTCGAAGACGGTGTCGGGCCACGTCTGTTTGGCAGAGACGCAAAAGTGGCCATGCCCGGCTCCGACGTCGAGCCAGCGTTTCGGGGCAAAGATGCCCTTTGGCATCTCGGCGCGGCCACGGTAGGAGCGCTCGGATGCGCCGAAGACGAAGTCGGCCTGCTCTGAGAAGAGACCGTCATAGAAGTCTCTGTAGTAGAAGTCGAGACCCTCGATCGACAACCTTGGGTTCTGGAAGATGTGCTCGCACGTGCGACACCGTTCGAGGCTGAAGCGGCCAGGCTTGTGCTGAAGCAGGTCTGTGGTGCGAAGATGAACACCGAGGTCGCCTCCGCCACAGAGTGGACAGGTGGCACGGCGCTGCTCGAAGAACCGCTCGACACCCGCGCTGAGGAGGGAGTCGTAAACTGGGCGCAGCTGCTCGCTTGGATCGACGGCTGGAACGGCTCTCCGGCGTGCTGTGATGGTGCGGAGCCAGTACGATAGCTCGTCCGGCAGCCGGAGCACGACCGTGAGGCTGAGGCCTTTCGGACGGATCGGACCCCAGGCGAGGACGATGGCAGGCTGGATGCTGAAGGCGCCGAGCGCTACAGCTCCCCAGAGCAGCGACACAGCGAGCCCACCGGCGATGGCGATCCACTCTCCAAGCACGAATATCAGGCCAATGTTCACCCCATTCCCTCCGAACACCGCTCGCAGTAGCGCTAGGCGCTTCGCGGGATCGCGGGGTCCCGCGGTGAGCCGTGGCGCGACGGCCAGGTCCATGGTCTCGGATGCGTAACGTTTGAGAGCCTTCGTGGCTTGGACCATCTCAGCAGGGGCGAGGTCCTCGCGGGGCTCGATACGGGCTCGCTCGAGGGTCTCGGCCTCGACGCATAGCGCCTGGAACGCGCCCAGCCCAGATGCAAAGCGGCTGTGACGGAAGGTACGGGGATTGACCATCCTGAGAAGGCCCATGGCCTCGACGTAGCCGAGATCACGTGGAACCAGGTCGAGGACGGCCAGCCCTTCGCTGGTGGCGTACGAGATCGCTGCGGCGCGATCAGCGGCGTCGAGGACAACGCCAGCTGCGCAGATGAAGTGGTAGGAAGGGCCCGCCCCTGCCTTCTCTGGCGCGCCCATCTCTCCTGCCCTTTCCGGCGCGCCCATCTCTCCTGCCCTTTCCGGCGCCCCATTGGTCGCGTCGCCCAGGACATGGAGCCGGCTGGCCCGCCTACGCAGCCTTACCCCGTTTGCCAGGAGGATTACCGCCACGACTGCCCATATCAAGCCCCATCCGATCATCGCAGCACCGCCGCGCCGCTCTCGTCGGCTTCGTGGCTGGCTGCCAGCTCCTCCAGGCGGTTTGCCGCGGCTCCAGCGCCACCCGCGGCCTTGAAGGATCGCTGAACCCTGTGAGCGGCGGCACGGTAGGAGGGCTCCGAGAGGACCGACATCACCGCGTCTCGAAGCTCAGGCGCCCTCACGCGTCCGAAGCGGACCCGGATGCCGGCGCCCGCGTTGACGACCTGCTGCGCTACGACCGGCTGGTCGTCCCTGATCGGGGCGACGACAAGCGGCAGTCCATGCGCGAGCGACTCGCAGACGGTGTTGTGGCCAGCATGGCAGACGACGGTGTCGACGTGAGCGAGCAGGGATGCTTGGGGCACGAAGCTCCGCACTATGAAATTCGTGGGCACTCGCGGTACGAGCTCCGGTGGCGCCACGAGGATGACCTGGATAGGTGCGCTCTCCAATGCCTCTACGACGGTGGAGAAGAAGCGTGCGCCGGCCCCGGCGCTGACGGTGCCGAGGGAGACGAGGACATGTGGAACGCCGTCGGTGAGGTGGTCGAGGTCAAAGGGGACGTCGACATCCCGGGATCTCCCGTTGAAAGCAGGCCCGACCAGTGCCACCTGGGGCGGCAGGTCGGCCTCTGGTCCGAGCAGCTCCTTTGTGGTGAAGGCTATGACGAGCTGATCGGAGAAACGCAGGTCTCCTGAGGTTGCGTCAGCAGTTGAGACCCCGTGCTCGACCTGGAACGCGACCAGCTGGCTGCGGATCCATCCGGCCACCTTGGGCAGGCCTTCGAGCGGGTCGACCAGCTCGGCGGACGTGCTTGCGGAGGTCGCCCACGGTATCTGCCGAGTTCTCGCTACGAGAGCACCCGCCACTGCCTGCTGGTCTGATATGAGAACTGACGGCTGGAATGACGCAGCGGCCGCATACACGCCGGGGACCATCGAGCGTGCAAGCGGACCCAGAAAGTCCTCCCAGAGGAACTTGAGGGCGGCGGCGCCGCGCAGCCCCTCGGAGCGGGAGACCAGCGCATCGAGCACCTCGGGGGGCACCGCATCGCCAGCGGGAAGAAGCTTTGCTGAAGCCGGCAGTAGCGGGCCTGCGAGGTCGGCCTGGGCTGACCATGCGACGTCATGCCCTCTGGCCAAGAGCTCCTCTCCAACCGCGATGGTCGGGTTGATATGCCCCCGGAGCGGGGGGACTACGAAGAGGAACCGTGCCATGTGCGACCCTTGTTGTCGGCGCTCTTGTTACTGGTGCTCCGGGCGCGCGCACCCTTCCCTGTTCCGTCACCCGTCTCCACTGCGCGTGCCGCCGGCTTTGCTCTGTCACCTAGCGGCTGAGCCGCCAGCCAGGCTAGAACTCGAGCACGAACTTCGGGCGTGGCCTCCATGATGACCGAATGGGTTCGGTGCGGGAACACCTGGAGCTCGCAGTTGGGAAGGAGGCGTTCCAGGTCTCGCGCCCGGTCTAGCACGTCTGAGTGCTCCCCGTAGATGGCGAGTGTCGGGCAGGTGATCCGTCGAAGATCGCGCTCCTGGAATGGCGGAGCGTCTCTGAGGTCCTTCACCAGTGTGCTGTTCCATATCAGCGCTTCAGCGTTGCGGGCCATCCGGTTGAGCTTTCGCCCTCCCTGTATGTCCAGCCACTCCTGGACGTCCGCATCATCGAGGACCAGACCGGCCAAGTTCAGTCCGCCGGCCATGACCTCGCCCCAACCTTCTACGGCTACGTGAGCCTCGATGAGTATCAAGCCCGCCACTCGTTCCGGATGCGCTACGGCGAACGCAAGGGCGATCACCCCACCGAAGCTGTTACCTGCGAGGTAGACGGGATGATCGACCCCTAGGGTGTCGAGGAGGCAGTAGAGATCCGTGATCTGGTCGTCAATGGTGTAGCCAGTTGGCGGACGCTCGCTCCTGCCGTGCCCTCGCAGGTCGTAGAGGTAGACCTCGGCATGTTGGGCTACGGAGTTTGCCAGCGTGTAGTACCAGCTGGACAAGTTATCCATGACGAGCCCGTGGATGAACACCACGGTCTTGTCTCCACTGCGAAGGTGCTGGACATGGAAGGTGATGCCATTGGACTTCACCTCAGGCATAGCCAGACCCCCCGTCACTCCCAGACCCCCCGTCACTCCCCGATCGACCGTCAAGCAGAGCACGAAGCTGCGTCGTCAGATCGTGCGTTGCGTCGAGGTGGACCATGTGCCCCGCTTTGAGTACTACGAGTCTTGCATCGGGTATCACCGACGCGAGATGCCTGCCTGCCGCGAGGTACGGAGAGTGGTCGCCATAGACGCAGAGGGTTGGCGCCGTTACCTGTGCCAGCGTGGCGTCAGGGATCGGTTCCTGACCTCGCAGGTCTTGGAGGATATCGGTGTCGTTGATGAGCGCCTTTATCGACCTCTCTTTCCGCCGTCCTAGCGGGCGTGCTGGCTGCGATGCGGGGCCCCATGTTCTCGCCAGGTCCGCTAAGCTCAGCTCCCCGAGCCCGAGCCCGAGCCCGAGCCCGCCTTCCCCGCTCCCGCCTTCCCCGAGCCCCACGTTCCCCCCGTTATCGTCACCGAGGTCAGCGAGCGGTGAAGGGTCGAGGGGTGCGTCTACGAGGGCGAGCTTTTCCACTCTTGCAGGAGCCGTAGCCGCGAAGTGCGCTGCGATCATCGCTCCGTAGCTGTGGCCAATGAGCGCAAACGGCTCTAGTCCGAAGGCCCAGTGTGTTAGAGCGTCGAGGTCGTTACTGAGGGTGGCGAGATCGTAGCCCTTGCGCGGCCGTGCGCTGCGCCCGTGTCCCCTGAGGTCGTAAAGGAGCACTTCGTGGGTGTCCGACAACCCAGGCGCGCAGGTGAAGACCCACGAAGCGAGGCTTCCGGTGAAAAGCCCGTGGACCATGACCACCGGAGAGCCCCTCCCGAGCCTGAGAGTATTGATCAAGGTTTCGTTGACTTCTACCAGCTCCATACCGTTCAAGCTTGCAAGTTGTCTTCGAGATGACGCCGAGATCGATCTTTGGTTCGAGCCGTAATCAGGTGAGGCACCCTGCGATGAAGTCGACGAGCTGGCCGACCGTCAAGGCGATTATCTCCTCCAGCTCCATCTCAGCCATCCAGCCGACGAAGTCGACTGTGTCGCCGTAATGGTCGGACAGGCGCTCGGCTAGGGCCACGAACTCGATGCTCTCCATCTCGAGGTCATCGGAGAAGGATGTCTCGGCCGTTATAGGAATGTCCATGAGGTAGTCCTCTCCGATGATCTCGGTGACCATGCGGCCCACGGTCTCCATGATCTCCTCCGTAGGGTCTCCGCCGGGCCGGACCTGGCCCGAGGCGCCGTTCTCGCTGTCTGCCTGATCAACCACCTTCGATCACCTCTGTTCGCTGTTCGTCGTCGCCGGGGTGGCCATTGGCTGGCGTGCCCGTGTCATGCTGCGTCCGTGCGTCTTGCGGTTCGCTCCCGTGTCGGTCATTGCCATCAGTCTCGCCTAGCGTCCAGGCCACCATGAAGTCGCCGATCTCCTCAGTGTGGACCCAGGTACCGTTGATGAGAATGCGATCGCCATCCACCAGGGTGGCCGTGAGGCGGTGCATCTTGCCAATCAGCCCGGTTCCAGCGCACTTTGCCGCAGCCTCTTTGGCCGCCCACATCCTAGTCAGCCAATATCCTTCCCTTCCCTCGTCCCCACTCCACAGCTTGCGCTCCTCGGGAGAAAGGGTCGTCGCCGTGAAGCGCTCGCTCCGGTCCTCGATCTTCTCGATGTCGACTCCAACCGTGGGCTCGGTCGAGACCGCGGCCACGGCCGCGTGGGATGTATGGGCGATGGAGATGTGGAGCTCCCCTGCGAAGGGACTCGTCACGTGCGGGCGCCCCTGCTCGTCGTTCGTAATGGTGATCTCGACCGGATATATCGGGCCGTACCCCCGCTTCCAGAGCCAGTCGCGCACGGCGTCCTTTGCCGCGATCCGGCCGAGGAGCCAATGACGCTGGCCCCGAAGGTCGTGGGTAGCGTACTCGAGGCGTTCTGCCTCGCCGAGGTATCGTCTCATCATGAGCTCGCGCGACGCGGACGTAGTCCAGTGCTCTGTGACGAACGCGTACCCCGCAGGCCGTATCTCGGCGAGGAGAGATCGTTCGGGGTAGATGAGAACGGGCCACACGGTGGCGTCGCTCTCGAACCGGCGATCCACCCAGCCTTCGATCAATGCCCACATGCTCGTGCCGCGGTAGAGCTCCAAATCGGCCTTCACCTGGTGCGAAGAGACGTCGCGCACGTGGACGACGCAGGCGAGATGCTCTCCAGGGAGCGGGTCCGGGCCGAAGAAGCGTATGCGCTCGATCGTCATCGGCAGGCCAAGGCGGTCGACGTCGACGGAGACCATGATCCAGTAGCCCATGAGCTGGCCGGCGTTGTCGAGCAGCGCGCCCGGGGCCTCGAGGGTCCGGAGCACTCCGCGGATGCCGTCCTCAGCGATGGGTCCGAGCTCTATGACTCCCTGGTAGGAGGGGCCGTGAAAGAGCCAGCGGTCGCGGTAGAGCTGGCTGGCGTCGATTTCGGCGGGCCTCTCGCCTGAGAGAGTGATCACCTGGCGCTGGGGCGGCTCGGGGCGATCGCTCGCCATCACGAAGACCGCGCGAGCGTATCCTTCGATGGACACCTGCACCCGGTCGTGGGCGATGATCTCGGTCCGGATTACTACGTCGGTGGGTGGCTCGGCGACGAGCCACCGGAGCGCCCGGATGCTCTCGATCGCGACCACGACCTGGCCGGGACAGAGGCTGGTGGCGGCTTCGGCCATGATGTCGATCAGCGCGGTCATCGGAACCACTGGGTAGCGGTCGGCCATGGATGGCCAGCCATCCGGCTGGCGATAGAAGCAGTGGTCACGCAGCGCCGGGATCTCCTCGACCGATATCCTGCGGTGGACCACTGCCTGGAGTGGGTCGGGCGTCCTCGTGGTCTGGGTCGTGTCAGCACGATCAGCGGTGAGCGAAGCTCGTTCACGCCAGGCGGCCACGACCTGCTGGCTGGCGAGGACCGCATCGTGGATCGTGGCGCCCAGCTCGGCGAGGATGGGGTCGCCAAGGTCGCCCAAGTCGCTGAGCGCGGCGTAGGCGTCCTCGGCCGCACTCGCGTCGGGGCGCTGGCTCGCTACGGCGATCGCCGGGACCGTCGAGCGGTCGATGTGGAGCAGTGGAGCGCCAAGAGCAAGCGACATTGGAGCGTGGGCGCTCGTGCGCCCGGGGATCGGCGGCCGTGCGCCGCGGCCTGATGTGGTGTCAGTGGACCTCGGGCTTGTGAACAGCGCGTCGATGTGGGGCTCGGCGCCTTCGAC
>JAJYWA010000107.1 GCA_021791755.1 Actinomycetes bacterium | reverse complement strand
CGCATCGATCTGTCTGGCCGGCCGGCGCGCAGGGTGATGGCTCGCGGTTCCCGTCGCCCGCCAACGTTGTAGGATTCGCTGCGAGCACCATGCCAGCGTTGTCGACTGCCGAATCCCCGAGCTCCCCCGATATGCAAGTATCGTTGCCGCGACCAGTGTTACGCGGCTGGTTCCACGTGATCGCGTTTGTCGTGACGCTTATCGCGTGCCCGATCCTTGTAGCGCACGCGCCATCAGCAGGCGCCGGGTTCGCGTTGGCCGTCTACGGGCTCTCTTTGGCAGCGCTTTTTGGAGTCAGCGCGATGCTTCATAGAGGCAGGTGGTCACCCCGAGCGCGCGAGCGGATGCGCCGCGCCGATCACACGACTATCTTCGTGGCGATTGCCGGCACTTACACCGCGGTCGCTGCTCTGGCGCTTAACGGATGGTCCATGATCTTGGTCCTGTGCATGGTATGGATCGGCGGAGCCGTTGGTGTTGTGATGCGCCAGGTCTGGCTCAACGCTCCTAAATGGGTCGTTGCTATCCCATATGTCGTGGTTGGGTGGTCAGCGATCGCGGTCATGCCGCAGCTGTTGCACGGGCTAGGAGGTGCTGGTTTCAGCCTGCTCGTGCTGGGAGGAGCCAGCTACACCCTCGGAGCGCTGGTGTATGCCCTGCGGTTCCCCGATCCATCACCACGGGTGTTCGGCTATCACGAGGTGTTCCACCTTTTCACGATCGCCGGTGCGGTCCTGCAGTTCATCGTTGTCGCCGGGTACGCGGTTCCACGCGCGTGAACAACAGATCGTGACGGGGTCCGGCTGTTCGAGCAGCGGGTATCCCAGTGCATCGAGCTGGCTGGCGAGATGTAGCGGAGGAGTCCCAGGCGGCGGCGTACGACGGGCCAGCCCCGCCAGCCCCGCCAGCCCCGCTGTGACGCTTCGGTGAACGAGCAACAGGTGGTGATCGCCTACTCGGCCACCCAGGACCACAACGACGTGGGTCGGCTCGTCAAGATGATAGAAGCGACCGAGTACGGCGCATAATGCCGCAGGCATCACCGAGGTGATCGGCCTCGTGCTCGACGATAGCGAAGCCCGCCTCAGCTTCGCCGCGCACAGCCTTTTCACGGTATTCCACCACAACCCGACGGTGGTGCTAGGTACCGGGCAAGGCACAGCCAATCACCTGCTCGCCGCCTCGTTGGAGGCAACGGCCTCCTTGTAGCGCAGCATCGATCGAGCGCACGCTTCTACTGGAGCAACGAACAGCGAGCCAGCTCCTCTTGCCACGTGTGTCTTGGGCCGCGCAGCGATCGTAGGATGCGAGATCTTGCTGGTCGCGAACGTTTGAGAGGAGCGAAGAAGCTACCTCGTTTGATCGACAGCTCAGAGGGCTACAGCTTCTCGCAGCCGACGCATTGCGCATCTGTCACTCCCCCCTTCTTGACATAACCGTGCCGGGGATGCTGCATGACCATGCAAGTCAAGGGGCATTCCGTGACAGCCTGGTGGGCGCCCAAGTCATGGCCCCGTCGTGGGCGGGGAGCATGAGCCGAGGTTTCCAGGAGGGCCGCCGCCAGGGCATACGAGCGAGCCACGGGGGCTGGTGGGCAAAAGGACAGGCATTCTTGGACGCTGGTTGAAGTTGAAGTCGGAAGCGAGATTCCCAAGTATTTTCGCATTCTCTCTCACGCCCGGGCGCGAGTCGGGGCGACCGTCCGTCTTCGGGTTCAGCCTGGCGCCGCCCATGAAGTCATCTTCGATGAACTTGAGGTAAGCATCGAAGGACAGGACCTGGTGGTCGACGTAGCCGCGCTTCGCGTAAGCGCTGATGACCAAACCTGGAACCCTGATGCCGTAACCGAGGCCGTCGACGGTGGGTGGAACCACCTGGTCGTAGAAGCCTCCCCAATCGTCCCAGGTGATGAAGATTGCCGTCGAGCTCCAGTCTGGGCTCTTCATGATGGCGTTCACGATCTTCGTGACGTACGACTCGCCTACCGAGACGAGAGCAGGCGGGTGCTCGCTGTCTGCGGCGTCAGGAAGGATCCAGGAGACGGCGGGCAGGCTACCGTTCCGGGCGGCGGAGAACAGGCACGAGAGGTCCTTGATGTTGCCGAGTTGCCCGTCTTCATGTACATCTGTGAACCCGGGAAGGACGTTCCAGATCGCCGGAACACCGCGGCGCTTGCCTGCAGACCGCAGAGGCCGCCCGTGGCGGCCGGTCTTTCGAGGCGCCAATCTGCCCTGCGTCGTAGCCAATCTGGCCTTTGCGGCATCGGAAGGCGTGCTCGGTCCCGCAGCAGCTGGTACTGCAGCAGCTTGATGGTTGGGGATGGAGCGCCCTGCGGCGCCGGCTGGGTTGGATTGGGCGCTGGCCGTGGTGTTGGCGCAACTCATTGGTGTCTGGCCGCTCATGGCGGCGGTTGGACTGGCGCCATGGTCTAAATACCAGCCCCAGGTGACGCCGTATCGATGCATCAGCCAGGTGAGCTCCGTCCATGCATACGGAGTTGGGTCTGCTGGGTTAGCCAGAGTCGGATCGAGGGCGCTCGTGCAAGTCATTGGATCCGTGGGTTTGAAGCAGTCGGCGGACCAACCCGAGATCAAGAAAAGGTGCGAAGGAAAGCTCCAGGAGTGGACCGACTCGAACATGTGGTCTTGCAGTACGAAGTCGCGCGCATAGGTCCAGTAGTTTGGGATGTCAGAGGCGGTGTGATAGCCCATCACATCGGGGGACTTGCTGTTGGTGCAGGCTGGATTAGTTGGGTTGAGGCATCCTCGCCTGCCCTTTTCCGCCTGAGCGATGAAACCGTTCATGAGGCCCCCTGCCACGTCCGCTGCGGAATTGCTGGCATTGTGCGGACCTCCACCGTTCATGTCCTGATGGTCCGGGTAGGGTCGCACGCACGCGGCGGTTTCGGGGTTCGGAACGCAGGCAGTGGGCTGTCCGTTCTTCATGGGAATGCCGTCTGCTCCAGGGAACGTGCCGAAGTAGGAGTCGAAGGACCGGTTCTCCTGGAAAATGATCACGACGTGTCGGATCTTGTGGATCCCTGCCTCAGGGCTCATCGATGGCGTGCTCGTAGATGACGTGCCGGAGTGTGACGTGGTAGCTCCGCACGCGGCGAGCGCAGACGCGGCCAGCGCAAAGGCGAGCACAGCTCCGGTTGAGCGAACGAGAAGCCAGATGTTGCGCATCGGCGCCACTCTGGTCAATATTGCTGGCCCGAGCATCCGGTTTTTCGGTACGTGAACCTTGTCCGGGCGAGGCGCCGCCGCGCCAGCAACGGACGCGTCAGCTGCGTGCATGGGTCGAATCTCCTGGCCCGAGCTCGACTGGTTCCACCTTGGGTTCTCGACCTTCTCTCGAGACAACATGACCGCTCCATTCCCATCGCAGCTGACCACCGGCAAGCGCAAATCTCAACCGAGCCGGATTCCCAACCCAAGCCCATCGTCAGAGTATGCACCCCTGGTGTTATGGAAGTGTTAAGGTCACCAACCTGATTGCGACGCCGCGTGATCGACCGTCATCGACGTATTGTTGCGCGTAGCGGAGGATCCACGCGGTGCTCACTTCGCGATACTTGTCGCTTCGCGATGACTGCTCTTGCTTGGCGACGGGCGCCAGCGAGCGGCGGCCGTGGGAGACGTCAGCTTGTCGAATGGAGTGCCACCGGTTTGCAGACCTGCGCAGTCGCAGAGCAACCGGAGCCCGAGCCGGGACCACCCTTGCCGGCGAGCGCTGGCGGGAAGTGAACGGGTACAGGCCCTGGAGTCGGCTTGCCTACGTCGAGCTGGATGGTCACTAACCGACCAAGGAGAATATTCGCGGGATTGCCTCTGAAGCGCTTGCCGTTGACAAAGGCGGTCACCGGTCCCGACGCCGGCCCCACCTGGTTGGGTCCGAGCGGCTGGCCCCAGATGTTGAAGAAGTTGCCAAGGGTGAACTTCCGGTGCACCGGCGTCTCGATGTGAATAATGCCATCCGCGGCATGGGTGTGCAGCCAGTAAAGGCAGCGTCCGCCGACAGCGAACACTCCATCCAGCGTGTGCTGCAGCTGGCGCGGAGGAACGATCCCGATTCCGTAAGGGATTTGGCGTGGAGAGCCGTTCACAAAGACTGCGAGATGGGTGTGAACGTGCAAGACAAGCTTGGGGTTGACCTCACACAGGATCCCGTCAACTGGTTGCCCAGTGGCCATGGAGCTGGTGGACGTGAGGACGGGCGCAAGTGGGACGGGTACTCCCTCGGGTCCGACAACGGTCGGGTAGTGGGAGATCGAAGTCGCAGCATTCTGTGGAGACGTTGCGGAGCTGCCCGCCAAGGAGAGACCAATGCCGGTCCCGATGCCTGCGAGCGCGACGATAACGACCGCGACTAGAACCCAGTTGGTCGATCGCTTCGAGGTTGATGGCTCTTGCTGGCTAGTCACGGCATGTCCAGGATGGTGGCCACTACCGGAGCCACAAGCATCTGGGCTCAGATCGTGGTTCCGAGGGCGTTATACTGCCAGCTCTTGCAATACGTCCCATAACACGAAGTTATCACCGAGGACAACTGGAGGCTACGCGCTGCTTACGTGCGGTGTCCGCGCCGGCTCGACCGGGGCAGTCTGCTTGCGCGGGGCCGCGGCGCGGGCAATTGCCCCTACGCGGAGATGAGCCTACGCCGCAGGAGGTCCAGCGCGGAGATGACGGCGAGCTGTCGGACCTGCTCGCGGTCGCCCGGCAGGCGTACCGACAGCACCTCGTGCCCCTCTCCGGGCCCCGCCAGGCCAATGTGCACCGTTCCCACTTCCACGTTCTCCTGGCGATCGGGCCCCGCGACGCCGGTCGCGCTGAGCCCGACGTCTGCTCCGAGAAGGCGCCGTGCGGCCTCCGCCATCTGTCGTGCGGCCTCCCTTGTCACCACCGGTCCGTCTGGGATGCCCAGCATCGCCTGCTTGACGCCGGGTCCATAGGCGACAACGGAGCCACGGAGCCAACTGCTCGCGCCTGGCACGCCAACGAGCCTGGACGATATGAGGCCGCCAGTGAGCGACTCGGCCAGCGCCATGGTAAGGCGTCGTTCCTTCATCAGGGCTCCAACGGCCTGCTCCATGGTTGTGGAGTCGAGGCCGAAGACCGCAGTGCCAAGCAGGTCGCGAAGGATGCCCTCCTCGCGATCGAGCAAGGCGTTGGCCGTGGCGCGATTACTTGCTTTGACGGTGACGCGAGCTCTAATTCCTTCGATCCCGCTTGCCTGGAACGCAAGGGTCGGGTTCGCACCCATTTCGTCTAACTCCCGGATTCGAGGTCCGAGAATCTCGGCCAAGGTGGACTCCGGAAGGCCCCAGGTCCGAAGCACACGACTCACAATGACCTCACCGTGGTCGCCTGCACGCCTGCCCAAGTCGGGAAGCACGGCGCGCAGGGTCATCTCCTTCATCTCTGCAGGCACCCCCGGAAGGGCGTAGATCACCTTGGCGCCAGGGGGAGAACCTGCGGGGCATACGAGCCCCGGCGCCGTGCCGAGGTGTTGGGGTATGGCAGTGGCGCCCACGGGAACGTCCGCCTGCCGGGCGTTGCTCTTGGCCATGGTCCGTCCCGCCGTAATGAACTTGGTGCGAATCCGCTCTAGTAGCTGTTCATCGCGAACGAGCGGGACCTCCATTACGTCGGCAAGGGCATCGCGTGTTACGTCATCCTGGGTGGGGCCGAGTCCTCCGCACACAATGGCGGCATCTGAGCGCGCGAGCGCAGCCGCGATCGCAGCCGCGATTCGTGGAATGTTGTCGCCGACCGTCGTGATCTGGTGGCAGTCCACGCCGGACGAGGCGAGCTGCTCTGCCAGCCAGGTTGCGTTGGTATCGACAATGTGGCCGAGCAACAACTCGGTGCCCACCGTTATGATCTCAGCTTTCATCGCTTGATGTGGTCTTCGCCGGGATGATGACGCCTGGCAGCCCGCTGAGGCCTGCCAGCATGTGATTGCCGCCTCGCATCCCTCAGGTACTGGGCGCCGGAGACGAGGGTGAGAGCCGCCGCTGTCCACGCTGTAGCGGACACCGCTCGGTGGTCATGTGCGAGTCCTGGAGCGAGGCCCAAGCTGACTGCCAGGTACTGAACGAGTGTCTTCAGCTTTGCGAGGTTCCGAGCCGGCACGGAGACCCCGTGGCGGGCGATGAACGATCGGTACGCGCTCATCGCCGCTTCGCGGATAGCAATCAAGGCGACCGGCACCCACCAGAGCTCACGCAGAGCAACGAGCGCGCTCATCGCTCCCAGAACGAGGAGCTTGTCTGCGAGTGGGTCGAGGAAGGCGCCGGAGCGGGTGACGCCCTGCCTTCTCGCTACCCAGCCGTCGATGCCGTCGGTGAGAGCAAGGATTGCCCAGAGCGCCAGTGCCAGCCAGGAAGGACCATTCACCGCCACGAGCGCGGCGAATGGCACCGAGGCCAGGAGCCTCGCAAGGGTGACTCCATTTGCCGGCGTCAGGAGCGCTGAAGGGCCAAAGGCATTGGTGCTGGTCGGCATTCTCTGCTCAGGATATCTCTCGAAGCTGCCGACGATCGGTTTCTGGTGATCTAACTGACCTGGTGAGGTCTGCTCACCTGTTACGGTTGGGAATTGCATTAGCACGTTGCCAGTGTGAGTGCAACAGCGTGCCGGGGTCGTTCTGCCGGCTGGCAGTGGTATCATGGAGGCATCCCGTCGGGCATGGTTTCCGTGGAGGTCGACGCAGAGCTCGTTGAGCGCGCCGGAGGCGCTGGAGCGCCTACTGGGCGCGCTGCGGACGCGGTCGTAGAGGACGCCTTGCGGGTGTTCCTTGGGGCCGAGGTGATCGACAAGGTGCGGGCCCGCAACCGTGGCATCGATCCGGAGGAGATCGCCGCGCTTGGTCGATCCGAGCGGAAAGCTTGGCGCGCAGAGCAGCAACACGCCGCGTCGTAGACCACCTCGGTGGTTCTGCTCGTCATCGACCCGAAACGTCCTCGTTTCGGGGTTGATCGCCCAGGCACCCCCGGCCGCCCGTGGTGATGCCGGCGGGCGTTCTCGACCGTTGGGATGTCGTGCCGCGGCGCCCGTTCCAGACGGTGCGCGGCACCTTTGAGGTAGTCCTGTCCAGACCGAAAAGCGCCAGCTGCATCGTGCGCTCCAAGCCACCGGTTTCGTTACCCAACGAACCTCAGATAGCTAGAAGCGCCCCAGCGTGGCGCGGGTGAAGGCCCTCTGCCACGGCGGCGACCGTCCTTCCGTTGGCTTCCAGTGCGACAAGCTGGATTAGCACAAGCGATCGGGTCAGAGAGGGCTACCAACTTTCTCAGCACGGCCAGGTAATCGGTGGTCCGTTCCAGCTCCGGGTCGTTCGCCACCGAGTCACTGCAGAGGAGCTGTTCGGAGTGTTCGCTGATGGTTCTGGTCGAATCGGTGTGCAGGGTGTCGTCGTGGGTGGGGGAGACGTTGGCGGAGCTGACCGAAGGCCATTGACGCCGCTCGACGAGCCAGCTGAGAGTTTGCGAGCCTCCTTATGTTCGTTGCGCCTGATCAAGAAGTGGCCGATGACAAGCTTCTTTGCTCTATCACGCACCTACTCGTGGAGCTCGGACCGATCGACTACGATGGAGGTGGTTGCAACACCAGGAGAGGTGCGAGAGCGGCCGAATCGGACTCACTGCTAATGAGTTGACCTCGTAATAGGGGTCCGAGGGTTCAAATCCCTCCCTCTCCGCTGAGGCGTCGTCGAGCTGTTTCGCGGTAGTAGTCACGCCAGATCTTGCGGTGAATGGGTATCCAGCGCGGGATGTCGCGCAATCCGGGGATGAAAGGCACGAAGAGCAGGGCAAGGGTGAGGATGGTCATGATGATCACCACTAAGAGGTCGCCGTTGCTCGAGTGGTTCATGGGAGGTACCTGGTACCACATCGTGTACAGCCACAGCCACGGCTGCCCTGGCCAGCTGCCTGTCTCGTTCATCACGCCCCACTGGGAGCTCTTGAGGTGCTGGCTTGCGACCACGTGGCCCCAGTAGCTGCGAGTGTGCTGAGCTTTCCAGGAGTCGCCGAGGAATAGGATTGGCTTCGTGT
>JAJYWA010000012.1 GCA_021791755.1 Actinomycetes bacterium | reverse complement strand
TTGCTCGCGAGAAAGATGATCACCTCTGCGATCTCCTCTGGGCTCGCCCAGCGCCCGAAAGCCTGCTCCTGCTCGCGCTCGGCTCGCACCTCTGCGACAGGTCTCTGCTGCCTTGCAGCTTCTCCCTCCACGTCGCTGCGCAGCATAGGGGTGTCCACGGAACCCGGGCTCAGCGAGTTGACCCTGATACCCAGGGGGGCAAGCTCCCACGAGAGGCCGCGAGTGAAGGATATGACCGCCCCCTTGGTGGCGCCATAGACAGCATGGTTAACCTGTCCCACATGGCCTGAGACCGAAGCCAGGTTCACAATAGCCGCACCAGGGGAAGCCGCCGACAGCAGCGGAAGGAGCTCCCGGCACATGAGCATCGCACCGCCCAGGTTCACATCGACCACATGGCGGAAATCTGCCCACGTGGTCTCGGCGAGGGGCTTCACGAGGACGACGCCCGCGTTGTTGACCAACACGTCCACCCTCGCATACCTGTCTCGAAGAGCCGACGCGAGCGCCTTCACCTCGCTCTCTTCGGTAACGTCGCAACGCCTCGCGTCGATGCCACCGCCCCCAGCGGCGGTGGCATCGGGCACACCGAAGTCCGGAAGCGCCAAGCTGTCCACTGCCACCACCCGGGCCGAGAGCCTCTCGGCGAACATCTTCGCGGCCGCGTATCCAATCCCCTGGGCTGCACCGGTCACCACGACCACCGGAGCGCCTTGCATGCCAGGTGCGCTCACAGCCCCATCAGCTCTCTCGCCTCCGCGACGGTTGCAACGCGGCCTCCGAGAAGCTCGACCATCTCTGCGGCCTCGGCCACGAGCTCCGAGGTGGATGCCCTCTCTCCAGCCCGGTTGAAAGGCCAGTCCTCGGTTCCGACCCGTAAGTGATCGCCCATCTGCACCGCAATCGTGTGAACCTCCCTTTGGTGCTCGCCCATCACGCTCACGCTGGAAACGCACCCAGACGGCATGAGCTTTCGACGGTACAGGTACTCCTCCACGGTCGGCGGAGACCAGGTGCCTCCCGGCCAGCCGAAGAACAGCGTAGTGATCACCGGCTCATCGAGGTGGCCGCCGTCCTTTAAGTACTCGAGGTTCCAGATCGAGCCGCTGTGCCAGATCTCGCACTCCGGCTTAACCCCGTGCTCCCGGCAGACCATTGCGTAGTCCACCAGCTCCTCGCGCGGATGGAGCTCGTGGTTCTGCACGTTCGCGAACGCCTCGTCATGGTGCGCAAGCATGATGGAGATCATCTCCGCCTTGTGCTCGAAGACCGCCATGCGAGGACCCTTCGGAAGCGTCGACATCCCGCACTGGACCAGCAGGTCGGTCTTGGCGCGTATGCCATCGATCGCCTCAGCCCAGACGCCTTCGGTGTGAACATGCATCACCGCAGCCCCCGCATCCTTGCAGCGCACGCTTTCAGCGATCAGCTCGTCCAGATCCACCCCCGTGTCCGGACCGCCTCCTTTGCTAGGCCACAGCCAGCTCTCGTTCGCGCATGCTGTGATAACAACCGGTCGCGCCGTCCGCATTCTCCTATACCTCCAGCTCTTTGCTGTCGCGAGCGACAGACTCGTACGCGCGCTCGATCACCCGCAAGGCCCGTATGCCAAGCTCTGGGTCCACCTGGGGAGCTCTGTGCTCGACGACAGCCCTGGCGAAGTCCCGCACGCCATCGGCTATCGAATGGAGCTTCCAGCCGAACACGTCGGAGCCAACCCCTTCGAGGGGAGTGCCTTTGGCATCCCACTCGTCCCGGTACCAGACCGCAGGCGGGTCGGCGAGTTGATCGATGATGACGCTCCCCGTGCTCCCGTACACCTCCAGCCGCTCCGTCCAGGGAATCTCGGCTGTGAACGTGAACTCCGTGCTGAAGATCGCCCCGCCGTCCAGCGTGCCCGAAACGATCGCGTGGTCCTCCACCTCGCTCTCGGGCACCATCTTGTACTGGACGGCCCGCACCTTCTTGATCTCTCCGAAAAGCCAGTACAGCAGGTAGAACGAGTGAGCCCCCGCGTCCATGATGGTCCCACCGCCTGACCCGATGCGGCTCCCCTTCCACAGCGTAGGATCCGACAACCGCACGACCTCGCTCCCCGCGATGAAAGTCCTGATGAGACGTATCTCGCCTAGGCGACCATCCTCCAGAACCTTTTGCAATGCCAGGTACGCAGCCACGAACCGAGTGTTCTCCGCCACGCTGATCACCAAGCCCTTCGCCTTCGCAAGCGCGACGAGCTGCTCCGCCTCGACAGAGCTGTTCGCGAGCGGCTTTTCCACGATGACGTGCTTTCCTGCCTCGAGAGCTGCCTTCGCCATCGGAAAGTGCAGGTGGTGCGGGACCATGAGATCAACAGCATCGATCTCGTGGTCACCCAGGAGCTCGTCATAGTCCGTGTAGCCCTTGCAGCCGATGACCTTGGCCCTCGCCGCTGCCATCTCGTCCGCGCTGTCGCAGACCGCGACTACCTCCACCAGGTCCTTCTCGAGCTCGTACCCATGCCCATGAGCCGCCGAGATGAGGCCAAGCCCAACCATTCCGATCCGCAACACCGTCACATCATCCTTTCAAGGCAGCCAGGCCATCCACGCCAGTCAAGATGGACGGCGTCTAGAGCCAACGATCCGGTTCCACACGATCCGGTTCCACAACCGTTCATGACTCACGCCACACGGTGCAGCACGCGGGGAAGCATAGACATCCTCTTCGTGCCGGTCCCAGTGATGTGGTACGTCTCCTCGTTGCCGATGGGAACCAGCTCATCGGTGATGGTGTAGAGCTCTATCGCAACCACCATGCCTTCTTCGATGCGCGGCCCCACCCGGTCGTCTATCCAGTCCTCCTCGATCTCGAGGCCTATGGAATGACCTACGTGGTTCAGCCACTCATGGCCGGTGATGTTGGAGTCGATCAGGAGCTTCTTGCCGTACGCGAACAGGTCCGAGTACGGCGTTCCAGGTTTCAGGACCGCCCCGATCGAGTCCACGACTCCGACCATCGACTCGTAGAGATGGCTGATCTGCTCTGGGATCTCGCCCGAGAACCCGTAACGGCGGTTGTCAGAACAGTAGCCGCCTACCATAGCCCCTACGTCCAAGGTGATGAGCTTGTTCTCGGCAAGGGTCTCGTCGATGGCGATCTCCGGGTTCTCTGTACCGAAGGAGATGGTTATGTGGCTTATCCCGTCGACCCCGCGCTCGAAGAGGTACCGCTTGGCCTCGTTGATGAGCGCTAGGCGCGACGAACCGACGGTCAGCACGGAGAACAACTCGTCGACGCAGGACTCCGCAATTTCCAGGCTCTTCTCGAGAACCTCCAGCTCGCGAGGAGACTTGATGAGGCGCAAGGATCTTAGAAGCGAGTCGACCACGACCAACCTCTCGGAGCCAATGCCGTCCTCCGCCAGAGCTTCGAGAACGTAGTGGGGACATGTCGACTCGATGCCGAGCTTCTCGCCGGCGCTGAGCTGCTCCGAGACCACTTGGCGAACCGAGCTGACCGCAGTGTCCAGGTCCTCGTAGCCCACCACTCTCTCGGCGCCAAAGGTCACGCCATAGGTGGAGAACGCCCAGCAGAGCAGCGCCGGCGCGCCATCCGACCCGATGCACGCAAACGCTGGCAGGCGATTCCTCAGATTGAACAGGATCGGATTTCCGGTACCAGTGATACAGGGGTAGCCGGTCGTGTAATAGACGTTCTCGGGCAGGCTCACGAGCACCGCACCGACGCCATGCTCCGCCATTAGATCCGCTGCCCGGGAAGCCTCGAAGCCCAGAGATCGAAACTCGTTCGATGGTCTTGCGTCAACCACTCTCGTGTCTTCCTCCTGGATCACCTGTTAGATCATCTGCACCACTGTCAATGCCCCGCAATGCCCCGCCCGCGCAGGCATGCCTTCCGCCACCAACACCTGCTGGCTGAGGCAAGCGTAGCTCAGGCGGTTCGCAAGCCACCAGAGGACGGCGCTCTGTCGGCAACGGCTCTCACGACGTTCCTCAACGCGCCCACGCGCTCCACCTCGACCTCTACAACATCGCCATCGCGCAGGAAAACGGGCGGCTTGCGGCCCGAACCGACACCCGAGGGCGTCCCGGTCGAGATGACATCGCCCGGCTCCAGCGTCATGAACCGTGAGGCGTAGGCCACGATCTCCGCGACGCCGAAGATCATCCGCGACGTCCTGCTGTCCTGCATGGTCTCGCCGTTGACCTTGCAGGTGATGCGAAGGTCGACCGGAGCGGGAATCTCGTCTCGCGTCACGATCCAGGGTCCGAGAGGCGCGAAGGTGTCGAAGGACTTGCCCCTCATCCACTGACCACCAACCTCGTACTGCGCATCACGCGCCGACACATCGTTGCACAGGGTGTAGCCCAGAACGTGTTCGAGGGCCTCCTCAGAAGGCACACTCCGGCAGCGGGCGCCGATTACCACCGCAAGCTCCGCCTCGAAGTCAACCTGCTGAGAGTCAGCAAGGCTGAAGGTCACCAGGTCCAGAGGACCTATGATGGCGCTCGTCGCCTTCAGGAACAGCAAAGGAGCCAGAGGGCGTTCGTCACCGAGCTCGTCGGCATGGTCAGCGTAGTTGTCGCCCACTCCGAGCAGCTTGGACGGGTTGGCCACCGGGCTGAGCAACTCGAGATCGGCCAGCGCGACCTCGGCGATGCCCGGGCCTCGCAGGTCGACCGCTGACGCCAACGCCTCCCTCAGGACATCAGCAGCGGGATGGCTCGACTCACTCGCGAGAACGACGCCAACCGGCGATGCTCCGTCGCTTGCATCATCAGGAGCTTCCAAGTCTGAATCCAGACGAACCAGCACAATACGGGATTCCCACCGCGCGCGCGCGAGTCTCATGCTACTGCTCGTCCTCCATCCTTTCGCCTTCTTCTGATTGTTCTTACGTACAGCTCCTCGACAGCCACACTCTAGCGACCAGAACGACGCGCGGCACTACCGGGGAAAGCTTACCGGCTGAGGCTGGGGACTCGGGACCGATGCTGAGCCAGCGCTCGGGACCGATGCTTGGAACGGACGGTCACTCGACCGGACGCTGGCTCCCCACGGTGTCGCGCAGCGGCATCTCTTTCAACAGAAGGACCAGCAGAAAACCCGCGAAGGCCAACGGCGCGGCCCACAGGAACACCGTGTGGATCGACTGCGAGAAGCCAAGGATGATCCCTCGGTGAATCCTGGGAGGCAACTTAGCCAGGACAGCAGGATTCTGCAGGCTGGACACGTGCACGAGCTTTCGTGCCGCACGCGGCAGCGCACGCGGCAGGTTGTACCCGAGCCGGTTGTAGAAGACTGCACCGAAGATCGCGACGCCGAAAGAGCCACCGATGGTACGAAAGAACGTCGACGACGAGGTGGCGGTGCCCATGTCGCGATACTCAACAGCATTCTGAACGACGAGCACGAGCACCTGAACTACAAGGCCCATGCCAAGGCCGAGAACAAGCATGTAGGCCGCCGCGAGATAGTAGCTGGAGTGAGGGCCGAGAAGTGACATCAGGTAAATGCCGACGGCCACCAACGCCATCCCGATGATGGGAAAGATGCGGTAGGCGCCAAGCCTGGTGATCATCTTTCCCGAGAGGATAGAGGTGATCATCATGCCGGCGATCACTGGAAGCAGTTGCAGCCCGGAGATGGTCGCGCTCGACCCGTAGACCACCTGAAGCAGAAGGGGCACGAAGACGATCGCACCGAACATCACAAAGCCCAGCAGGAACCCGGCGCCGTTCGCCACATCGAAAAGCCGGTTCCGGAACAGGTGCATCGGTAGAACGGGCTCGCGGGCTCGCAGCTCGACGCGCACGAAGATCATCAGCAGGAGCGCGCTTGCGCCGGCCAGGCCAAGGATTTGCGGCGACAGCCACGCATACTCGGTCCCAGCCCAGGTGGTGAGGAGGATCACTCCCGTCACGGCCGCAGTCAGCAGCGCCGTCCCCAGGTAGTCCAGGCGATGCGGCGACCGCTTCTTGGGAAGGTGCATTACAGCGCTGGTCACTACAAGAGCGACCAGGCCGATCGGAAGGTTGATGTAAAAGACCCAGCGCCATGAAAGGTTGTCTACGAAAAACCCACCCAACAGAGGACCGGCAACGCTCGCCAGCGCGAACACTGAGCCCATGTAGCCTTGGTAGCGGCCACGCTCCCTCGGAGAGACGATGTCGCCGATGATGGCCTGCGCACCGACCATGAGCCCCCCTGCGCCAAGACCCTGGAACGCCCTGAAGGCGATCAGCTCCGTCATGTTCTGCGAGAGCCCCGAAAGCGCCGAGCCGACCAGGAAGATAACGATGGCCGCCTGGAAGATCAGCTTCCTGCCGTACATGTCGCCGATCTTTCCGTACAGCGGAGTAGACGCCGTTGCCGTGAGCAGGTAGGCGGTGACGACCCACGCCAGGTGGGAAAGACCTCCGAGGTCACCGACGATCGTGGGCAGAGCGGTCGCAACGATGGTCTGGTCCAGCGCGGCAAGCAGCATGCCCAGCAGGAGGCCTGAAAAGACGATCATGACCTCGCGATGGGACCGGGGCGCGCCCACCGGGGCGCCCCCGGTGTCGGCCTGATCTCGGGCGCCCGACTGGTCTCCGGGCTCACGCATGCCGGACCTGTCGTCTCCCCGTGGGTCGGTGGCGATCCTCGTGCGTTCAGCTGGGATCGCCGTGCGGCAAGTCGTACGGCTCACCACTTGTACTCTAGCACCTACCGATCCTCGATGGCCACGCCGGCAAACGCCAGTCCTCTAAAGTGTTCGAGAAGCTCCACGAGGAGGCGAGACCGTGTGAAATCCGTTGTGAAATCCGAAAGCAAAGGACAGTGTCCTGAGAAACCTGCGCTGGTGATCTTGGCAGCAGGTCTGGGCCGGCGCTATGGCGGCCTGAAACCGCTGGCCCCAATAGGCGCGCGGGGAGAGGCGATAATCGACCTCTCGGTCCGCGATGCGATGGAGGCAGGCTTCGAGTCGGTGGTGATGGTTGTCAGGGCCGAGATCGAAGCAACGCTCGAATACCACATCAAGAGGTGCTGGCCAGCCGATCTCCATGTAGATCTCATACGCCAGGAATCAGCGGCGATGCCTGGCGCCTCAGGGACAAGTATCGCCGCGACAGCGGCCCGAATGCCTCGTGGAACGGCCCAAGCAGTCCTTGCCACGCGTGCGGCCATCAGCGCCCCTTTCGGTGTGGTCAATGCGGATGACCTCTACGGGGCCGCGTCATACCAGCTGCTTTACGATCATCTGACGGGCGGGGGGCAGGAGCAACAGACGGGCGGGGGGCAGGACCCGCCAAGCCATGTCCTAGTAGGCTTCAAGCTCCGGAACACGATCGTAGGTCACGGGCCGGTGAAGAGGGCAACCTGCGACCAGGACGCCGACGGCTACCTGACCGCGATCACAGAGCAGACGATCACCGTGCGCGACGATGGCGCCTTCTCTGCCAGCAACAACGATGCCACGGTTGCCCTGAAAGGCGACGAGCTCGTGTCCGTGAACATGTGGGGTTTCCTGCCATCTATCTTCCCCGTGCTCCAAGAGGCATTTGACCACTTCTCTGAGCTCCACAGCGGCTCAGGTGTCGACAACAGCGACGAGCTGCTGCTTCCGGACGTAGTCGGAGAGATGATCTCCCGGCCGCGCCCTGAGAGAGTCCGGATCTTGGCTTCAACAGGACGGTGCATAGGTGTCACGCACGGAGCGGATCTCAAGGCCGTGCGGGAGCAGGTCGAGGACCTTGTTGCAGCAGGCGTTATCCCAGATCCGCTCTGGGGTGCTCACAGGGCGCCTGCGTGAGGTCCGCTACACCACTCGATGCGCTGGACGCGACCAGTGCTGGCGAGATCGCCAAGCTCTGCCGCAGAGCGTTGCCGGATCCGCCGGACGCCGGAGAGATCCTGGGCTGTCTCTTCGCGCGAGACGAACCCGCCTGCGTTCGCGGAGACCCGACGATGGCGGTCGTAGCGACCTCTGTTCAGGAGAACGAAGCGAACGGGGAAGTCCGAGGCTTCGTCAAGCTTCTCGTAGTCGACCCCGCGTACCAGCGCAGGGGACATGGCCACGATCTTCTCGAGGCTGCCGAACGCGATCTCGCGACAGCCTCCACGATCACCATTGGGGCTGACGCGCCTTACTACCTTTTTCCCGGCGTGGAGCTTTCCTGGACCGCTATGCAGTGCCTCCTCGAGCGGTTCAAGTACCAGCGGACCGCGGTGAACTTCGACATGATGATCGACCTGAGCACACTGGGCGGAGTCTCTGGAGGGGGCGCGAAGCTGGCCACCGAGGACGATCGCAGCCACCTCGCTTCGTTCATGGACACCCACTGGCGCTTCTGGAAAAAGGAGGTCATGAGGGCTCTGGACAAGTCCATGTTGCTCGTGGCCGAGGACGAGGACGGGATCAGTGGCTTCTGCGCGCTCGACGTGAACCGGCACGGTGTGCTCGGCCCCGTAGCAGTACGACCCGACCTGATGGGCAAGGGCGTCGGGGCACGGATCCTCGATGCGGCCGTCGTGCACCTACGAGAGCAGGGAAGGAGCCGCGTCAAGGTGTCATGGGTCAGCGTCATCTCCGCCTATGCCAGACTTGGGGGCAAGATAGCAGAGGCGTACATAGTCTACGAGAAGCGCCCGAAGGCCACCGGCGCGGAAATCTGAGGTGATCGCATGACCGCGGATACCAGGCGGGCCCGGGAGATACTGGATGGGCTTCTCCCGAGACCTCGCTCCGTGAACCCTGGGTCAGACCTGGTCGACGACTGTGACGAGCGCGTAGTCATCGACGCATCTGCTCCCGTCAAGGCCGAAGGGTACGTGCTCGAGGTGGACCGCGACGGCATCGTGATCACAGCGCCCGACGAGGCCGGCGCGTTCTACGGGCGATGCACGCTTGCCCAGCTCAGGCACCTCAATCCCCACGGCTTGCCCAGTTGCAGGATCAGTGACTGGCCAGACTTCCCGGTGAGGGGCGTGATGATCGATATATCCCGGGACAAGGTCCCAACCATTGCCACCCTCGAGCAGCTCGTAGAGCTGCTCGCTTCGTGGAAGGTCAACCAGCTCCAACTCTACATGGAGCATACCTTCGCGTACCGCGGTCACGACGCCGTGTGGGCGGCGGCAAGCGCGCTCACGGCTGACGACCTGGCCCGTCTGGACTCGTTCTGCAGGGCCCGCTTCATGGAGCTGGTTCCAAACCAGAACACCCTCGGACATATGGAACGGTGGCTGTGGCACCCGAGGTACCACAGCCTTGCGATCGCTCCCGAGGGGCGTGTGGACGGTTTCGGACTGAGGCACCCTGCCAGCACGCTGGACCCGTCGAACCCAGGATCCCTGGAGCTCGTGCGCGACCTGCTAGGCCAGCTCGGAAGCTGCTTCACCAGCAATAAGATGCATGTGGGACTCGATGAGCCGTGGGAGCTGCCACCAGGATCAGGCGCAGAGTACATGACATGGATGCGCCAGCTCCGGGAGTCGCGCGAGATGGACCAAAGGACGATGCTGGTCTGGGGCGATCGCATCTCGGCCGACCGGTCACTGGTTCCCCAGCTCCCAGAGGATGTCGTCGTCTGTGAGTGGGGGTATGAGGACTGGCACCCATTCGGCGAGAAGCTGTCCGAGCTGTCCGCCGGGGGAAGAGAGACATGGGTCTGCCCAGGAACGTCCAGCTGGCTGAGCATCCTGGGAAGGACCGGGAACATGGTCCGCAACTGCAGCAAAGCCGCAGCAGAGGGCCTTGCCGGCGGCGCAACAGGCTATCTCGTCACCGACTGGGGCGATATGGGGCACCTTCAGCACCTGCCCATCAGCTATCCAGGCTTCGCGTACGCCGCGGCCGTCTCGTGGTGCTGGGAGCAGAACCGCTCGATCGATCTGGCAGCTGCTCTCTCGCTACACGTGCTCGATGATCCATCCATGGAGATCGGTGGCGCATTGATTGCTCTCGGCAACACCTACGATCTGCTGAGCTGCCAGTTCCCGAACCTTTCGACGCTGGTCCTACACCTGTACTTCCCACAGCTCACGCTGGGGGACGGCTTCACGGTCGGCCTGCGAGCCGAGGACCTCGAAAAGGTGGAAGAGCACCTCATTCGCGCTGTGGCAAGCCTGGACGCCGCACAGCCTCGCTCGGAAGACGGCGCGCTCGTCATGGATGAGCTCCGAGCCTCCGCCGCGCTGGTATCGCTGCTCACCAGGGATGCGCTGTCGAGGCTGCAGGGTGATGGGACGCTCGACTCAGTGCCGGCGCCACAACGAGACCACTTTGCACGAGAGCTTGCATCCCTGACCGAGCACTATCGGGAACTATGGCTCGCTCGCAACCGCGCCGGGGGGCTGGTGCGCAGCGTTGCGTGGCTGGAGCACCTGATCCAGTGCTACAACGATGGCCACGCCGACCCGGACTGGGCAGGTCCGGACATCTCCCTCGGGTTCCAGGCGCAAGAGCTCTGACACTGTGCCCCGGCGACACTGTTGCCCCGGCGCTAGATCTACCTATCCCCATGAGCAAGGCAGCTGTGCACGACGGAGGGATTCCGCACGGAGCCTTCTCGACGCATCCTGAACGGAGGCTCACTAAGAAATGAGCCTGAAGGATTCACACAGTGGAGGTAGAGATGAACAAGAACCAGAAGTCGCATTCACGTGGTCACCGAGGTCGCAGGCTGCTCATGTCGGCAGCCGTATCAGCAGTGGCGCTCGGTACGCTGGGCGCCGCCTGGGCGGCGAGCAGCCACTCAGCACGCGCCGTAGGCAGCCGAACTGACCAGGCAACGAGGCAGGCTCCGTCATTCGCTGCGATGAGCGAGGTGCCGTACACCCCTCGAGGGACTGGCGACACGACCTTTCGCAATCGTGCCCCGATCGGCCACGGCGCACGCAGCGCAACTCCGGCGCCACATACGGGTACAATAGGCAGCTCTAGGACAACGACACCTGGCGCCAGCAGCCCGGCGAGATCAGGATCGCAGGCGAGCGTCGCCAGCAGGACTGCATCTCACGCTTTCAGCTCCCTGGCAGCCGAGCAATCTGCCGAGCTGGCGGTGCTCCAGGAGGCTGGGATCACCAGCCAGCTGAACCTGGCCAACTTCTCCAGCTTCAGCAGCTTCGTCAACTACGTAGTACAGGACCTGACGGACGCCGGCGCCAGCCAAGGCCAGATCAACGCGATCGGCAACTTCGCGTACTGGATGGAGAACTACGCCAGCGAACTGCCCAGCAACCCCGCCGACCTGACCTCTGCTCAGATCTCGAGCGTCGCATCGGCCGAGGCACAGTACTTCGGCGAGGCCCTTGGCCAGAGCCAAGCCCAGATCAACCAGTCAACGACCGTCCTGAGTGGTTTTCTCACGCTCGTCCAGCAGGAGTCCTCAGTGCTCCAGCAGACCTGGGGACAGGGACAGGGCATGAGCTCATCTCAGGTCGGCTCGATCTCCCAGGACTTTGCCAACTTCTGCGGTATCGCGGGCTGCAACACGAGCAACTTCGTCACTGATTCGAACGGAGTCAGCTACAGCGTCACCGGGTTCTTCAATGTGCTCAACGGCTACTTCGAGGCGCTCGGCAACAACCCGCAGCTTTGGTACGGGGAGCTCAACCCCTTCGGCGGCCCAGGCTTCCTCTACGATGGCGCCGACCCGG
This sequence comes from Actinomycetes bacterium, assembly GCA_021791755.1. Lineage (GTDB taxonomy): Bacteria > Actinomycetota > Acidimicrobiia > Acidimicrobiales > JAJZXF01 > JAJZXF01. Next base: position 25,346 of record JAJYWA010000012.1, on the reverse strand, counting down.
TGTTCGGCGGCGATCTGGGCGGGGGCGGGGGCGGGTGCGACAACACCAGCGGCGGGGCAACGCACACAACGGGCACGACGGAGATGATCCACGCAAACATGATCTACGACTGCTCATCTGCCACCGCCTGAGCCGCTGTCACCCAAGCAGGCAATCTGGCAACCACGGGCGATGCCGGCCAATTCGGCCCTGTTCACGACGATCGAGTCGAGCAGGGCGAGTTGCGCCCGGCATCGCCTCAGGTTATGTGTGGGAGACTCTACATGGAAGTACGTGTCACCGCGCAGGTAGTCCGTGAGAAAGCGCACCGCTGCCTCGTAGGACATTGCCAGAGCGCCCAGCACCAGGCTGTCCAGCTCCACATCCGAGAGCAACCACCCGCACTCGTTCAGGTAGCCCGTGGCTGCTGCAGCGAAGAGATCGAGATCGATGCACGACAGCCTGGGGTCTTCCTCGTCTTCGGCCGCAGAGGTGGCACAAGTCCTGACAATATCGCCGAAGTCGTGCATCACGTACCCGCTCATAGTGGTGTCGAGGTCGATGACACATACCCATGCACCGGTGATGTCGTCACAGAGGACATTGGCCGACTTGCAGTCGTTGTGGACCGTTCTCTTCGGAAGGACGCCAGCTGCGATCGCCCCTCTCACCTCATCGGCTATCCAGCGCCTACGCAACACCTCGTTCAGGGTCGCCGCGCTCCCATCCTGCGCCATCCGGCCGGCGACGTCCTCTTGTGCGCTTTCCTCCAGGCCGGCAAGGTACCGGTCGAGGTCGTGGAAGCGTGGGATGGTCTCAAAGAGCACAGGCGCTCGAGACGCACCTGCCGGCGCCGGCGGGGCCAGATCGTCGAGCGTTGCCAGGTAGCTGCCGAACGCCGCGCCCACCTGGTACGCCTGGAAAGGGGTGAGCACCTGCTCGCACGGGTGCGCTCCCTCCACCATCTCGAACGTCCGCCAGGCCCGCTGGTCCGGATCAACCCAGTAGTGCTCACCATCGCTGGACCTCAGCATCCGCAGCGGCCGCCGGCGAGGGCTGCCTCCCTCGCTGGCGCCGCCGGCGCCGGGGGTGGACAGCGCACCTCCTGCGTACTTTCCCTCGAGGTGCACGCAGATGAGCGCCAAATTCGACATCAGCCCCGAGACGTCAGCGAAGATCGGGCTAATTCGCTGGTGCACGTAGCGCCGGAAGTCGCGTTCGGAGCCATAGCTCACGATGTACGTATCGTGAACGTGGCCGCTGTGGACCTGGCTCGAACCCACAGGGTTATCTCCCACACCAAAGCGCGCACCGATCATCGCCAGGTGGCGGCCAGCATCCGCCCGTTGTGCGCTCGGGTCCATCGCTACCTTGGCCGAGCTGGAAGAGGCGGAGGAAAAAGGCGAGCGAGGCTCCCCCAAGCCTGCTGCCCCCACCTACGGACAGGACCGACACTGATGCACATAATGACATGTAACGCACGATGCGGGCAGCGTTGCAAGCCGTGCCAACCGGGAGCACAAGCCCTGATGAACCGGCCTGACGCACCTAGAATGGACATCGTGTGTCGCTACCGGCGTCTTCGATGACCCGCCTTTCACGGCTCGGCGTATCTCTGGCGTTGAACGCCGCGCTCGTCGTGGTGCTGGCCAGCTTCGGGATCTGGGCGCATTCCTTGGCTCTCCTTGCAGACGCGGGGCACAATCTCGCGGATGTCGCTGCGATCACGGGCACATTGATCGCAGTGAGATGGGCGACGAGGCCGTCAACGCCACGACGCTCGTTCGGGTACCACCGGGGCACGATTCTGGCCGCGCTCGCAAACGCAAGTTTCACGGTTGCTATCACGACGGTCATCGCCTGGGAAGCGCTTCACAAGCTGTCACATCCCGGTACCGTCAACGGCGGCGTGATGGCACTGGTCGGCGCGGTTGCACTCGTGGTCAATGTTCTATCAGTCGTCGTCCTGAACGATCGGTCGAAGGACCTCAACATGCGCACAGCGACCTGGCACATGGCAGCAGACGCTCTGGCAGGCCTCGGAGTGGTGACGGCTGGTCTCGTGATATCGACCACGGCCGGCACGCAGATAATCGATCCAGCCATCTCGCTCGGGATCGGCGCCATGATCGTCGTCCAGTCCTGGAACCTGATGCGAGAAAGCGTTGACGTTCTACTGGAGTCCACCCCTCACGACATGGACCTGTCCGACTTGACCACGACAATGGAAGCAGTGCCAGGGGTCTCCGAGGTGCATGATCTCCACGTCTGGAGCCTCTCCAGCGAGGTAAGGGCGCTCTCTGCCCACCTCGTGCTCTCGGGGCGCCCCGACCTAGAGGCCGCTCAGGCAGTGGCAGGAACGGTCAAGTGCGCAATCTTGAAGCCCTTTTCGATAAGCCATGCAACGCTCGAAACCGAATGCGAGAGGTGCGTCGGCGATGACGAGGAGCCCTGCGCCGTAGACACCGCCACTCGCACGCACACTGACAGCGCCACGCTGACCAACGGCGAGCAGGTAGGCGATGCGGTAGCGAGCCGCTGCCAGGTGGGTGGCGGCATTACGGGCGGTGGGCTAGCGGACGGCGGTGGGCTAGCGGACGGCGGTGGGCTAGCGGACGGCGGTGGGCTAGCGGACGGCGGGCGCCAAGCCACCACGCGAAATCCAGCGTCGGAGATCGATGCCAGCGCGCCGTAGGGTCTTCGTCAGCGGCAGGGTCCAAGGCGTCTTCTTTCGTGAAACTTGCAGGCGGATCGCGCTCGAGCTCAGTGTCTCGGGCAGCGCGCAAAACCTGCCAGATGGCCGTGTTGAGATCGCGATGGAGGGACCTCCGGAAGCGGTCCAGCAGCTCGTCAACTGGTGCAGGCACGGTCCGCCACGCGCCTATGTCACCAAGATCGAGATCTTCGATGAAGAACCCCGTGGCGAAACCGGGTTCTTCATCAGCTGAGGTCGACCTGGCATCGCTCGGGCATCGCTCGACAAGACGGGGCCGCTCCGGGCTCCGGCTCTCCGGGCTCGGGCTCCCGGCCTCAACCTCGGATCATGCTCCTCCTGCTGGGATCCGTCACCTCACGAAAAAATGCCACCCTACCCACATCCACCCGAGGACGATCACCCACCTGCCAACCGTAGAGCGCATGACACAACGAAGCACCTGTCCCATAGTCAATAGATCACGCGTCCCGAACCGCGCCATGATCTCGATCACGATAGCGAGCAGGGCGAGAACGCACCATGCTGCGACCCCGACGAAATACGGGCTAATGCTCACAACGGCTGTCACCATCGCGCCGAGAACAGCGCTCCTATCCACATCCATGCGAAGAAGGCCGCAGCGTGGACGGGACGCGAGCCAGCAAGAAAAGGCGCAATGATCGAGCTCGCCGTGGGGTGTTGCGAACGTGGCAGGTAGAACAGCTCTACAAGCTCCAGAACGATCATAGCCACGCACCAGAGGCACCACACCGCGAGGCTCGTTCTCAGCTCCACAGCGGATGCCCGGTTCACGGGGGAACATGCATGAGGAAGCAGCCCTGTTGGACCCGCAGCCTCTTTTGGACCCGCAGCCTCTGTGCCCGGTCTCGAGCCAGCAGACCTGCGTAGCGCTCTCGCCCATGCCCTCAACGAGATTCGCTTGGGCCGGTTCAATGCCGAAACAATGAACATCGCCGCCACCGGCACGCTGACAATCGACTCCGCCTGCCAGGTGAAGGTACGTGTCCCGCTCTCGAACCAAGAGAGCACTGCAGTTACAAAAAGCGTTATAAGAACGGCCCGGACAGCAGAAAGACGGCGAGGTGGGCTACGCAACGAGCCGCGAATTGAGCGGAGCCAGCCGGTTGCCACGACCTCGACGGTACCAGAAGAGATCGCCAAGCGGCCGCCGACACGTCGCCGTACCGAAGGAGCGATCCTCCGTTCCCACGGCCTCGTAAGGGCGCCGCTTCTTCCAAGATCGTGCAGGATCAGGGCCATTCCCACTCAGGGGCTCGAAGTGACCCCGGCCAGGGAAAGTCTGCTGGGACGACAGGCGCCACGCAAGACTCCCCACTTGTGGTCAGTAGGGCCCGCGAACGGACAGCAGTTTTCCCGAGAGACAGCTACCTCAGGGGGGAAGAGACCGGAGGTCGACCACCCCGGGAGCGCTCCCCGAGGCCAGAAAGGCCCTCTTCGAAGTAGCGTTTTCGCCACTTCGAGACGATCACCCGACTGGCATCGAGGCGGGCAGCGATCTGGTGGCTGTCGAGACCATCAGCCGCCATGAGTCGAAACCCAAGGTGAGCGCATAAGGCTCAGCCGAACTTCGCTGCACCATGTTAGGTGACCTGGGCTCAAGGGCCCAACAGCGCGAGGGGCACAACGCCAATTCCGTCAGGCCTCCGATAGGCATAGCGGCCTGTCGTGATCAAAATGGCGTCGGCGCAGTCGTCCCCGAGCCGCTCACGCAGCCAGTGAAGGCGCCGCACATCCGCGTCTTCGACGCTCGCGGAAAGCTTCACCTCGATTGCAAGTACGCGCCCGTCGGGAGTGTGAACTATGAGGTCAACTTCGTGCTTGCCGCCCTTGGTCCTGCAGTGCGACGTCTGGGCCGTGGCAGCCTGAGCGTACACTCGCACACTCAGTGCGGTGAGTGACTCGAACAGTGCCCCGAGAAACGTGCTATCACGCGGTATGGTTCTCGGACCACCGCCACGGAGAAAGGCCTGCGCGTTCACGCCTGTCAAGCGCTCGCTGAGCGCTGGATCCACAAGCTGATGCTTTGGGGCTCCGTTGAGTCGCGCGAGGCGGTTGTTCGTCGGAGCCCACGCTGGGATGGGGTCGAGGATCCAGAGCCGCCGTAGCACCTCACGGTACGGGATTGTCGTCGTCTTGTAGCTGGCTTCTCGGCCTGTCCGCTTGTCGCGCTGCATCCCGGATGGTCTCGTAGGAAGCGGTCGTCGAGGTTGCGGCAGCGTAGGCATGCATCCAGCGGCTGAGCATCTCGGGATGCCGGACTTGAGCTCCCAGTTCCGGCAAGTCGGCTGTGACGATGCGGCTGAGATATCCATCGAGCGCTGCCGCCTGTGCCCGCTAGCTAGTGGCGCGCATGCCAGGGAAGCCGCCGTTCAGGATTTCACTGACGTAGTCCTCGAGGGCGATATGCGTTTCACCAAGAAGCTCCGGCCTGTTGCCAGCAAGAATCGACTTCGTCGAGACGCTTGGCGTCTCGACGCCTCGTTCGGCCAGTGAGAGCGGACGCATCTGCATCGGCACGATACCTCCCGCACCCGAGTGAGCTGGACCGACAACGGGGCTAACGGAGCCAGTAAGCATAAAACGTCCTGGTGAGGGATCCTGGTCCACGGCCCGGCGCACCAGGTCCCATGAGCCTGGCCAGTGCTGCCACTCGTCGATCACGATTGGCGGTGTCCCCTCGAGGAACCGGCGAGGTCCGGCGAGAACAATCTCGTGCGCTCCCGGGTCGTCAAGTGCGATCAGCGAGCCTTCGCGGTGCATTGCCGTGGTTGTTTTCCCCATAGCCCTCGAGCCTTGAACAACAATATTGCGAAAGACAGGAGCTCCATCAGGCAGTCCACTGCCAACAGACTATGTGTATCTTATGAGTAATAAAGGTGTAAGCTGTTGTGTATGCGGACGAACATCGAGATCGACGACGACCTGCTGGCCGAGGCCCGGCGTGTCGCCGGCACGGCGACCAAGCGCGAGACGGTTGAGTTTGCCCTGCGAGAGCTCGTCGACCGGGATCGACGCACCCAAATCTTGGGCCTGCGCGGCAAGGTCCACTGGGAGGGAAACTTGGCCAAGAGCCGGACCGGGCGTGGGGGCATAGCAGGGCCCACTTGGCGACGACGACCGTGATCGCCGTGGACACCAGTGTGTGGATTGACGTGCTCAGCGGCACTGACTCGGTGGCCGCTCAGCGGTGCGTGGAGCTCATTGAGCAGGGCGCTCCAGTGGCGATCACCGACGTGGTGCTGACTGAGGTGCTCCAGGGCCTGCGCTCAGAGCGCGAGGCCAAGACGGTAGCCGACCACCTCGCAGCCTTCCCCGTACTGCGGCTCGAAACGCTCGACGACTTCACGTTGGCCGCTCAACTCTACCGCCAGGCTCGGCGGGCCGGCGTCACCATCCGAAAGACGCTCGACTGCCTCATCGCCGCCCCGTGCGTGCGTAACGGGGTGCCGCTTCTGCATTCTGACCGGGACTTCGACCTACTCGCCAGCTGCACGGCCCTCACGATCTGGTAGATCAGCCAGGTGAACCGGCGAGACACGGGTAGCTGGTCTCGTCGGCCAGCGCCATGCCCGCCTCGTTCACCTTGGCCGGGTCCTGTCGACGGATGAGGAAGATGGCGGTCCCGTCGATTGGCTTCCGGCGTCGAACGCCCCGGCGACGACCGTAGCCCCAATGCGCCGGCGAGGCTGATCGCATGGACACAACAGCGCCGTCAGCATCCGCCACTGCCGTGCCGTCCGTCGCCATACAGCGCTGGGCCACCGATTGCGGGCCGTCCGGGAGTCCGTAACGTCCGCCAGTTGTGCAGAGGAGTGCAGCCCGGAGCATGCTGGCGTAAACTCGTCACAACCCACACGCCGCCCGGACCCACACGCCGCCCGGACCCACACGCAAGATCGTCCTCCGGTAGCATCACCTGGCATGATACCGGCGGAGCAGATGGAACCGTCCGGAGCCGTGCGATCACGAGCATACCTGCGACTGCTGTTCGTGTTGCTCCTGCCATCGGCGCTCTTCGACGGCTACGACTCCCAGCTACGCGGGTTGCTATTGCCACAAATTCAGCACAACTTCCACGCGGGTGTAGCTTCGCTTGGTCTAGCCAACATACCGATACAGGCAGGACAGTTCGTAGCGTTCTTCATCGTGCGAATGTCTGATCGCATCGGCCGTAAACGCGTGCTCACCTGGTCGATCGTCGGTTACGCGGCGTTCACCGGCCTGACGGCCGCAACCTGGAACCTAGCCACCTTTGCCGCGTGCCAGTTCGCTGCGCAGGCCTTCATCGGCGCTGAGTTCGGCGTGGCCGTCACCGTCGTGGTCGAAGAGTTCCCGATCGAGAAGCGAGCCAGGGCCCTGAGCAAGTTGCTGCTCCTCGGCCCGTTAGGAGCTGTCCTTGCCGGGGCGCTGCTTGCTGGAGGGCTCGCCCACAGCCCGCTGACGTGGCGCGCCTTTTACCTCGTCGGCATCGTACCACTCGCCCTCATAGCAGTAGCCCGGCGGAAGCTGCAGGAGACGCTCGCTTTCCAGGCCATGGAGCGCGAAAAAGGAGCCGGCGATAAGATGCCGCCGCCAAACACCAAGGCACAGGTGCCTCGTAGGACAGCCTTGCGTACGGCTGCTACCAGAGCCCGCGCCTCCTTGGCCAATATTCTCCTGATCTGGCGAGGCCCATACGCACGGGTTCTACTGGCCGTCGGCACGGTCTCGTTCCTACAAGCGCTTCCGACAACCGCCGGAGTGGCTTGGTGGACGTTTTACGCGGAGCACGAGCGACACCTCAGCTCCAGCGAAGCAGGCAGGTTCGTGCTCGCGGCGGCGGCGTTCGGCGCTCTTGGCTACTACGCCTGCGGCGTGCTCATGGACAGGTGGGGCAGGCGACCTGCGGCAATCGGCTACGCGGCCGGCATGGCGATCTCGGGCATAGCGGCCTTCCAGAGCGTGAACCACCTCGTCATGCTGATCAGCCTGCTCTTCGCGGTGTTCTTCGGATCGGGGATCGGGCCCGCATTGTCAGCGTTTGCCACGGAACCATTCCCTACTGCCACACGGGCACAGGCAGCCGCCTGGGTAAGGAGCGGCTTTGCCAACACCGGCTCGCTGATCGGCCCGGCGCTCGTCGGGCTCCTCGCGGAAAAGAACCTCCTCGACGGTGTTGGCAATGCGGTGAGCATCCTGGCACTGGCCGCGGTCCCGATCATCTGGCTGGTATTGCGCTCCCTGCCCGAGACCCGCCGTCGCCGCCTCGACATCGAGCCGGAAGCGCCCGACGAGCTTTGCTCCGCCGGAGGGACTGATTAGGCGACCCCCGGGATGGCTTCACCTGCGTAACGAGCGACGTGAACGCACCCGTGCACTCGTGCCAAGGCGTCGTTTGCACGGCCTCCCGCGCCGGCTAGCCTGGAACCGAGGTAGAAACGATGGAATCAGGAACAAGCGCTGAAACGGCAATGCTCGTAAACCAGGAAGAGCTCGCCGAGCCTACTGAGCACGAGGCAAGGATGAAGGAGTTCATGACGCTCCTAGAGCTGATCAGGTCAGCTATCCAAGCAGACGGCGGCGACCTGACGCTCGTGGACGTCGACACCGAAGGCGGCGTGGTCGAGGTCATGCTCGAAGGCGCCTGCAGCTCCTGCGCCATCAGCTCCGCCACCCTCGGAGACGGAGTCGAGCGGATACTGAGAGACCGGCTTCCCTGGATCAAGGAAGTGCGCGGTGGCATCGACGAAGACTTTGATCTATCCCTCAGCCAGGCAAGAGGCCGTGGAAGCTACGTCGCTCGCTGAAGCATGCTGCGCCTGTGGTCGCTTCCCCGCATATCACCTGACATCTTCGGGATCGATCTTGCCGTAACGCACCACGGGCGCGAAGAGGTCGATCACGCTACGGTCCTCGTCGGTGATGCCCCTACATGGAGGGCAGCCAAACGTTCGCTTGGTGAACCGGTGCACCATGAAAGCCTTCCTGGCGTCTCCGTCGCGCTCGAGCGACCATGACGCCTCCTCCAGCAGGAACGTCCCCTCAGCGATGTCGGCAAGAAAGTCTGCGAACCTTCTGGCTTGCAAGTTGACGAGGTCAGGCGACGCCATGACCAGGTAGTCCAGTGATTCATCGAATGACGTGAGCGCCGACGCGAGCGCCTGCACCGGCCCCGCTAGCAGCGCATGCGACGACGCCACATCGAGAACACGCCGGATCCGGGCGAGCAGCGGCGCGTGCGCCTTCTCCTTGCGCATGGCGCGCAAGACATCGAGGCAGAGGATATTGTCGGTGCCCTCCCAAACGGTGTTCGCCTGGGCGTCACGCACCTGGCGAGCAAGCGGCCAGTCCTCCATGTAGCCATTGCCACCAAGCACTTCCAATGCCCTGCTGGAGGTGCTGATGGCGACTCTAGTGGCCCGCATCTTTGCCAGCGGAACAAGGATCCTCCTCAAGAGCCCCGCCTCCTCCCGGGCTGGGAGGCCGGCGCCCGGGTTCAGGATGCCAGCCGATATGTCTCGAGCGGCGGCACATTCGAAGGTCATAGCTGCCCCGCCTTCAAGATCCACGAGCATGTCCACGAGCGCCTCCCTGACAAGTGGGTAGGCGTCTATGCGTTCGCCGAACTGCTGGCGACGGGCAGCATAGACAGCGGCCTCCAGGAAAGATCGCCGTTGAATTCCGAGGCCCATGAGCGCCACGCCGTACCGGCTCTGGTCGACCATCTCCATCATCCGGCGCAGGCCCTTGCCGTCCCGAGCGGGATCCCAACCATCCGGCTGGAGAAAGGAGTCCACCGTCGGTGGCTGCTGGGGCGCGAGCAGCCAGGCCCTCGCTCCATCGAGGGTCACCTCAGCCGTCGGCACACCAACCGTACCGAGCTTCGACTTCAGACGCTTGATATGGAACGCGTTAGAGGAGCCGTCGGGAAGGCGCCGTGGCATCGCGAACGTGGCGAGCCCCCTAGGACCCGGTCCTGCCCCGGTGGGCCTAGCGAGAACGATGAACAGGTCTGCATCCACATTCGAGCAGAAGTGCTTGTCTCCCCGGATCAGCCATTCGTCCCCGTCTGGGAACGCCTCCGTCGTATTGGCCCCGACATCGCTACCCCCCTGGCGCTCGGTAAGGAACATCCCTCCCTCCCATGCCTCCGCAGGGTCAAGCGAGGTGAGCCGCCGGTAGTAGTCGTCCTTGACCGCGGCCGGGGCATAGCGCCTGACCATATCGGCGGCCTCAACGGTCATCCCGAGGGCACAGTAGGCAGCGGTCTCAGCCTGGCACACCAGATAGGACAGGGCCGACATCAGCACGTTCTGCACCGAATGGCCTGTATGCGCAGGCAGCCCGACAAAGCCGTTGCGCACGAGATCGGCCTTGTTCGCAAGCCACGTCGGATGATGCTCAATCCGGTTGATCTCCTCACCCCAGCGGTCGTAGCGCACGAGGACGGGACCGTGCTTGTCCGTTTGCTCAGCTCGGCACGCCAGAGTCTTGCCTGCCAACTCGCCAAAGGAAAGCACCTTGTCCTCGGCGAAGACCCTCTGCTTCTCGTCTGGCACGAGGTGGTCGAGGATAAAGCTGAGGTTCGGGTCCACCCCGTACCAATTGAGCCCGGTAGCCTCTTCGTAGTCCGCGTAATCAGGTAGCACCTCATCGACTGTACCGCGGACCGATGAGACTACACACTATCCGTCTTGCGCCAGATGGCCTTTCGGGTGAAGGCTTGCGAGCCATGGGTTATACGTCGGACCGGCTCAGGATCGCCTTCCTGGTCTACCGGGGTAACCCCCGCTGCGGAGGCCAGGGTGTCTACACCAGGCACCTAACTCGCGAACTGGTCGGTCTTGGCCACGAAGTCGTGGTGTACGCTGGGCCGCCGTACCCGGTGCTCGACGACGGTGTGGGGTTTGTTCCGGTTCCAAGCCTGGATCTCTACAGAGAGCCAGATCCTTTTCGCGTTCCAAAGCTGAGGGAGCTGCACACGCCAACAGATCTGCTGGAGTTTGGGATCATGTGCACAGCGGGCTTCCCGGAGCCCCTCACTTTCAGCCTACGAGCAAGAAAGCTGCTTGCTCGTAGGCGGGGGGACTTCGACCTAGTGCACGACAACCAATGCCTCGGCGCCGGTCTTCTCGGGATGCTGCGCGACGGCTGGCCGCTGATCGAGACGCTGCATCATCCGATCACGGTAGACAGAGAATTGGAGCTGGAGCACGCCACCAGCTTTCGCCGGCGGCTTGCTCTCAGACGGTGGTACGGCTTCTTGCGCATGCAAGGACGCGTCGCGCGTCGGATGGCCAGGGTGGTAACTGTCTCCGAGTCGTCAAAGCGTGACATAGCTTCCCAGATGGGCGTAGACCCCTCACGAATGGCGGTCGTGCCCGTTGGAGTGGACCACGCCGTGTTCCGTCCGCTGGAGCATACCCGGAGGGTTCCAGGAAGGATCATGACAACGGCGAGCGCTGACGTTCCCATGAAGGGGCTGATACCCCTGCTGGAAGCAGTGGCGAAGGTACGCTCTGTCCGCGACGCCGAGCTAGTCGTCATAGGCAAGCCGCGCACCGGCGGCCCCACGCGGGATGCGATCGATCGCCTCGGACTAGAAGGCGTCGTGCGCTTCGTCAGCGGGATCAGCGACGAGGAGGTCGTCCGGCTTTACGCTGAAGCCGAGCTTGCCGTCGTGCCATCACTCTACGAGGGGTTCTCCCTGCCGGCGATCGAGGCTATGTCCTGCGGCGTTCCCGTTGTTGCGACCACCGGCGGGGCGCTTCCCGAAGTCGTAGGCGACGACGGGCTCACTGCCCTCCTGGTGCCGCCTGGCGACCCCGGCGCGCTGGCGAACGCGATAACGACTGTCCTCGGCTCTGCCGAGCTGCGATCGCGCCTTGGCGAGGCAGGACGCAGAAGGGTCTTGGGTCGCTTCACCTGGCAAGTTACTGCACGAAGGACTGCGGAAGAGTACGGGGTGCTGCTTTCGAAGCTAGATGCTCGCCAGGGAAAGAACGCCAGGTTGAACCTTCGAACGCCAGCAGATCTTCCGCCCGTCACCGCGGCGCTTCCCCAAGGTCCTCCGCCCGTCGGAGATGCTCTCGGCGTTGCGCAGCCGGTCCGATCTGCGATGCGTGAGCGCAACCAAGTCGGCACAGACCTTGACGGCCTTCAGTCAGGCGATGAGCGGTGACCGTCTAGTGCTCACGGTCAACTTCGAGAAAATGCGCCTCGATGCAGGAGGGCGCCTGCTTGACATCGGCTGCGGCGCCGGTAGACATGCCTTCGAAGCCATGGCCCACGCCCAGAGGGTCGTAGCCGTCGACGCTGACAACGCGTCTTTGGCAAGCGTGCGGGGGCTGATGGGCGCCCTCGCCGCGGAGGGCAAGGTCCAGCGGGGAGGATCGGGGTCGGTAGTCAACGCAGACGCTCTTCGCCTTCCGTTCCTGGACGCGAGCTTTGATCGCGTAGTAGCAGCAGAGGTCCTCGAACATGTGCCAGCCGATCGAAAGGCCATCGCGGAGATCCACCGCGTGCTTCGCCCCGGCGGCCTGTTGGCCGTGACGGTGCCAAGGTTTGGTCCCGAGCTCGTGAACTGGGCGCTGTCAGACACATACCACAGCGTGAAAGGCGGCCACGTGCGAATCTACTTGAGGTCTACGCTAATTGGACGGCTCGCTGAGGTAGGGTTCGAGCCCGTGGCCCTGCATCACGCTCACAGCCTTCACTCGCCTTACTGGTGGCTCAGGTGCTTCGTTGGCCCGAACCGAGAGAGCCACCCGCTGGTCAGGGCCTACCATCGCTTTCTGGTCTGGGACATAGTGGACCGGCCAGCGATAACCCGTACGCTCGGCCGGCTGTTGGATCCTTTCATCGGCAAGAGCCTGGTCGTTTACCTGGAAAAGACGATCTGATGACGCGGATGCCGCAAGATCCCGCCGCTGGCGACGCAGCTGAGAGGACTCCGAACTGCGCCGGTGAGCTTTTCGAGCACCATGGTCTTGCAGCGACTGCAGAGACGATCGCACGCATCCAGTTGGAGAACGGAATGATCCCTTGGTTCCCCGGCGGGCACTGCGATCCATGGAACCATGTCGAGGCCGCGATGGCACTCTGCGCTTCGGGGCTTCGCGCCGAGGCAGAGAGGGCCTATGACTGGCTCGCATCTACCCAGTTGCCCGACGGGTCGTGGTACAACTACTACCTCGAAAATCGCATCGAGGATCTTCGCAAAGACACCAATGTATGCGCGTACGCGGCAACCGGCGTCTGGTTCCACTACCTCCAGACAAGAGACACCGGTTTTCTCACGGAGATGTGGACGCTCCTCGCTAGAGCCATTGACTTCGTCCTCGCGTGGCAGCGCCCGGATGGCGCGATCCTCTGGTGCCTGGAGCCCGATGGTACGCCGGGTCGCTACGCGCTCCTCACCGGGTCGTCTTCGATCTATCTGAGCCTGCGCTGCGCCGTTGCGTGCGCGGAAGAGCTGGGCCTCGAGCGTCCCGAGTGGGAGCTTGCAGCAGGCAGGCTCCGCCATGCGCTCTGTGCAGAAGACGATCTGTTCGAGCCCAAGCGCAACTACGCTATGGACTGGTACTACCCGGTGCTCGCTGGCGCCATACGAGGCGCGAAGGGTGCAGAACGAATCCGCGAGCGCTGGCAAGAGATGGTAATGGAGGGGAAGGGAGTGCGGTGCGTCACAGAACGCCCCTGGGTGACGGCGGCTGAAACAGCGGAGTGCGTCATCGCGCTCGACTGCTTGGGCCTTCGAGCTGAAGCACGCGCCCTGTTCGAGACGACAAAGGGGCTGCGTTGTGATGACGGCTCCTACTGGACAGGGCTCGTATATCCGGAACGAGTTTCGTTTCCAGGCGGCGAGCGCAGCACCTACACCGCCGCTGCGGTGGTGCTCGCCGCGAATGCTCTGGACGGAACAGGACCGTCAGCTGGCTTGTTCCGAGGCGAGAGCCTCCCGGACCTGCCCGACCTGTCTGCCCCAGTCAGCACCGCCATCGAGCCTTCGCAGTAGCCTGAGGCTTCCACAGGCTCCTGCTTCCGTAAAGCACCCGGTTGCCAGCGCCGCCCTCCAGATATCACATGGCGGCCGTCCACCTTCGCTCGGATCTTCGAACACGTCATGGATAGCCAACGTGCCACCAGCTGCAACCAGTGGAGCCCATCCTCGCAGGTCCGCCCAAGCGGGCTCTGCTCCGTGCCCACCGTCGATGAACACGAACGCCAACGGCGCAGCCCAGTGGGCCGATACGACAGCGGACTCTCCGATCACACCAACCACGTGTGAGCCAAGCCCGGCTTCGTTCATCGTCCTACGCCAGCTGGGAAGGGTGTCCATCCGTCCGGTGTGCTCGTCAACAAGCAGGGGATCGTGATGCTCCCATCCAGGCTGGTTCTCTTCGGAGCCTCTGTGGTGATCTACGCTGAACAACACCGCTCCGACGCTCTTCGCAGCTGCTCCGAGGTAAACGGTCGACTTTCCGCAGTAGGCCCCGACCTCCACCCAAGACTTGGTCGAGTTAGTCACAGTCGCGAGCGCTGCTCGATACAGAGCGAGGCCCTCGTCGTCTGGCATGAAGCCTTTGGTCTTGCGGGCCAGTGCCATCAGACGCGGGTCCATTGGCATCGACCTGCCCGGTCCCCGGTGAGCCGCCATGGTCCTCAGCGTCGCGCGGTCGCGACCGCGGCGGCGGGCAGCGCTCGATAGGCCGGGCAACGGACCGGTCTGCTCACCTCGCAAGACCCCCAGTCACTGTGACGCTACTCCGATGCCAAGACACTAAGGAAAGGGGCCAGCACTTCACGAAACCGACCTGCCTCTCTTTGCCGGAACAACAGGTTCACCTCGAGCCGTTCTAGTGATTGATCGAGGCTGCGCTCGCCTGATCGCAAAGGATGATCGCCCAGGAACGTCTTCACGTCTTGAGCAAGGGCGCTGGATCCACAGAGGCTGCGAGTGCCCTCCAGCATGCGAGGGATGGTGTTGTCTGGGAACCTGGATAGCACCTCATCCCAATGGGCCTTCAGAAAAGACCAGGTGATCTCACCCGCGTCCCTGTTCGCGAGGAGATCGCGGATAAGGAACGGCGCGTTCTGCGTACGGACCTCGCTGATCGCCAAGTCGAGCACACGATCTACTGCTCGGCGGTCACGGAAGCTGGCCATGGCATATAGGTAACGAAGCTCCTCCTGGGGATCGCGTGGGTGCCTGTAGCGCTCCAGGAAGGCATCCAGGTCGTCTGGGCCGCCCGCTGCGGCAGCAACAGAGGCGACTGCAGCAAGAATGTTCGGGTCCAGCTCCCCGGGGTCCAACTTCTCGCCGCCCTGGGGGCCCTCGCCGGCCGGGAAGCCCCTCTGGGAGCCCTGAAGGGCAGCCCTGTGAAGCGCAACCGCATGGCGGCGTACCTCCTCGTCGGCTGCTGTAATGCCCAGGGCTGCAATAAGCCTTCCCCGAAGCACTGGCGTGCCCTCGCCTTCCTCTTGACCGGTGCTCGCACTCCATCCGATCCGTTCAAGCTGCGGGCGGAGCAGCCAAGCCGCGAAGTCACGCACAGCTTGATGACCATCGCCAGTCGCTACATGCTCCCAAAAGCCGATGATGCCCGTGATGAGCGTCCAAATGTTGTGGTCCGACTCGGCTCGCTCGGCATCGAGCACCGCCACTACGTCCTCCAGCGCGCTCTCGCCCGCCAGCACGCTCGCCCACGAGTCGGAGAGGAGATTGAACCTCTCGAGTGCTCCAAGGCCGCTCATCGCAGACGGGCTGAGCAGCCTCGCCCTGGACTCGGGGTCGTACCGAACCCTGTAAAAACCCCATCCGCCAGCGTTCACGACGGCCCACTCGGTCGAGGCGGGGAGATCAACAACCACTGGCTTGCTCGCGTCGCGATCCTGACCTTCGTCGCTGCCGGGACGGCCCCCAAGAAGCACCCTCCTCGTGACCGCATCATCACCGGTCACTGCCCTCACGACGACGGGCACCATCCACGAAGCCGTGCTGGACGCCGGAGCGCCACCGTACCGGAAGGGCTGCTGCTCCAAGGCGAGGCGGAACGACAGGTCATCGTCACCACCTTCTGGCGGCTTACCGTGGTCTGCAACGCCATCATCCTGGTCTGCAACGCCATCATTGGGCGGCAGAGCTGAGACCCGGACGTTCGGGTACCCTCCCTGGAATATCCAAGAGTCCATGGTCGCGCGGATCGGCTCGCCAGTCGCCTGCTCCAGCGCGTCCCACAGATCTGTCGTTTCGGCGTTCGCGTACAAGTGAGCCCCTAGATAGACACGGATCCCATCACGGAAACGCCCTGGCCCCAAGTACTGCTCCAGCATGCGAAGAACACTGGCCCCCTTTTCGTACGTGAGCACGTCGAACATGCCCTCAGCCTCCCTCGGATGGGCGACAGGTAGCTCGATCGGCCGTGTGGACGCCAGACCGTCCGTGGACATCGCAACCTCTCTGGACAGCCCGAAACTCGTCCAACGGTCCCACTCCGGCCGGAAGTGATCGACACAAGCCAGCTCCATGAACGTCGCAAAGGCCTCGTTTAGCCAGATGCCGTTCCACCACTTCATGGTCACGAGATCGCCGAACCACATATGGGCAATCTCGTGTGAGATCACGTCTGCCACTCGCTCCAGCTCCAAGCGCGAAGCACTGCGTGGGTCGATGAGGAGGAGCGACTCCCTGAACGTGACGGCTCCCAGGTTCTCCATCGCGCCGAAAGCGAAATCGGGAAGCGCAATGAGGTCAAGCTTCCTGCCCGGGTAGGGGATCCCAAAGTAATCACCGAAGAACTCGAGCGCATGGGCGCAGACCTCGATAGCAAAGGACGTGAGATGGCCCTGGCCCGCGGCGTGCACCACTCGCACGTCCACCCCATCAACCCGCACCGGGTCGGTTGCTTCCAGCGGGCCAACAACGAAAGCGACTAGGTACGTGGACATCGGGATAGTGTCCTCGAAGCGAACCACCCGCCGACCGTCGTCAGCAGGCTTCTCCTCGGCGACCGGCGTGTTCGATATCGCAGCGTGACCTTCCTTGACCACGAGACTGATCGAGAACACCGCCTTGGCGTCGGGCTCGTCCCAACAGGGAAACGCCCTGCGAGCATCTGTGGCTTCGAACTGGGTCGCCGCCACCGCGTGCTCTTCTCCGTCGCAGCGGAAAACGCTCTTGTAGAACCCGCGCAGCTTCTGCACGAGGCTGCCAGCAAAATCCAGCTCGAGCGTCCAGACGCCAGGATCGAGCGGCGTGTCGAAGACCAAGGTCATCCGCTCCCACTCGTCGTCCATCTCGATCCTCGCCGGCGGTACGCGAGATCCAGAGTGGTAGATCGATGCGTTGGCGACCTCGAGATCGGCTGCGTTCAACACCACCTCCGACACCCGCTCGGCAACGACTATCTCGATGCGCTCCGTGCCGCTGAAGCTACCCAAGTCGAGATCGGGCGTGATGGTTATCTCGTAGCGACGCGGAACCACGGACCGTGGAAGCCTGTAGACACTTTCCGGGCTCGCAGGGTTGGCTTGGCTCGCCGGGCTCGCGCCAGAGAGCGTTGGGCTGACGTCATCTCGCGTGGTCACATCGGCAGGTTACACGGACGGCGAGGCGGGCGGCGAGGCAGCGGTCCACTGAACCCGCTAGGCGCCAGACGAGGCATCCGGCATCGTGGCTCCGATCGCGAGCCAGCTTGCTAAGGTCACTAACCGTGACTGCTCCAACACATGGCTTCGAGAACGCAGACGACGGTTTCCACGTAGCGGGGATCGGCAGCGCTCTCGTGGACCTCGTCGTGGAGCTCGAAGACGACGACCTCGCGAAGATAGGCCTTGTGAAGGGAACGATGACGCTGATCGACCTCGATCAGGCAAACGCCCTGCGCACGGAGGTGGAGGCGCGGTCGTTGAAGGTTGTGAGACACTCCGGGGGATCGGTCGCGAACACGATGGTAGGGATGGCTTCCCTGGGTGCAAAGGTGGCCTATCTGGGCAAAGTAGGCCGGGATGAGCTCGCCGAGTTCTTCGTGGAGGACATGGCCCGCGCTGGCGCGGTGGCTTTCTGCGGTCAGACGGCAGCGAGGGCAACCGGGCACTGCCTGGTCTTCGTCACGCCGGACGGCGAGAGGACAATGGCCACACACCTCGGAGCAGCGTCAACTATCGCGCGCGAAGACGTGGTAGCTGACGTGCTGTCCAGCTCTCGTACCGTCTACTTGGAGGGTTACCTCTGGGACCTGCCCCAAGCAAAGGATGCTATGAAACTGGCGATGGAACTGGCCCAGCAGGCACAGAGACTAGTGGCATTCACGCTATCCGATCCTTTCTGCGTGGACCGCCACCGGCAGGAATTTCTCGACCTTCTACGCGGCCCGGTAGACCTCGTGCTTGCAAACGAGGCCGAAGCTATGTCGCTGCTGGGGGTGGAGACCCTAGACGAAGCGCTACAGGCCCTTTCGGAGATGAACGTGGTGGCAGCGATCACTAAAGGTGGGGACGGCTCAGTGGTCATAGACTCTGGCGTGGTGGCCGAGGTTGACGCCTCGCCAGTCGCGGAGGTCGTAGATACGACCGGTGCAGGTGATCTTTACGCTTCAGGGTTCCTCTTCGGGCTCTCCCGCCAGCTCGACCACGAGGCATGCGCAAAGCTCGGCAGCCTGTGCGCAGCCGAGGTGATAGCTCATCTCGGCGCTCGCCCTCTGACATCGCTGTCGAGCATCGTGGCCAGAACAAGCATTGTCGGCTGAGGCCGGGCCCAGCTGCCGATGCCGGGCCAGGCTGCTCAGCGTTGCTCGAGCTACGGCTAGCCGCCACCTCCGTCACCCGACTCGGGCGGCAGGTAGACGAGGTCGAGATCTCCCAAGCGCACGAGGATGGACGCCACCCACCCCGCCAGCTCACCGAAGTGCTCGTTCAAGAGCGCGGTGTGCTCGAGTACGTCTTCGTCAAGCCTGTAAGTGCCCTGGTACGTGGCCTCAACCGCGAACTGGGAACTAGCCAGCGCAGGACGATCACCGCCGACGGCCTCTCCTGGGTCCCCGTAGTCCTGCTCCACGGTTGGACCCGAGCGAACGAGCTGAGCTGTCCCGATCACCGCGCCATGCACTGGGAGCGTACGCAGGAGCACATCCAGGTCGGGCGGGTTGGCCAGCCGTTGCAACCTCAGGACCACCTCGATAACGATCTCGGGGGCATCCTCATGAGGCTCGCCGATCGACCACGATCGGTAGGCACTCTGGCTCCAGGTCGGCCAATCAAGGCTGATATCGGCAGTCACCCGAGGAGGCGCGTCCTCGCCGGGAAGGCTATAGGACGTCTCCCAGGAGACGTCGCCCAGGAAGACGTCCACCTGGAACCTTTCCTCGACCGCTTGGCGCTGCAGAAGAGCTCCCTCGAAGGCGGCGCGAACGGAGGAGATCACGTCTATGAGGATGTGATCGAGCATTGCCGCGAGGCTATACGACGTGGAGGCTCTGGTGGAGACCGTTGCGGAGCGCCGTTCACCCTCGTGGTCTCTCGGGACCACGGCGCTCCAGCGCGGTTCGTATATCCTGGTGGCGTGACCTCTTGTGCAAGCGATACGGGCGGCACGAGAAGCGAGACTAGGGCAAACCCCTGGCTCGAGCGGCGTGTCATCGGCTTCGCCCATCAGGGCGGGGCATGGGAGGGACCTTCGAGCACCCTCTGGGCGATGCGCCGAGCGGTCGCGGCTGGAGCGACAGCCTTGGAGCTCGATGTACATGCAACCTTGGACGGCCAGCTCGTGGTGTGCCACGACTCGAGTGTGGATCGAACCACCAACGGCTCTGGCGCGATCTGTGAGATGACCCTTGACGAGCTGCGCCTTCTCGACAACGCATATTGGTTTGCGCCCGGAAGTGATGTAGCCCCCGGCAGGGACGAGAGCGAGTACCCCCTGCGAGGTCGAGCGCCAGAGGACCATGAGCTCCGGATCGCAACGCTCGAGGAAGTCCTCGAGGCGTTCCCTGGCACGGTGCTCAACCTCGACATAAAAGCGACGGCGCCTGACGTCGTTGCCTACGAAGCCACTCTCGCTGAGCTCCTCCGCCGTTATCGCCGGTCGGATGACGTGATCGTGGCATCATTTCACGATGCGGCAACCGATGCCTTCTCCGAGCTCGCACCCGAGATACCTACCTCGGCGGGACCAAGAGCCGTCGCGGAGCTACTGCAGGCGATCCACGCTGGAGCGCCCTTGCCTCCGATGCGCCACGCAGCCTTACAGGTTCCCATCTCCATGGCAGGGATGACGATCGTGGATCGCGCGTTCGTCGACGCTGCCCACGCGAACAGACAGGCTGTTCACGTCTGGACGGTCAATGATCCCGCTCAGATGGCCAACCTCATCGCTCTGGGCGCAGACGGGATCATCTCGGACCTGCCATCCGTCCTCGCCGCGACCCTCCACTCTCACAAAGCGGCCTGGAGCGGCCTGGCCACCCATCCTCCGACCTGATCCCACTACCGCCTGTCCCGAGCTCAGCCGCAGTTGGGACGCTTGCCGTGATTGGCCTTCTTCTTGCTACGCACTTTGCGCTTCTGTGTTCTCTTGGACACGATCACATCACCTCACCAAGAAGGGTAGCGCTTGGCAGCTGCCGCGGGCGAACGGGACGGCGGGTACCGGCACGCGCGCCAGCGCGATGAGGTCGTGCCTCGCTAGCTCGCTCGGCGGCACTTTTCGGGCCCACGCAGTAGCCTCGTGCCGATGGAACGCGTAGGTCTAGTCGGTCTGCCCAACTCGGGGAAAACATCGCTGTTCAATGCGCTCACCAAAGGCTCGGCGCTAGTGGCCCCACATATGTTCTCCACCACAGAGACCACTGTTGGTGTCGCCCAGGTGCCGGACTCACGGCTCGAAGCGCTCGGCCGCATGAGCGCCAGCCGGAAGGTGGTCCACGCTGGCGTGGAAATAGTGGACATCGCGGGCTTGGTCGAAGGCTCCTCAGCGGGAGAGGGGCTTGGTAACAGGTTCCTAGCCGGGATCCGGGAAATGGATGCCCTCTGCTACGTGCTGAGGGGTTTCGAAGACTCGCTCGTACCGGGGTACGAGGAGCCCGCAACGGCTCTGTCCGTGCTCGAATTGGAGCTCGTGATGGCGGACATTCACAGCATGGAAGCTCAGATGACGAGAAAGCGAAAGCAGGTTCGAGGAGGGCAGGCGGCAGCGGCCGACCTCGAGGCCATGCAGCAGGCTATGGACCTCCTCCAGCAGGGCGTTCCCCTGTACAGGGCGGCGATGTCAGAGCACCACCGAGAGGCCCTCCGAGAGCACTTCCTCCTGACCGACAAGCCGGTGCTCATTGTGGTGAACGTAGGAGAAGACGCTGGAGACCAGGGTACAGACCTTGCGGCACGAATCCGATCGGAGATCGGTGGCGCTGCCGAGGTGCTGGCGACCAGCGTAAAGCTGGAGGCCGAGGCTGCCGGCCTCGAGGCCGGAGACGCTGCCGAGCTGCTGGAAGGCCTTGGCCTGGGCGAGGGGGCCTTGGCGCGCGTCGCTCGTGCCGCTTACCAGCTGCTTGGACGAAGAACGTTCCTCACCACCGGCGAGAAGGAGTCGCGAGCCTGGACCTTCAAGTCAGGAGCCAAGGCTCCCGAGTGCGCCGGCGTAATTCACTCCGACCTCGAACGAGGGTTCATCCGCGCAGAGGTGGTCCACTGGGACGAGCTGCTCCAAGCGGGCTCTTGGTCCGCGGCCAAGGCGAGTGGCAAGCTTCGCCTGGAAGGAAAGGACTACGAAGTGCAGGACGGTGACGTGTTGGAGATCCGCTTCAACGTCACGGGGCGCTCACCCCGGCGATAGTAGGCCTCACAGGCGTGAATCCCGTCCAGGAGGCATTGCATGGCATGGCTGCTCAAAGATGGTGAGGTCCTGGCCACGCTCGACGTGGCCAGTTCGATCGTCGCGCGCAGCAGGGGGCTGCTCGGCTTGGACAGCTTTGACGGGGCAATCTTGCTTAGCTCGACTCGGGCCATCCACACTCTCGGAATGAGGTTTCCCATCGATGTCGCCTTCTGCGACAGAAAGCTAACGGTGATCAGCGTGACGCGGGTGCCCCCTTACCGCATTTGCCTCCCACGGCTCAAAGCAAGGTGTGTGATCGAAGCCCAAGCCGGCGCGTTCGAACGGTGGCGCCTGCGATCAGGCGACCGCCTGGAGGTCAGAGCATGACTCCAGGTACAACCCCCCTGCCCGAAACCAACGGTCCGGCCAGCGCCGCCACGAACGACGCAGGCTCCGCCCAAGATTCCCCAAACGGGGGCGCCAACCTGGTCGTGGTGGCGACCCCAATCGGGAACCTCAACGACCTTTCTCCGCGAGCGGTGGCGACCCTGGCAGGTTCAGACGTGATCGCCTGCGAGGACACCCGCCGTACCAGACGCCTTCTGACACATGCAGGCATCAGCGGCAAGCGGCTCGTCTCGCTGTTCGCCGCCAACGAGCAAACCCGCACTCCACAGATCATCGAAGCGCTCGCGCACGGCAACCAGGTGGCACTGGTCAGCGACGCTGGCACACCAGGCATCTCCGACCCGGGATGCATGCTCGTCGATGCCGTGGCCTCGGCCGGCTTCACTGTCAGCGTAGTCCCAGGGCCATCGGCGCTCACCGCCAGCCTGGCAGTTAGCGGTATTCCGCACGATCGTTTCTGCTTCGAGGGATTCCTACCA
Source organism: Actinomycetes bacterium (assembly GCA_021791755.1). Taxonomy (GTDB): domain Bacteria; phylum Actinomycetota; class Acidimicrobiia; order Acidimicrobiales; family JAJZXF01; genus JAJZXF01. Next base: position 2,953 of record JAJYWA010000012.1, on the reverse strand, counting down.
CGCAAGGGTTCGCGACGCCGGAGCCGCCTACGCCTGCTCTCGGCAGACAAGCGCGCCTCGGTCATCTTCGAGGCCCCCAGCAGGCTCGTGGGAACCCTCGAAGACATCAGCGCGGCGTTCGGCCCCACCCGCCGGGTCACAGTGGCGCGAGAGCTCACCAAGACATTCGAGGACGTCTGGCGAGGCGAAGCCAGTGAAGTCTTGGACCAGGCCAGAGATCGCGCCGACGCCGGACTGCTCCGAGGCGAGTGCGTGATCGTGATCGCCGGAGATCGCCGACGGCGCGGATCTGACAACGATCCGGTCTGAGCACAGGGTCCGACCGTCTGAGCACAGGGTCCGACCGTCTAGGACGGTACCCTAGGAGCGTGCCCCGATTTTACTTGACCACCCCGATCTACTACGTCAACGACCTGCCGCATCTCGGCCACGCGTACACCATGGTGAACGCCGACGCCATATCGCGCTGGCACAGGCTCTCCGGCGACGAGGTGCTCTTCGTCACAGGTACCGACGAGCACGGTCTGAAGGTGGCCAGGGCAGCCGAGCAGAATGGCATGACCCCGCAGGAGTGGACCGACAGGATGAGCAAACAGTTCGTAGAGGCTTGGGAGCAGCTCGAGATCTCCAACGATCGCTTCGTTCGCACCACAGATCCCCGACATCACGCGGCCGTTGCAGAGCTCCTCGGCCGGATCTACGCGAACGGCTATATCCGCCTCGACTCCTATCGAGGCCCCTACTGCGTCGGCTGCGAGGCGTACTACACGCCTGAAGAGCTCGTGAACGGCAACTGCCCAGTGCACGCGATCCCAGCAGACGAGGTAGAGGAAGAGAATTACTTCTTCGAGCTCAGTCGCTTCGGCGATCGGCTCTTACGGTGGTACAAGGACAACCCCAATGCCGTGATGCCGGAGTCGAAGCGCAACGAGGCAATCGGGTTCATCAGGGGCGGCCTGAAGGACATATCGATCACTCGCACCTCGATCGACTGGGGGGTGAAGGTACCGTGGGACCATTCCCACGTGTTCTACGTCTGGTACGACGCGCTCGTGAACTACGCGACCGCCATCGGCTTCGGAGAGGACGACACCAGCTTCTCCACCTGGTGGCCCGCCGTCCACCACCTGATCGGAAAAGACATACTGCGCTTTCACTGCGTTTGGTGGCCGGCAATGTGCATGGCGGCGGGAATTGACCCCCCGGGGAACATCTTCGTCCACGGCTGGCTTCTCGTCGGCGGAGAGAAGATGGCAAAGAGCAAGCTCAACCAGGTGCGACCCGCCGATCTCGCCCAAGAGATAGGCGTCGATGCCCTCCGTTACCACCTTCTTCGCGACACGCCACTGGGGCCTGACGGTGACTTCACCTACGAGGGCGTCGTCACCCGCTACAACGCCGACCTCGCGAACACTCTTGGCAACCTCTTTTCGCGCGTCGCAGCTGTAGTCGCCAGCAAGTGCGGCGGGCTCGGGCCGGCTCCGACCGCCGGCGGCCGCCTCGCGCACGAGGCAGAGCGGGCCTGCGAGACATGCCGGAGCGCGTGGGAGCGGTTCGCTCCGCACGAAGCGCTGGAGGCAGCCTGGAAGCTGCTGCGCGAGACGAACGCCGAGCTCGAGGCCGCGGAGCCGTGGAAGAAAGAGCCCGGCACAGATGTGGATGGCGTGCTCGGAGATGCATTGGAGGTACTGCGTATCGTTGCCATACTGGCCTCTCCGGCCATGCCTGTAGCCTGCTCGGAGCTGTGGAGGCGCATGGGGCTCCAGGGCACTCCCCTCGACGCCCGGTTCCCCCGCGACACTCGATGGGGGGGGTATCCTGGCGGGCTCACGGTCGAACGCGGCTCGCCGCTCTTCCCCCGCAAGCAGACGGCGCCCGACATTCGATGACCACCGCCCCCGAAAGGCTCTGGTTCGACTCCCACTGCCACCTGCAGGACTTCGACGATCCCGACGACACCATCTCGCGAGCACGTGATGCGTCAGTTAGGGGGATGATCTGCGTCGGCACCGACATCGAGAGCTCCCTGATCGCCATCGACCTCGCCTCGCAGAACGACGACGTCTTTGCGACAATCGGCCTGCATCCGCACGAGGCAAGCGCCGGCGCCTCCGGCCTGATCGCTCTCGCCAGCACGCTGTTTGACCGCGGTGACCGCGGTGACGGCGGCGGGCCGTCTGGCCATTCTCGAATAGTCGCTGTAGGCGAGTGCGGCCTCGACTACCACTACGACCACTCGCCTCGAGACGCGCAGCAAGAAGTTTTCGCCGCGCAGATCGCCCTGGCGAAAAAGTACGACCTCACGCTCGTCATCCATACGCGCGAAGCATGGGATGACACGATGAGGATCCTCCTCGCAGAAGGGCCACCGGAACGCACGGTGCTCCACTGCTTCACAGGTGGGCCGGTCGATGCCCAACGCGCGCTCGACGCAGGTTGCTACCTGTCCTTCAGCGGGATCGTGACCTTCAAGAACGCTGGCGAGATCCGCGATGCCGTGGCGCTTTGTCCTCAAGACAAGTTGCTCGTAGAAACGGATGCTCCCTTCCTCGCCCCGGTTCCCCACAGGGGCAAACAGAACCAGCCCGCCTTCGTACCTCTGGTCGCCGAAGCGGTAGCGCAGCTACGCTCCGTATCGGTAGACGAGCTGGCACTTCAGACGGCCGAGAACACCGTGGATGCGTTCAGCCTCCCCGCCGACGCGATGGCACGGTCCGCTTGAGCCGGCAGCGACCTCACCCGCTGACGTCTGCGACACCGGGTAGCGCACTGGCGGCAGCCGGCGGCGCTGATGAAGCCGCCGCTGAAGCCAATGAAAGAGCCGAGACGGTTGCGCGTCGCGACGTACGGCGCCTGCTCGGGACGAGTGGTTTGACGCCCCGCAAAGCCCTTGGGCAGCACTTCGTGACCGACCAGAACACTCTTCGACGTATCGCCCGCCTCAGTGGGGTAG
>JAJYWA010000106.1 GCA_021791755.1 Actinomycetes bacterium | reverse complement strand
GGGCGCCGACGGAGAAGAGGACCGAAGCGTCAGTGTCTGAGACCTTGAGCCTGGTCCGCACACGGGCGCCAGATGGCGGCGGCGCCACGAACGGTGGAGCGATTGCTCGGAGACGACGCCTGGTCATGAGGACATCTTCCCATGTGGCTCTGACACCTTGGCGGAGCTGGCCAGAGGTCTCTGCCAGACGTCGTGTTCTGCGCAGCGCAGGGCCTTCTCTGCTCGGTTGCGCGCAGAGCGCGCCAAATAGAGTCGGGCGCAGAAGCTGGCCAGCGCCTCGGTCATGTCTCACACCAGATCGTCGTCTACTTCACCGGGGTCGAGCGCCACCAGGCGTCGTCGGTGAGCAGACAGGGCTGCTTCGACCCTAACCACCGGCTGTCCGCTCTGTACTGCCCACTCGCTCAACCGGGCTACCTGGCGGTCGAGATCGCCACGTCGATCGTGAGAGGACACTCAGGCATAGAGGCCAAGGCCCTCGACCGGAGCCGAAAGGGCGGCTTCGGGGGAGACCAGGATGGTCCGCTGGTTCAGCCGGACTGCGGGGACTTAGAGCGTGCCCGCATGGAACCACCTGTACGCGGTCTGCGGGTGGATGCCTTGGCGTCGTGCCCACTCGGTCAAGTTCACCTACGACATACAGATAACTCGAGTACCGCTAAAACATCAATTCCCTATGTATATATTGCCTATGTGCGGAGCAGTTCCCAACCCTTCCAGTATGAGAGTTATACCGGCGTGCCAGAATGGCGTTGGCCCTAGACGTGAAGATCGGTTAGGTCCGAACGTGAAGACCTCCTTGGCGGACCTCGGGTGACAGCATGCGAACCGCTCCCTCGTCCTCGGAGAGTCCGCGGTCACCGTCCCACGACTTGTGGGATATAGCTAACTTAGCTGGCATCGTGTCATGCAGGTGAACATGCACGACGCCAAGACGAACCTGTCTCGCCTGGTCGCAGCCGTGGAAACAGGCGACGTCGACGAGATCGAGATCGCGCGCGCCGAGCACGTCGTCGCCCGGCTCGTCCGACCTCGCGCTCGCACGCCTCGAAGCCCCGGTTCTTGGGCCGGGAAGCTCCGCATCGGCGCCGACTTCGACGATCTGCCAGCGGAGGTGGCCGCAGCGTTCAGCGGTGAGGCGCCGTGAACATGCTCATCGACACGCACATCCTGCTGTGGTGGCTGGCCGACGACCGCGCGCTCCCTAACGTCGCCCGGACGGTCATCGCCGATCCGGCCACCATCGTCGTTGTCTCGGCCGCGACAGTCTGGGAGATCGCCATCAAACAGGCCGCAGGACGCCTCGACGCACCGGACAACCTCATGGCCACGCTGGATGACAACGGCTTCGCCACCCTTCAGGTGACGGCGTCACACGCGCTCGACGCCGCCCGTCTCCCGCCCCACCACGCCGATCCGTTCGATCGCATGCTGATCGCCCAGGCCGCCGCCGAGAACCTCACCTTCATCACCGTCGATGACCACTTCACCCGCTACGGCGTTCCCATGCTCCCCCTCGGGTAAATCCCGCCCAAGCCGGCAAGCCGGTTCATGCGCACCAATCGTGTGAAGAAGACGATCTGCTATTCAAACCCGGCTGGACTACGGGAACTACGGGAACGACTGGCGCTACGTCCGACCCGATCAGCGCAACCCAAGGACGGTCATCAAGCTCTCATCGATTCCCCACATCTCCTCCGGGCTCGTCAGGCCGACGTGGTCTCCGAGACGGTTGACGTCGACAGCGCCGATCTGTTCGACCAACACCTTCGTGGTCTCGCCTTCGATCACTGCCTCCGGTCGGAAGCTGGCCGGTCGCGCGCTACGGGACGTCGGGGCGATCAGGACGACCGAACGGGGCAGGAAGGCGTCTGATTGCACCACAACGCCGAGGCGTCGGCCCTGCTGCTCAAACCTGGCTGAGCTGTGGCGCCGAGCCCTCTGCTGTCCGCCTACACGAGCAGTAAGCCCATGGTCGCGCCACCACGCTGGATTGTGCCTCGTCGCCCGTGGCGAAGCCGGCGTCCTCACCTGGCTCGAGCAGGCTCGGGAGGGCAAGCACCGCCACGACCAGGCACCACGCGTCCGTAGCACGTATCGCGCGCTCTCGAACGAGGCCGAGAGCACGCTCCTCGACGTCGTCTTGATTGGCGGCGACCACGGTCACTGGATCGTCTCCACCCAGGTCCCCATCGAGCAATTCCAGCATGCCAGTCGGGTCGCCTCGGCCGGCTCGGATAGGGCACACCAACGCGCCGGACGCCTTGATGTGGGTCCAAGCGCTGGTGATGAGCCCGACATCAGGATTCGCAAGCAGGGACGCCGCCTGGTCGTGTCCAGGCCCCTAAGCAAGGTAGGCCCGCGCCAACATCGATCCGCCTCAGAGACGGATCGGTCAAACGCTGCCGACCGGGTGCACCGAGAAGTCATGCAACGTTCAGCGGCCCGCTAGCGCGCGCTCCACGAGATCAGCAAGCCGGACGCGATCCAGCTTGTGCATCGCAGTGAGCGGGAGCTCGTCAACCACCAGGACCGCTGATGGCAACTTGTACGCTGCAAGTCGCGGCGCCGCGAACCTTCGAAGCTCATCGAGCGCAACCCGGTCCGTGCCCGCGTGCAGGACCACCACCGCGACGCCCACCTCGCCCATCACCGGATCACTCGTCGGCACGACCGCGACAGATGCCACTGACGGGTGATCAGCCAGAACGGACTCCACCTCGGCGGGGAAGACGTTATATCCACCACGAACGTACATCTCTTTCTTCCGTCCCGACAGGCGAAGACGGCCGCGGTCATCGATCCAACCCAGGTCCCCGGTCTTTACGGCTCCATCCGCGGTCATCACCTGCCTCGTGGCCTCTGCGTCTCGCCAGTAGCCCGACATGACTGCGGCCGATGCAAGACATACCTCCCCGATCTCGCCGGCAGCCAGCACCTCGCCGTCGGCGTCACGCACGGTGACCTGGACGCCTTCTTGGGGGCGACCGACGCTCACCTCCGCATCCTCATCAGGGTCGCCCGGCCGAGTACCAAGGCCTATACCGGCCTCGGTGCACGAGTACCGCACCATCACTGGCGCCTGGAACCGACGGCGAGCCTCCCTTACAAGCGCCGGGGGAGCGGGCCCACCGCCAATCACCACGCTCCGCACCGAGGAGAGATCAAAGGTCTCGAAGGACGGATCCCTCATCATCAACGCGACCTGTGTCGGTATGCCAGACACCGCGGTCAGCCTGTGTTCTGCTGTCAACTCCAGGGCCTCACGCGCATGCCAGGACCTCGTGACGAGCATCGTGGCGCCCTTTTTCAGGTTGCCAGGCAGCTTGGTCATCGGCCCGAGGTGCGCCATCGCGGTTCCGAGTAGCATCCTGCCGCCGCCTCCCCACGCCGGGCCCACGTCGATGCCGGTGATCGCGGACAGCTGGCTGTTGCAGAACAACGCGCCTTTGGGAGCACCGGTAGTGCCCGACGTAAAGATTATCGCCACCGGAGAGCTCGGCTTGCTCCGAGGGCGCTGCGGGACTCCACCCGTGACCCTCAGTTCCACTAGAGACTCGACGGCGCTCACCACGAGGCTCGGCTGGGCAACCTCGAGGAGCCTCGACCGTTCTGGCGGAGCGAGCTTGTCATTCACCCCCGCGGTCACGGCGCCCACCTTTGCCGCTGCGAGATAGAAGACGATGTACTCGGGAACCGGCGGCATCACAAGGGCAACAACGTCGCCTTCGCCTATGCCGCGACGCTGTAAGCCTGCCGCCACCTCGTCTGAAATCGTATGGAGCTCCCTGTACGAGAGGCTTACGCCGCCCGGAGCAGCGATAGCTGTCCTGTCTCCGAACCGGCGAGCCGCCTCCGCGATGATCTCACCGAGCATGACGGCGCTCCCCGCCGACTCGCGCCTTCATTCGCGCCGCCTCGGAGACCAGCCGGAAACGACGAGCATGGTCTGACTCCTTCCGGAGCATGATACGAGCCCAGAAACCTGAAGATACTGACAACGACCACCTCGGTCCTCTAACCTTGATAACTGCATGCCTTCACATTCAGAAAACTACACATCAAGCCACCAGGATGTAGGTCGCCGCGAAGGCGACTCATCCATCACCCGCGCGAGCGATCCGCTCCCGAGAACTGGTGAGTGGCCTCATCGCGGCGACCGGGAGCTCGGCAAGAAGGGACGCAACACAAGGAGCCGGCTCCTCGAGTCAGCAGTAGACGTCTTCGAGCGTCGCGGGTACCACACGACACGCGTCGACGACATCGTCAAGGTTGCGAACGCCTCACACGGGACCTTTTACATCTATTTCACCAACAAAGAAGACGTCTTCCGCGCTCTGATATCAGACGCTGCCCGTGAGATAGACCGGGTCGCGCAGTCGCTTGGACCACTGCAACCCGGGACGGGCACGTTCGAGGGGCTGCGAAGCTGGATCGGCGATCTCGCTACTACCTACCAGCGCTTTGCCCCCGTCATCAGGGCATGGACCGAAGGCGCCGCCGACGATCCGGAGATCCGTAGTTCTGGGATCGCGATGACCAAGTCAATCATCACGGTCGTTGAAGAGCGGTTCCGCTCCAGCACCGTCGGCAGCAAGACTTCCCTCGAGCCGAGATACGCGGCAATCGCGGTGGTGGCCATGATCGAACGCTGCTTCTATTACCAGCTCCGCTCCAGAAAGGACGAGATAGCCGGGGAAATGCTCGACACGCTCGCCGCCATCATCGATCGTGGCATCTACGGCTCAGCTGAGTAAGCGTCTCCCCCTGGTGTAACGAGCAGCATCGTCAGCCAGCGGCCATGCCTACTATTCCAGCGTTGAGCGGCTTCGCACCCATGGAGCCGTAGAAGGGGGCGTTGAAGCTGAAGATGCCCCCGTCAGAGGCCACGAACCAGTAGCCGCCTGTAGCTGGATCAGCCGCCATGCCTACTATTCCAGCGTTGAGCGGCTTCGCGCCCATGGAGCCGTAGAACTTCGCGTTGCCGAAGCTGAAGATGCCGCCGTCTGAGGCTACGAACCAGTAGCCCCCGCCATCTGATGTGGCCGCCATGCCTACTATTCCAGCGTTCAGGTGCTTTCCACCCATGGAGCCGAAGAATGGAGCGTTGAAGCTGAAGATGCCCCCGTCTGATGCCACGAACCAGTAGCCGCCTGTAGCTGGATCGGCGGCCATGCCTACTATTCCAGCGTTCAGGTGCTTTCCACCCATGGAGCCGAAGAATGGAGCGTTGAAGCTGAAGATGCCGCCGTCAGAGGCTACGAACCAGTAGCCGCCTGTAGCTGGATCGGCGGCCATGCCAACAATTGGCGCGTTGAGCGGCTTCCCGCCCATGGAGCCGTGGAAGGCTGCGCTCCCGAAGCTGAAGATGCCGCCGTCAGAGGCTACGAACCAGTAGCCGCTCAACACGGGTGTTACATAGGCAAACGTGATCCCAACCGGCCCCCCGCTGTCGGGGATCGTCGTGGAGTCCACATTCGGCGGCGACGCGTTGAGATGCACGACAAAGATCTGGCCGCTGTCATGGCCGGTGACAAGTGCCGTCCCGCCGTCCGGCGTGATCGCTACGCCCCCCGGATGGCCGTCGCTCACCTGCATCGTGGTGGTTATCGTTGGCGTCGCTCCTGTAATGTCGATCAGGCTCACCTGCCCGCCGTTGAACGGATCCTCCCACGAGACCACAGCAGTGCTCCCGTCGGGAGTGATAGCGACACCATGCGCAAGGCCCTCGCCGGATGCGTTCAGCTGGAGAGAGTACACCGCGCTGGTCGCAAGGTCCAGGAAGTCGACATCGGGACTTCCGCTGCACGCCACGACCACGGTCCCGCCTTGCGGGGTGACTGCAAGTGAACCCGGTAGACATTGGCCGATGTTGCTGGGAAGTGGTATCGGGACGCCGAGCGCACCAGAGCTCAAGTTGACGGGCACCAGGTACCCACTTTGCACAGTGACAAACGCGGTAGCGCTGTCAGGTGAGACGGCGACATTCTCGGGGGCGGTATTCGGCGTAACGGGAGCGAGCGAGATAGTCGTCGACGCCGGCGGATTGGTGGTCAGGTCGATCTCGGTTATCGAATCACCGTCATAATTGGTTACCACGGCGATCTTTCCGTCGGGAGCAATCGCGACACCTAGCGGCATCGGGCCAGCCGACACGGATCCAGAGACCACCGATGTCGCCGTATCGATCATGTCGACAGCGTTGCCTGGATTGTTGCCACAACACGTAGTCGACGCAGCCACGAGAACCTTGCTACCGTCAGGCGACGCGGCGATACCCGCCGGGTTAGTATCGAAACCAAGGCCTATCTCCTGCTGGAGATCGAACTCCGACGGGTTCGGAACCTGTATCGGAAGCACCGAGTCGCTCCCCTCGTTCGACACGAAGGCGGTAAGGACCCTTTTCGCCACATTCGGCCTCGCAAACTGCCCTGTCCTCACTGCGATTGCCGACGGCGCTGCAATTGCCGACGGCGCTGCGGACGCCCCAGTCGCATCCACAACAGCGCCAAGACCCACAACGCCAGCAACCAACGCTGTAATCGCCGCCACGACGGTGATCAGCCGTGACCTCGCGACAGCAAACCTCGCCAACTCCGCCAGCGATACCCGGATCGCCGAAAAGCATATGATCGACAAGCTCACAGAACTCCTCCTCGCATCCTGCCGGCACAACCACCCGCGCCTGCCGGCGTCCACAAGCACCAATACTCCTTGCGACGAGCTTAGCCGCCGCCGCTCCAGACGCCTGCCGGGTGGGGGCGCCTGGCGGGTGGGGCGTAAGAGGACGCAGAAAGCGACGGCGGCCGGAGGTCCCGCGAACGAGCAGTCCGACGGAGACAGGAAGCAACGGCTGGCTCGCCGCCATTTCGCCGATGCCACCTACCGCTGGTCTGGCCGCTGGTCATGGCACGTGGCTGGGGGTCGCTGCGCCCGCTGCCAGCTGCTCCAAGAAGGCGACGCCAACCGGCGACGCCGCATTGCCGCAGGCTGGACACGCCGCGCCGGCCTCTGGCACGTTCAGCCAGTAGCCCGCAGCATCGGGAGTCGCTCTAACAACAGCGACCAGATCAGCCGGAGTGACACTGCGGCCATCGGGGTTGGTGGACAAGCCGACGAAGACCCGTACCGCGGGCCGTACACGGTGGATCTCCGCAATGGCCCGTGCTGCGACGACCTGAGCGAGCGCAGTGCCCTCGGCGCCCTGCGCTTGAACTTCGATGTCCGAGACAATCGTAGCCGCCGGTTCGAGCACCCGCCGGTCGAACGCCTCCCAGAGCATCTCACCGCTGAGGTCTCCTCTGCCGAGGACCTTCATAAGGTCAAACGCTGGAGCGAACACGAGATGCTTGCCGTAGGCAGCTGCGACCGCTGCCGCGGCGCGGAGCGCCGCGATCGGATGCAGCTGCTCGCTGAGAGGGGTGAATGGCCAGTGCTCCAGGTCGACCAACACGTCTGGCGCCGATGCAGGCACCGCGCGAGACACGAGTGCTCGTGCAAGAGCCGTTTCGCTCCTGAACACCGCCGTAGTGCTCGCGAGCGCCACGATGCTTGCCGGCCGGGCAGCAAGGAACAAGGTGCTTCGTCTGTCGAACAGCTCTCTCAGGAGCCCTGGAGCAAGGCCAGCTCGCTCCAGGCGTCCCAGCGCACCAGCCGAGATGATCCAAGCTCCCGGCAGGCTGCCACTGGCAGTAAGACGGCGCTGCTGGTGGACTACAGGATGATAGGGACCGCGGTACCCGGAAGGCATCCTCGCCTGAGACGACATGCCACACCCGCTCAGGAGCCCTATGCTCGTAGTAGCCGCTGCCAGCGCCACGGCGATCGCCACCAGGCGCCGCTTGCCCGTAGAGACTCGCAATGACCGCATTGCCAGGGACAACTTCACCTCGGAGCACACAGCGAGATGCTACGTGCGCTCAGGGCTGCCAGGACAGCTCGTGGGGAACCTCTGCTCGAGCGCTGCAGCGTGGGAACGCGAAGGAACCTGCGCCTACAGAGCTGCCTATACGGCAGCCATTCCGACTATCGGGGCATTGAGGTGCTTGCCACCCATCGAGCCGTAGAACTTGGCATCGCCGAAGCTGAAGATGCCTCCATCTGATGCTACGAACCAGTAGCCCTTCCCGTCCGGGGTAGAGGCCATGCCGACTATTGGTGCGTTCAGGTGCTTTGCGCCCATCGAGCCGTAGAAGGGCGCGTTGAAGCTGAAGATGCCCCCGTCTGAGGCTACGAACCAA
>JAJYWA010000105.1 GCA_021791755.1 Actinomycetes bacterium | reverse complement strand
GTCAACTGCGTGGCGCCCGGCCTCGTGAGGACCCACCTCGCCCGCGCCCTGTGGGAGGACGGGGAGAAGGCGATCTCGGCCCGGCTGCCGCTGCGAAGGATCGGAGAGCCGGACGACATCGCAAAGGCGATCCTCTTCCTCACCTCGGAGGCCGCCGGCTGGATGACCGGCCAGACGGTCGTCGTCGACGGCGGGGCCATGGCGACCCCGAGCGGCGGGGTGGCGAAGTAGGTCCTGCACGCGAACAGGCCCCGGGCATCGCCCGGGGTCTGTTCATGTTGCTAAGAGCTTCTAGGTCAAGCTGGTGGGAAACCGCTCGTCTTGACACCCGATGTCAGGGCATCGATGGAAGCTGCGTTGCAGCCAGTGCTACTGCTGACGTTCTTCACGACCGCGTAGTACGTGCCGACCGCCGTCTGGCCCGCGCTGTTGGTACCGGACGATTGGGTCGCCTTGATGTCGACGATTCCCCAGCAGTCGTTCTGACCGGGAGCATAGTCGGCCAGCGTGATGACCTGACCGCTCCCGCCGACCACATAGCTGATCTCGTGGGCCTGAGTGCTGTTACCCGAGATGAAGCTCAGCCCGGTGTCGATCTGGTTGATGTTCGAGTACTGGGTGCTGGTCGTAAGGCCGTTGTAGGTCTGCGCACCAGTCGTGTAGTAGCTGTCGGCGCCGGTCAGAGCGGTGTTCAGGTTCGACTGGGCGACTGTCCCGTTGGCCCCCTTGGTGATGCTCAAGAACGTCGGGATCGCAATTGCGAGGAGGATGCCGATGATGAGCAGCACCACAAGAAGCTCGATGAGGGTGAAGCCCTCATCCTCTTCGCCGTGGCGACGCCTCTCGCGGCACCGTTCGATCAAGGACATGTGGAGATGCCTCCTAATAGGGATCAATGAAAGCTGCGAAGCAGGTATCGACCAAACTCCCGATCCCATTTAGTAATTTCTTCTCCGCTTTGGCGGAGGCGCTCGCTCACAGCCCCGTCTGCGGGACGATCCCACGCCGGGCGTCTCTCAGGTGAGCGGCAGCGGCCACCTGCTCGGGACCTGGCGGAGCCGCTTGCAGCTCCCTTCGGTACCACCTCTCAGCTGCAGCGAAGCGATGCTGCTCCATGCTCACCTGCCCGAGCCCGTCAAAGGCCGCGGCGGACCACCGGTCTGCCCGGAGCGCTCGCTCGTACTCGCGGGTCGCAGAGCTGAAGCGGCGAAGCGCGAGCTCGGAGTCGCCCAGGCTCACCCACACCAGTGGGTCGAACGGGAGGCGGTCGGCCGTCTCTCGTGAGAACTGCAGTGCCAGCTCCAGGTAGTGGCGTACGGCTCGCTTTGTATGGTGGACGGCCGCCTCGTAGCGGTAGTACTCGGTCAACGCGGCGGAGGATTCTGGCCAGTAGAAGAGGAGCGAGTTCGCCGTTTTCGAGTTGGCGAGCAAGTAGTCGCGTGGCGGCGTTCTAACGAAAGCTGCGTCTCCCACGATCATCTCGCCGCCCAAGAGGACCGCCGCAGCGCAGAGCACTGCCACACAGGCTCGAGCCGGACCAGCGAGACGGCGCGAGTGTGGGTGAGGAAGAGACCTCGGCATCACGCTGGCCCCGAGGGCGAGAAATGCCAGAGGCGTGATGGCGATGTTGAGAGGCTCGACCAGCTCCACGGCAAAGCACATGAGCGCGAAGTAGACAAAGAGGTTGCGAGCACCGAGCAGCGCCGGCACCACCCAGGCGATGAAGCAGGCCAGCCCGAGGATCCCGGTCGTCACCGCTACCTCTATGACGAGATTGTGGGAGTCCGCGAAGAGCTTGCCGGGCTGCAGAGTCCGGGCAAACCCGAGGCTCATACGGGGGTTGGTGGCCGACTCCAACTCGCCTGGGCCGAACCCGAGAAGTGGGCGGTGCAGAAGGGCTGAGGCAGCGAACCGCCAAAGGTCAAGACGTTGGTGGAAGCCCACCGAGCTCGTCCCCTCAGCGATCCTGGTCCCGAGACTGCTCCCGGCGCTCAGATAGCCGACGAGGTACCCGACGACGGCTGGCACGGCCACGACCAAGCCCTTCAGCCTGTAGACGAGGACCAAACCTGCGACGAGAATCGCCATCAGACCGACGGCTGCCCGCTCGTCGGAGAACTCGAGAGCGACCGACATGAGAGCAAGGGCTGCCATCCAGCCTCCGAACTCCAACGAGCGGACCTCGGTCTTCGCGGCTCGCACCGAGACGATGGCGATGGCTCCGAGAAGGAGCGACTCGAGAAAGACGGGGTTGCCGAGAAAGCCATCGGCCTGATTCCCCTGGTAAGGCCCGAAGGTGCTGTTAGCAGGCACTGCCAGCGTCTGATAGAGAGCCAGAAGGGAGTTCGCGATCGCGCCCGTCACCAGCCCGCCGAACAGCCACCGTCGGCCGACGGCGTCGAGCCGGTAGCCAATCGCGAAGGCGCCGGCGGACCCGAGCCACAAGAGCCAGCCGGTGCCCCATCCGTACAGCCCGAAGATCCCGATGTTGGGCGCCTGGCTGATCAGGGTCGAGACGAGTGCGACGACGAGGAATCCGGCCGCCCCGCAGAAGGCGAGGCGCTCCCGCCTCGATTGAGCCCGCACCGATGTGACCAGCGGAACCAGGCCGGCTCCCCCCAGAAGGAGCGTCACGGCGAACTTCGGGGTGAAGGTCTTCGAGGCAACTGCCGGCGAGATCGCCACCGTGAGGGCGAAGGCCGCCAAACCGGCGAATATGCCCCAAGGACAAGCCGCGGCGGTGGCATCGGAACCCACTGAGACCTCGTGGCTGCTCGCCCGAAGATCAGATCCCGCTTCGTCGCCGCCGCGTGAAGTTGAATTGTGACCGATGACGCGATTGATAAAGGCGCTCACTCCGCTCGTGACTGTAGCCCTGGTGCTAGGGGCGGAAGTGGTTCACTCGCGCTACATCGGCCACTACCCGGTGACCCAGGAGCCACGCTTTGCCTGGGTCCTCGTCCTCGCGTTCCTCATGCTCATCACCACCTACGCGGCCGGTGTCACCGAACAGCTCATCGAGCCGCGCGCCCGTTTCGCGCGCGCCGTCGGCGCTGTCGTGAGCGCCGTCCTGGCGCTCTCTGTCATCCAGCTGCTCGCACGGGCACCGCTCGTACCGCTCTTCGTGCTCGGCCTCAGCTCGCTGCTTGTCATGGTCGCGACGACCTTGCTCGCCACCTTCTCTGAGCGGACCCGGGTCCATCAGGGCACTCAGGAACAGGTCGTGGCCGTGGTCAATCTCGATGACCAGGAGCAGCTGCGACACGACATGAGGGGACCCCTCGAACGGCCGGCAGCGCTGGCAGAGGTCGTGCCGGCAAAGGACGTCGTCGGCAACGACGAGCACCCGGAGCCGCTCATAGAGCTTGTGGCGGCCACCGGCGCCACCCTCCTCGTGCTCGACAGAGAGGCACAGTCGAGCGAAGAGCTCGTCGCCCAAGCCGCCCGCCTGCACCGAAGCGGCGTCCGCATCCGCACCCTCTCGCTCTTCTACGACCAGTGGTTGGGGAAGCTGCCGATCTCCGAGCTCGAGAGGATCGCCCTGCTTTTCGACATCAACGAGATCCACCGCCCCGTCTACGCCCGTCTCAAGCGCTTTCTCGATCTGGTGATAGCTGGACCCGGCTTGTTCGCCCTGGTCCTGGTGACACCGTTCGTCGCCCTCGCCAACCTGCTTGGAAACAGGGGACGGCTCTTCTATTCCCAGCCGCGGGTGGGAAAGGACGGTGAGCTCTTCACGATCCACAAGTTCCGGACGATGCGTCCAGGCGGCCCCGAGGGCCAGTGGACCGCCGCCGCCGACCCTCGCCTCACACCCGTCGGGAGGGCGATGCGCCGCCTCCACATCGATGAGCTGCCGCAGATGTGGAATGTGGCTCGCAACGAGCTCTCGATTGTCGGCCCCCGGCCCGAACAGCCGCAGTACGTGGCGCGCCTGGCAGAGGCGATCCCGTTCTACGAGACCCGACACCTCGTCCGCCCCGGGATCACCGGCTGGGCGCAGGTCAAGTACGACTACGGAGCCAGTGAGATGGACGCCATAGAGAAGCTTCAATATGAGTTCTACTACCTCCGCCACCAAAGTCTGTTGCTGGATGCACGGATCCTCGGGCGAACGCTTCGTTCGATCGCCGGACTGCGCGGGAGGTAGCGGTGGTCGGATCTCGCGCTTGGCGGCTGTTCCGACGATGGGCTCCTGTCACAGACTGCCTGCCGAGCAGGCTCAGCCGACGGGCTGAGAGCCCCGGGCCTGTTTCCGCAGGACAGGGCGGCTGACGAGTGCCCGCCGCAGAGGCCGGCCCGGGCGCTGTGACATTCCTGGTCGTCGCATACCACCGCCCTGACGTGCTCGCCGAGCTGCTGGAAGGCTTCTCCTCCACCGAGGACCCCATCGTGACGGTGGTGGTGAACGTCGAGGCGGATCCGGCCGTCGACGAGATCGGGCGACGCTACGGTGCGACCGTCTGCCAGATGGAGGGAAACCCTGGCTACGGAGCCGCTATCAATGCCGGAATGCAGGCGGTGAGGACCGACGTCGTTGTCTTTTCCAACGACGACGTCCATTGTCTGCCACAAACGGTCATCGGCCTGGCTGATGTCGTCAGCACTGGCACGGCTGATGTCGCTGCCCCCCGAGTGCTCGACGACTCGGGACAAGTCGTGCGGACGATTCAGGCCGTTCCCGGCTTCATGACGTTCATCACCGAGTGGGTGCTCTTGCCGGACCAGCCAGTATCGGGCCTCGGGAGCTACTTGAACGTGCAGAAGTGGCGCCTGCCCGAGGAGCGCCAACCGGTGGGGGCGGCCTCGGCCATCATGCTTGCCACCCGGGCCGAGCTCCTAAGAGCAACACCCCTGCCCGAGACGTACTTCATGTACTTCGAAGAGTCGGAGTGGTTCCTCCACCTTGGCAGACAGGGGCAAAGGGTGCTCTACTGCCCAGACTTGGAGATCACCCACCTCGGCGGACGGGATGTGATCAACGAGTTCAAATCCTCTATGCAGGCGCGGAACGCCGCCTTGTTCATGAAGAGACGCTATGGACCGGCTGCGCTGGCGGCCTATCCCTTGCTGGTCGTCTGGCAGGCGCGGCTGCTCGCCGCAGCCTTGGTGCGATGGTCGACAGGGCGCGGGCCGTCGTCCGCCGTCAAAGCGAGAGTGACCGGGCTCAAGACGGCTCTCGCATCGGTCAGGCAGCTGCCTTGACCAAGCCCGACATCCTGCTTGTGGACTGGTTGGGTCGAGGGGGCATCGCCCACACGACCGTGGCCTGGCAGAGAGAGCTTCTCGCCCTCGGGCACCACCCGCTCGTCATGACGCGCGGCGGACGAGAGCTATCTGAGCTCGCACCCGAGGTGGCAGCTGTCTCCTCATCCTTCGGAGCTGTCGCCGGGCATGTCCGGCTGATCGGAGCCATCGCAAGGGAGATCCGTGCCAGCCGGCCGGCGTGGATCGTGCTCGCGGGAACTGTCGCCCCTGAGCTCGAGGTCACGCTCGTCCCAGTCGCGCGGGCGTCCAAGACCAAGATCTGTATCGTCGCCCACGAAGCTTCCTCGCCGAACAGGACTCCGCTCAAAGGACCCGCTCTGCGCGCCCTGTGGCGTTCGGGCGACGCGGTGGTGTGCCATTCGCACTTTGTGGGTGACGCCATACAACGCCTGGAACCGGCTGCGCACCTGGTGTACTTAGCCCTCCCGAAAACTTCCTGTTTGCTCGATGAGATGGAAGGAGCACGCCCGCTGCTGATGCCGGACGACAGACTCCTCTCCCTCACCTTCGGCCAGTTGCAGAAGTCATACAAAGGAGTCGACCTGGTCTCGCAGATTGCAGCGCAAGCCGGACCGGAGTGGCGCTTTGCGCTCGTCGGCAGCGGAGCTCCCGGTAACTCGGCCCGAGTCGAGCGATACCCGGGCTTTTTCTCCGCCGGTCGACTTGCGGCGACTGTGGCGACCGCCGATGTCGTGTTGCTGCCCTACAGGCATGCGAGCCAGAGCGGTGCGGTTGTCCTTGCTCAGGAGGTTGGGACTCCGGTGGTCGCGAGCGCGGTCGGCGGCATACCCGAACAGATCGAACATGGCGTCACAGGCCTTCTCGTCGCACCCGACGCTGCACCGAGCGCCTGGTTGAGTGCCCTCGACCTGCTCGCTGACCCTGGCGAGCGGCAACGCCTTGCCCGCAGCGCCTTGGCACACATCGAGGAGCAGCAGAGATCATTTGCCGCCTCGATCAGACGAGTCATCAATGACTGACTCACACCGACTTCCTCGACCCGTGATTGCCCGTGGCTGAGAGCGACAGGCGGGTCCTAGCCCGCAGCTCCGGCTGGTCTTCGCTCTCGTTCGTCGCGGGGGCAGCGACCGGGCCGCTGCTCTCCATCCTCATCGTCAGGTCGATGCCACACCGCGAGTACGGGAGCTTGTCGCTCGGCACCGACGCAGTCGGGATCATCGCCACACTCGCCAGCTTCGGCTTGGGGGGTGCGCTCACACAGCTGCTCTCGTCCGAAGCGACGCAGCACGGAGGCCCCGGCCAGCGGGCGGTGATGAGCTTGGGCTTCCGCTTCGCTTCATGGGCCTCCGCGGCGGCACTCATCGTGATGGGGGTGACGGCGGTGATCTTCATGGAGACACCGACTCTCCGCTCGGCCACCTGGACCTTGGTCGTCATGGCCCCCGTCGCTGCTCTTGCCCCAGTGCAGGGAGTCATCGTCGGGGCATACAGAGCCTTTGGATGGCCTGGACGCTTGGCCTCTGTGACCGTCGTCTCGGGGGCGGCGACAGCCGTGGCGGTGCTGACCGTCGTCCTCGCGACAGTCCCGCACTCACTCACCGTCGGAGCAGCCTTCGATGCCCGGCCAGCCGCCTTCGTGATCGCTGGCTTACCGGCACTGTGGCTCTGGCGAAAGGGGCGAGCCGGTCCGGACGGACCTCAACCCTCCCTGGCGGTAAGCCGCCTCCTCTCACTCGCCATCGCCTTCGCCCTCACGATGATCTTCGCCTCCCTCGTCGCCCAGCTGGACGTCTTGGTCCTTGGGGCTTTCGACGGCACGCGCGCCGTGGGCATCTACGCCCCGACCTCTGCCGTCGCCGGTGCAGTCGTAATGATCGCCCCCTATGTCGTCGGCAACTGGTACCTGCCCTTGGCAGCCCGCCGCTTGGCCGAGGGTAACGCTCAGGCTGTCGCCGCCATCTATCACTTCGCCACGCGGGCAGCTATCGCAATAACCTCACCGCTGCTCGCCTTGGTGCTGGTCTGTCCCGGCGCGGTGCTGACGTTCCTCTTCGGCCATGGCATCGCTCAGGATGCGACGGCTCTTCGAATCATGGGAGCCGGCGCCCTGGCTGCGACACTGCCTGGCTTCAACTCGACAACACTCGATGCGAAGGGGCTGGCCGGCTTCACCACGCGCCGACTGCTCGTGATGATCAGCATCAGCGTCTGTCTTTGCTTCTGCCTCGTACCACTGTTGGGGGCGAACGGCGCCGCTCTCGCAACCGCTCTCGCCCTCATCGCTGAGAACGTCGTCTGCTCACTCGCAGTCCATCGGCGGCTGCACTTGGCGCCCTGGGACTGGCGGACGGCGGCGGTGGCAGGTGCGCTCGGCCTCTCCATTGCGATAGACGTCATCGTCGTATCCCGGACGAGCGTTCCGCTCGTGAAGTGTGGACTGGTGGCCGCGTGCACAGCGCTCTTGACCGGCGGCGCCTTCCTCGCCACGGCTGGGTCTGTCATGCGCTTTCGCAGCAGAGATTCGCATACCACTCCGGAGGGAGCGTGCCCAGCTCCAGCGCTCGGAACACCTCCTTCACCGGCGTCACGGCATGATTGAACTCGTCGAAGACCTGGAAGCGGTATCCAGCCCGGGACAGCCAGGCAGGCAGCTCGCCTGGGTCTCGGCCGGCAGCCAGCTGGCAGGACGGCACCCATTCCACCACTAGCGCAGGCCGGGAGCCGATCAATCGAGCAGCACCTTCGAGCACGTCTATCTCGGCACCTTCCACGTCGATCTTTATGAAGTCAGCTTCCTCTACGACCGAGTCCAGCCGCACAGTGCGGATGTCGACTTGGCTCGATGGAGCAATGAGGGGGTGAGGGAAGAACGCGTGGGAGTCGGACGAGTCGGTCAGGAAGAAGGGCCGAGCCCCGTCTTCAGATGAGGCCGCGGCCTCGATCACCTCAAAGCGCACATTGTTGCGGAGCGCATTGCGCTCAAGCAGTCGGGTGCGGCGCTCCAGGAGTGACTACGCGGCCAGCGGGACGACCCCATTGTCGTAGGGGTGCGGCGCTCCAGGAGTGACTACGCGGCCAGCGGGACGACCCCATTGTCGTAGCGCGACTCGTGGATG
>JAJYWA010000104.1 GCA_021791755.1 Actinomycetes bacterium | reverse complement strand
CCTCCCTCGAGCCCGTGGGGGCCATGGGGGCTCTTTCAGGTAGCGTGGCCGTTGTGCGTGCATTGATCACAGGAAGTCGTGGTTTCGTAGGACGGTGGCTCACCGCTCACCTCGAGGAGGCAGGTGACGAGGTGGTTCCCATGGACGGCGATATCGACATCGCAGATGGCGATGCTGTGAAGGCTGCGATCTGCGATGCGAGCCCTGACGCTGTCTACCATCTCGCTGCTTTCTCTAGCGTGGGCAGGTCATGGGATGACCCGGCCGAGGTGTTCAGGGTGAACGCGCTTGGCACGCTTGCGGTATTGCAGGCTGCAGGTGCGTGCGATACAGCGCCCGCGGTGCTCCTCGTCAGCTCCGCCGAGGTCTATGGATCCGTCCCTGCTGACAAGATGCCGATCCGAGAGGACAGCCCGCTGCGGCCGGTGACGCCGTACGCGGCGAGCAAGGTAGCAGGGGAGTTCTTGGGCGTACAGGCGAACCTCGGCCGTGGAGTCCCGGTTGTGATCGCACGAGCGTTCAACCATGTGGGACCCGGTCAGTCGGCAGGCTTTGTCGTGGCTGCACTCGCGTCTCGGGTGGTCGAGGCGCACCGTAGTGGAGCAAAGACGGTGCGTGTGGGCAACCTGAGCGCGAGGAGAGACTTCACCGACGTGAGAGATGTCGTCCGGGCATACCGGATGCTCATCGACAAGGGTGTTCCAGGTGAGGTCTACAATGTCTGCTCCGGCGTGGACATCGAGATCACCGAGATCCTCGAGCGCCTCGGAAGGCTTGCAGGCATCGACCTCGATATCGAGGTGGACCCTGAGCTAGTGCGACCGGTTGAGGCGCCGGTGCTCCGGGGTGACGGGTCGAAGATCGCCGGAGCCACAGGTTGGTCACCGAGCATCCCGCTGGACGATACCCTCTCTGCAGTGCTCGATGAATGGCGCGAACGGCCGGCCAAGCCGACGAGCGCATGAGCCGGATGCCGCCCGCTCCTCGGCCACGGTGTGGATCGCCCTACGTGGAGGTGATGACCTGACGGAGTCGGCGGCCGCGGCGAGTCACCGGTGTGGTTCCTTGGCGCTGTCGTCCTCGTCGTCCTCGTAAGTCTCGTCGTCCTCGTCGTCCTCGTCCTCGTCCTCGTCGTCCCACTCGTCCCACTCATCGTCTTCGTCTTCATCGTCTGCATACCAGTGGGGCGAGGTGCCCCAGCTGTCGCTGAAGGCGTCTGTGCGGGTGGACCGCGACCTCGCGTGGCAGCGATCGCACATTGAGAACCACGGTGCGCACAGCTCACCGCATGAGAGGCAGTGTGCTACGCCGTGCTCTACAGCACGTGCCAGTGCGACGTTCAGAGCATCGGTGATCTCGCGGAGCTTTGCTGTTACGGCTTCGTGTGTCACGTCGAGGCGTCCAGTGAAGCACAGGGTCGCCCATCGGAGCGTGACCAGCTCACGGGCAAACGCTTCGAGGGCCGCAGCTCCAAGATCGCGGGACGACTTGTCCAGGAGATGGGTGAGCTTGGCAGTCGCGTCGCCGGTAAGTTGTTGTCCGAGGAGACCGAGCATTATGGAGTCGGGCTCCTCTGTGGGGTCGCAGGGCGCGCGAGCGAGGTTCCAGGCGTCCTCGAGGTGCAGGCGAGCCAGGACTGTCGTCTGCGATGGCGTCTTCACCCTGACCTTGGCCAGGAGAGTGAGCCTCTTGATCAGTGGCTCGACGGGAGCGACGCGTGCCCAGGAGAGCCCGGCAAGCTCCTTTGTCGCAAGGGTTCTCCATGCGCTCAGCGCGGGGGCGAGCTGTGTTGCTCGACGTATACCCAGGTCGTCAAGCGCCGGAGCCACGTAGCCGAAGACGACCTTTCGGTAGGCGGGACGTTCGTTCACGATGACCGCTGGCCGATCGATCTTGGACGTGACGCTGGGATCGGCCTTGAACCCATCGACCCCGGTCAGGCACGATACGGTTCCGGCCTCGGACAACCCGAAGCGCCCCGCACGGCCACCGATCTGGGCTACCTCCCAGGCGGCAAGCTGGCGGCGTACCTTGCCGTCGAACTTGCTCGTCTCGGCAAACACGACCGAGTCGACTGGGAGGTTGATCCCGTGGCCGATGACGTCTGTCGCTACCACGACATCGGCGTTGCCGTCGATGAACCGGCGCACCTCTGCTCGTCGCACGTCTGGGGGCAATGCACCGTAGAGCACTGCAACCGACCTTCCCCGGCTTCGCATGAGGCCGGCCAGGTGGAGCACCGCCTTTCGGGAGAACGCGACGACGACGGAGCGTGCGGGCACATGGTCCAGGCTGATGGCTCTGCTAGCTAGCACGAGCGGGCAGAGGCGGTCCAGGTACGTGATCGGGATGTCCTTACCGAGGACTGCCTGCACGAGTGGTGCTGCCCCGAGCTCGCCGGTGACATAGAGCTCGGCCACCTCGGCCCCTGCCAGAAGCCGGGTCCAGGCCCAGCCGCGCTCTGGATCCTCGGCCCACTGCACCTCGTCGAGCACCAGCAGCTCCGCGCTCATGGGAGCCATCTCGGCCGTGCAGCAGAGCACGGGAGCCTTGGCGTTGATGCGTTCCTCGCCGGTCACGAGGCCAACCTGATCGGCTCCGATCCACTCGCCCAATCGTTCGTACGCCTCGTACGCGAGCATCCTGAGAGGCGCAGCGTATGCGCCTGCTCCACGCCTCGCTAGATGTTTCAACGCTTGGTGGGTCTTGCCGGAGTTGGTGGGGCCGAGAAAGATCTCGACTTGAGCAGGCACGAAGCGCCGTAGGGGAAGGCGCACCGCAGCTGAGGAGACTGCCGCCTCGCGGGGCCTGCGGCGTCGTGACCCACGTCCATCGCGTGGCCTGCGTGGCTTCGCAGCCGGATCTGTCCGGTGCGGGGTCGGCCGCGGCCGGCTAACCCGGCCCGCCACTGGGCGCCTCCGTTTCGCTTGCTTGTTGGGGCAGCCGGATTAGCGTCGCGTTGCCGATTTGGCCGTAACGCTCTGGAGTAGACGTCATTACTATCACTTGGGCGATCCTTGCCGCCTCGCTGAAGGCAACGGCCAGGCTCTGCAGCCGAGCATGGTCGGAGTACCCGAGGGCATCGTCCAGTATCACGGGCACGCCAGCATCTTCATCGGCCGTGCCGGCTGGGGCGGGGTTGACGAGGATGGCGCAGGCCAGGCGCGCCAGAACTGCGAGCTGCTCGCGCGCTCCGGTGGAGAGGTCTTCGAATGGCACCGTCGCATCGTCGAGGCTTCTCGCTGTCAGCGAGAAGTCGTCAGGGTTGACCGTGACGACAGTCCCCGGGCCGAACACGAGCTTTGCCATCCGATTGATCTGCTCGCTGTAGGGGGCCACGTAGGCGAGGCGTGACTCGTCGCGTTTGCGGGAGAAGGCTTCATAAAGCATGTGAGCGGCGGCCGCTCTGCGCTCCTCTTCTCTGTGCTCCCTGCCCAGGCGCTCAGCCTCAGGCTCTGTCGTATCGATTGCGTCTTGCAGGTCGGCGGCTCCCCGCTCTGTGAGGATCGTCTCGGTCTCGACTTGGCGAATGTCGAGCTCTTGCAGCTGCTTGCGGAGACGGTCGGTGAGCATCTGTGCGTTTTGCAACTCGAGCTTCACTTTGTCCGGGTTATTGGCATGGTAGGCAAGCGAAGCCTCGTCGAGGGCCTGGCGAGTCTCCGTGAGGCGCGTCGTCGCTTCGGCGAGGTCGGCCTTCAGGTCTTGATCGCTCCTGCTCGTCCTTGATCGTTCGAGCTCATCCTCAGCGCGGCGGAGTCGTTCTATGACGTCATTGAGCAGCACCCTTGAGCTCTCGAACTGTACCTTGCAATCAGCTGAGCGGCGCGCGGCCAGATCAGCGGCGCGAGCCGCCTGCTCCTCGGCATGCCTTGCGTCGTTCCTTGCCTTGGCGAGCTCGTCTTTCGTGAGCTGAGTGGCTTCTGCTGCATCGGATCGGGAGCTTCTGCCGGCCTCGTCGTCGGAGGGCGCCCCGTCTTTTATCGCCTGCTGGCCGGCTTCGACGACCTCTCCGGCGCGTCGGAGAACCTCTTCGGCATGGAGACGCTTGGCCTCGAGCTGATCTTCTGTGAGATCTTCGAGCGCATCGGCCCGTGTCTTTCGGGCCGCTTTGACCCGTTCCTGCGCGCTGCGACGCTTCGCGAGGATCTCGTCCGCGCTCCCCAGAGGGTCGTCAGAAACGAGCTCGTAGCGCAGCACAAGGCTTGCCATTTCCCGCTCCGCCTCGGCCAGCTCTGCCTGCAGATCGCTGTTCGACGTGCCGTTGCGCGCGTGAACGAGCACCCGGTCATCGACGCGAACGGTCCTGTGCGTCGCGACGGTGACGTCGCGCCGATCCCCCTGGACGAGATGCTCGCTGACCTCGTCGATCGCGATGTCCACCTCGCAGAGAGCCTCGACCTCTATGGTCGGGCTTGCAGCTTCGCTACGAGCCTTCGCCTCCAGAACACGCCGCCAGGCCTTCTCGAGAGTGGCGCGTACCTTCTTGTCGATCTTCGGGCAGGACTCGAGCAAGGCAGCGGACTTGGCTTCTGTCTCGTGAGACTCCACGACGCGTCTCTGGCGGCCGCCCAGCAGGTAGAGTGAGTTCCTTGCACGGTCGAGCTCGTCGGCAGCCTCAGCTTGCTGCAGCGCATCCTCGGTGGCTTTCCTGGCAGCAGTCGAGCGCTCGAGGTTCTCCTCTGCGCCGAGGAGAACCGCCCTCGCCTCGGCGAGGGCGGCCTGATTGGTCGTCAGCTGTTGTTGGAGCGTCTCGTGCTGTTCCCGAAGGCTCCGTAGGGAGTCCACCTTGTTCGTGCGCTCGTTGCAGGCATCGCTTGCTTGCTTCTCGTTGCTCTCCGCCTCGGCCAGCGCTGCCTTGCGCCTCTCGACCTTCAGCTCCAAGTCCGCCAGCTGCCTGGACTGTTCGTTCGCCTGGTCCAGCTTCTGGTTGGCGTCGTGCAGCTCCTGCTCCAACCTGGCATGATCCTTTGCGATCTGGCGCTTCAGCTCACCTTTCTCCTCGAGCTCTTGCAAGGCAAGCCGAGCTTTGTGAGCTTGCGCCGTTGCATCCTGCCAATCCGTCTGGAGCCTCTCACGTCTCTGTGTGATCTTTCCCGCTGGGGTGAAGTAGCGAAGGCGCTCATTCTGCACCGCCTCCCACAGCGTAGACTCAGTCTCCGGATCGGCCATGCCTCCGGTAGCTGCCTGGTCGAGAGCCCTGACCAAGGTTGTCGAGCCATGCATGTCGCTCTGGCCTATCTTGTCCCCTTGGATGAAGCGGAGTGCTTTGAAGAGCTCGCGGTCGAGCGTCTCGTCGAGGATGGCCTGCATACGGTCGTGAGCTGTACGACCGACCAGCGTCTCAGGATAAGGAGCGATGACCTTCAAGGTGGTCTGTGGTTGACGTGCCCAGCGCTTGGAGAAGACGACGTGGTAGGCGCCAGTTGTCAGCTCCGCCTCGACCTCTGGTCCAGCATCACGATGAACCGGCTTGACCGACTTCACGCTGCGATGCTGGGAGTCATGAGGGTACTCGAGGAGAAGGTCGAGAGCCTCGGCGAGGCTGGACTTGCCCACCTCGTTCGGCCCTTCGATGATTGTCACACCATCTGGGGGGAAGCTGACGTCGCAGGCCGTCACACCACGGGAGTTCCGGATCGATATCCGGCGGATCCTCATGATGCGCTCTGTGCTAGACGCCTCAGGAGCATGAGAGCGTCGGTGGCTACCTGAGCCTTATCTGATGATCCTTCTTTGGACAGCGCTGCAAGCTCCTCCAGCGCGTCCTGGGCGAAACCGGAGAGCTCCAGAGAAGTGAGGTCGTCGTTATCCGGGATGACGACGAGGCCGCTCCTTCGCTCGGAGACCTCGAGGGCGGCAAAGATGTCTCGTGAACGGCTGAGGACCTCCTCCAGCGCGGCGTTGGTGGACAGGTTGATCGTCCCTTGTAAAGCGAGCCTTACGGCGGTCCGCTCCTTGTTGTCGAGGTTGTCCAGGAATGACTGGACCATCGTGACGCTTTCCGTGCCCGTTATGTCGAACTGTTGGCGGAGGAAGCACCAGGAGCTAACCGCGATTGGCTCCACCGAGACGCCGGAGGGACTGGCGTCGACCACGAGCGTTTTGCCGGAGTCCACCTCGTCGTAGTCGGTCGCCATCGGTGCGCCGGAGTACCAGGCGGCGTCTGCGATCCTCGTGACCGAGTGTCGATCGCCGAGGGCGACGTAGGTGGCCCGCTGCTCGAGAATCGCCCGTTGGATCTCCGACACGGAGATGAGGTCAGGATCGAGTCGATCAGGAGAGATGGAGTCGACGCCCCCGTGGCCGATCGCGACCCGTACGACGCCGGCTTCGGGTTTCGGGAGATCTCTGAGCACAGCAGACAGGAGGTCGGAGCCCGGACGCTTGCTGGGCCAGGGGGCCCCGACGACTTCGGCATCTACGCCTGGGACCGATAGCAGATCTGAGGTTTGGACAACGATGACCTGCTCGGGTAAGGCATTTATCAGATCTTCATCCGACCACAAGGCTGCAGGGCTCGCAGCGTCGTGATTGCCGGGAAGGAGGTACACGGGCATCGTGAAGTTGGCCAGGGCATCCATGGCCCTGTTGCGCACGCGCCGGGTGGGCCTGATCGAGTCGAAGATGTCTCCGGCGACGACCACGAAGGCGCATTTGCGCTCCACTGCTATGCGTGCGAGCTTGCGTACCGTATCGATCTGGTCGTCAGCGTACCGAGCCTGGGACTCGGCTGGCCACGAGGCCCGCACCATGCCCAGCTGCCAATCTGACGAGTGCAAGAAACGAGCACCCATCAGCGTACCGCCTTTCCTCTGCGTCGCCTTCTGGCTGGTCCTGCAGCGCCAGTTCTTGTTCCTGCAGCGATAGTTCCGGCCACGCTCTGAGACGCTACACCGGCGCTATGACATCTGCTCTGTGCGCTGCGTCGAGCCGGCGGTGCGCTGCGCCTCGGCGAGCGCCCGGTGGAAGCCACGATGCCGGGTGGCTGAGAGCACCGCGGCGATGGCGAGGAAGCCCATCGACGCGTAGAACGCCGCGTGGATCCCGCTCGTGAAGGCGGTGGCCACAGAGTGCTCGAGGGTCTTCGTCCCGACGAAGATGGCGAACGCTACGTGCCTGGATATGGTGCGTGATGCGATGAGGATCGCCACGGAGAAGGAGAACACCATTCCGATGTTTCCGAAGGTACGCAGCATGCCTGAGGCTGTCCCGTACACCCGGGCGGGAGCCGCCTTCATCACCGCGGAGGTGTTGGCTGGCCAGAAGATCCCGCTGCCGGCGCCGTTCACTACGCTGATGGCGAACACGGCCCAAAGCGACGTCGACACGCCGAGCTGGGCGTAGAGCGCGAGTGAGACCGCCTGAACAGCGAGGCCGGCGGTAGCGGGCAGGACAGGGCCGATCCGATCGGTGAGCCGGCCGGCGACTGGCGCTAGGGCGCCGCCCACCAGGTACCCAGGCACGAGGAGGAGGGATGCGTGCAGCGGGGTCAAGCCGCGGGCGCCCTGGAGGTACATGATGACGAGGAAGAGCACTGCGAAGCTCCCGAGCCCCTGAAAGGCCGATGCAGTGAGCGACGATGCCATCGTCGGTATCCGGAACAGACCCAGATCCAGCATCGGCTCGTCTTGGTGTCGCTCTACGAGGACAAGCGCTGCGAGGCAGGCGATCCCACCGAGACCGTAGGAGAGGATGGTGACGTCGGGAGGTCTCGATGCGAGGCTGGTCATTGCCCACAGCACGCCGAAAAGCCCGGCGCCCAGTAGGACCATTCCCGCCAGGTCGATCCTGCGCCGCTCGGGCTCTTGGCGCTCGGTGAGGACTTGGAGGGCGACGAAGAGGGCAATTATGCCTATGGGCACATTGATCCAGAAGATCCATCGCCAGGATATATAGGTCACGATCAGGCCACCTAGCACGATGCCTGCCACTGCTCCGAGGTTCCAGCCTATTGTCGTGAACCCGAACGCCCTGCCGCGCTCTTCGGGGGCGAAGGAGTCGGCTACGACCGCGCCGCTGTTGGCGGAGATGAGGGCGCCGCCCACGCCTTGGAGTATGCGGAAGGAGACGATCGCCGCCTCGTTCCACGCAAGTGCGCACAGCGCTGATCCGACGACGAACACGACGAATCCGGCCTCGTACATCCGCACGCGACCGAACATGTCTCCCAACTTGCCAACCTGAGTGGACAGGATCGTCACCACGAGCAGGTACCCGATGACCACCCAGATCACAGACGCAAGGCTTACGTGGAGACGTCTCTGGATCTCCGGTAGCGCCAGCACGACGATCGTCGTGTCGATCGCGACGATGACGATCCCGGTCATGACGACGGCCAGCGCCATCCACTTGTGAGCATCATGGCTAGGACCCTGGCTAGGACCCTGGCTAGGACCCTGGCGAGCGACATTCACAGGTGACGTTTGTTGTTGGCGTCTCATGGATGCGAGTCGGATGCAGGGCTCAAGTGGGATGCGGGGAACGGCT
>JAJYWA010000103.1 GCA_021791755.1 Actinomycetes bacterium | reverse complement strand
CGGTAGCCGGCGCCGTTCGGGGTCGGCGCAATGCCGACTATCGGCGCGTTGAGGTGCTTTCCACCCATCGAGCCGTAGAACTGGGCATCTCCGAACGCGAAGAGCCCGCCGTCGGATGCGACCTCCCAGTAGCCGGCGCCGTTCGGGGTCGGCGCAATGCCGACTATCGGCTTGTTGAGGTGCTTTCCACCCATCGAGCCGTAGAACTGGGCATCTCCGAACGCGAAGAGCCCGCCGTCGGATGCGACCTCCCAGTAGCCGGCGCCGTTCGGGGTCGGCGCAATGCCGACTATCGGCTTGTTGAGGTGCTTGTACGCGAGCGGTGGTGGTATGACGTTTCCGGTGAGCCGCGGGTCATGATGGAACATCGGCCATGATCCTGCGCCAAGCGATCCTGTGCTCGAGCCGGTCAGGACGTAGTGGGCCACAACGGCGGCGTTGTTCGCGTTGTAGCCGGCGATGGTCACGCCGATGCGCCCGGACCTGCCGACTGTGACGAGAGGCGAGTTTTGGACGCCGATCTGGCCCGCGCCGAGGGTCGCCACCAGCTGGGCGGTTCTGCCGTCGTATATGAGCACTCCCCCGGGGGTGGGGACCAGCACGTCCTGGTAGCCGAGACCAGTGAGGTCGGCTGTAGTCACTCCTCCGATCACCGGCCCCGCGGATCCTGTGGACTGTGGCCAGCCTGGCAGCGGCTGTCCTGACCCGTTGAGCACCCAGACCGAGCCCTCCGACGGGTTGCCAGGAGCTCCGTCGGTGCCCTCGACGACGTCGAGTTGTCCATTTCCCTGAACGTCAGCCAGCGCGGGCGAGGATGTGGTGTAGCCGCCAAGGTTTGCGGCCCAGCGTTCGTGGCAATTGGGCCCGAGAGCGAACAGGTCCGTGGAGTCTGACACGTTCTGGTAGTAGCTTCCTGTTCCGAACACGATCTCAGGGCGTCCGTCGCCGTCGATGTCACCCACCGCCGGCGAGGAGGTGACCACCTGGTTCGTGTTGAAGCTGCACAGGAGTTGCCCCTGGCCACTGATGACCCGGAGATGACCGCCGTTGTAATAGGTGGTTCCGTACGCTATGCCGTGCGTCGAGTCACCGCCCTCGACGATCTCGGTCTGGCCGTTGCCGTACAGGTCGGCCAGCGCAGGGCTGGAGAACACGGTGTCGGCTGTGAAGAACGGCCACCCGGCGTTCACCGCTCCCGAGACGGCATTGAATGAGTACATCCACTGGCCGACTGCTCCTGCCGTCACGTCTGGTGTGCCGGCTCCCGTGACGTCGCCGATAGCGAGTGAAGCCTGCACTGCGTGCGTGCTCGCAAGGGCGTCTGGCGCCGGCTGGTACCAGCGCTCTTGCCCGGTGTGGGTGAACGAGTAGTAGCCGCCTGCATTGGGGGTGGCGGAGTTTCCTGAACCCACGAAGACCTCGGGCCATCCACTCTGGTCTACATCGGCCACCGATGGCGTCGAGTCGATGGGTGCTCCGGTGTGAGCGGGCCATCCCGGAACAGGTGAGCCGTTCGAGAGGTGAAACGCGTAGACTGCTCCGTCACGTGCGCCTACAACAACAGAAGTGCCCTGGTTGTCGAGGGTTGCAGGTATCGGTGAGGACAAAGCAATTGGGGCGCCAGGATCATTGAGGGTCTGTTCCCAGGCGAGCGTGAACTCGAGCGGCGCCGTCGCTGACCGAGGCGTCAAGCGCGTCGTCGGGCTTGGTCTGGCGAGCACTGCCACCGGCGCGAAGCCGGCGATCATCGCGACGCTGCTGAGCAGTGACGCGCGTAAAGCGCGATGCTTGGCGCGAACCCCCGACCAGCTGTGCATGAGTCGATGATGGTCGTCGACGCGGGCCTCAGCCAGCAGGCGGGACGTCGCTCGCCGTGCCCTCCGGCGCCTCAGTTCCTGCAGGTACGCCCTGCAAGCCGTGATCTTCAGCCGCCGGTTCCACTGTGGAAGGGTCTTCGATCCATGCAGCCTGCGCTTCGGTCTCAGGGGTGAACTCCTCTCCAGCTTTGTACTCGAAGTTACCAATGTAGTTGCCATGCTCGTCATAAGCGTGGTCACCGAAGGCATCACGGTACTCCTGAGCCACCTCACCCCCCTCTGCAGCTTGCTTGATCGAAAGGCTGATCCGGCGGCGCTGGAGGTCGATCTCGACTATCTTGACCCAGAGCTCCTCGCCTGGCGTGACCACTTGTTCTGGCACGTCAACGTGGTGCGCGGCCATCTCCGAGATATGGACCAGCCCTTCTATCCCTTCGCTCACCTGTACGAAGGCGCCGAACGGCACCAGCTTCGTCACCCGTCCGTAGACGAGCTCCCCAGAGCGATGTGCAGCGGCGAACTCCTGCCAGGGGTCAGCCTGTGTAGCTTTGAGCGAGAGGCTAATACGTTCCTTGTCCAGGTCGACTTCGAGAACCTCTACCTCCACCTCGTCACCCACGGTGACGACAGACGAAGGATGGTCGACATGTTTCCAGGAAAGCTCCGAGACGTGGATGAGACCGTCCATGCCGCCGAGATCGACGAACGCGCCGAAGCCGACAACTGATGACACGACCCCTTTGCGTCTCTCGCCGTGTTTCAAGTTGACGAGGAACTCGCCACGCTGCTCTCGCTGGGCCTCTTCCAGCCATGCACGCCTGGAAAGCACGACGTTGTTGCGATTGCGGTCAAGCTCGATGATCTTCGCCTCTACGAGCTGGCCTATGTACGGCTGAAGATCTCGGACCCGTCGCAGGTCTACCAGGGAGGCAGGCAGGAAGCCCCGGAGGCCGATGTCTACTATCAGGCCCCCCTTCACAACCTCGATGACTGGGCCTCTGACGACGGCGTTGTTCTCACGGATCCGTTCGATGTTGCCCCACGCCTTCTCGTACTGAGCGCGCTTCTTTGACAGGAGCAGCCGACCGTCCTTGTCCTCTTTTTGTAAGACGACGGCTTCCACCTCATCGCCTACAGCCACGACCTCTGACGGATCGAGGTCGTGGCGAATGGACAGCTCCCTTGCTGGGATCACCCCCTCGGACTTGAAGCCAATGTCCACCAGTACCTCGTCGCGGTCCACCTTCACGACGGCGCCGTGAACGAAGTCGCCGTCGTCGAACTCGACGAAGGTGCGTTCGACAGCATCCTCTAAGGGCTCTGCGCCCAGATCATCCTCTACTGCCTCGCGCGGGTGGTATGTGCCCGTCGAGTCAAAGACTCCCATTGGCACGCCGAACGGGTCGCGTACTACTCGCGCTGAGTCAGCTGGCTTGGTGGGAATGTCACCTGTGGCGGGAAGGCCGCCTGGAGCTACGGCAGTGTCAAGGCTCACGGCCGAGGCCGATGACGTGCTCGCGGGCTCATCGAAGGTTTGCTTGGCGCCGGCGCCGACGTCAGAACCTTGCTCAGGCATTGCATCTTGAAGACATTGAACTAGTGATTTACCTTTCAAAGGACCGGTCGCAGGGATGCGCCAGGACGAGTTTCGGTGGCCCAGCGAAGGGCCAACTGGGAATGTTAGCATTCTCTGTCAGATCGGCCGGCATCCCAGCGACGCTGCGCGCACATTGTGGCACAACCGGGAGCGCCAAGGATCTTGTTGAGGCCGGGTTGTCCAGGGATTTCATTCCGGTCACGGTTTTGCCTCCGCCCAGGTCCGCCCCCATGCGACGTTCACCGCGAGTGGCACTGCGAGGTCGAATGCGGTTGTCATTGCCTTTCTCGTGCTCTGCTCCGCCTCATCTCGCTCTGCTTCGGGTACTTCGACAAGCACCTCGTCATGCACCTGGAGCACGATCCGGGAGCAAAGGCCCTGTTGTTGGAGATCTTCGTGCAGGTTGACGAGGGCGACCTTGAAGATGTCGGCTGCGAGACCCTGGATGCCGGCGTTCATCGCCTGGCGCTCCGCAGCCTGCCGCTCGGCTCGGTGCGGCGAGAGGATCTCCGGTATCGGCCTGCGGCGGCCGAAGAGAGTCATGGTGTAACCGCGCTCGCGCGCGTCGGCAACGCATTGCTTCATGTACTCGAGCACGCCGGGAAAGGACACGTAATACGCATCGAGCACCTGGGTCGCGTCATGCTGGCTGATCCCGAGCCGGCGAGCGAGGCCAAAGGCCTCCATTCCGTAGGCAAGCCCGTAGGACACCATTTTCGCCTTTGAGCGCATCGCGGGCGTCACCTCGCTTGCTGGTACAGCGAAGACGCGGGACGCCACCATGCGATGGACATCGCTTCCGGCAGCGAACGCATCGAGGAGACCTGGATCGCGCGACAGGTGAGCGATGATCCTCAGCTCGATCTGGTCGTAGTCTGCGACAAGCAGCCGGCATCCATCCCCCGGGACGAAGACCTCGCGGAACTGCGCACCGGCTTTGGTGCGAATCGGCACGTTGTGGAGATTGGGCTGGTCCGAAGAGAGCCGTCCCGTGCGAGTCACAGTCTGATTGAACGTCGCGTGGACGCGCCCGTCAGGGCCGACCTCGGCCAGGATGCCCTCCGCGTAAGTGGATCGTAGCTTCTCGACCTCCCGGTAGTGCAGGAGCGCTTCGACGATGGGGTGCTGGGTCCTCAGGCGTTCGAGTGACGCCGCGTCTGTCGAGTAACCGGTCTTCGTCCTCTTCTGGGGCGTGAGGCCCAGTTCTTCGTAGAGGACCACTCTGAGCTGTTGCGGCGAGTTGATCTTGAAGTCGGAGCCCGCAAGGTGGTGAACCTCGTCTTGGAGCTCCCGGGCTTCTGCTCCCAGCTTCGCGAGAAGAGCTCTCAGCCGCGCGATGTCGACTGCGATGCCTGCGATCTCCATCTGCGCGAGGACCGTCACAAGGGGGCGCTCGACGGTTTCGTACAGCCACGACAGTCCCTGAGCATCGAGCTGCAGAATGATCTGGCGCGCCAGCTCGGGAAGCGCCATGACCCGTCGAGCGGAAGACACCGCCGGGTCCTCGCAAGCCTGCTCCAAGTCCAGCTGGCCGTCTTGCGAACTGCCGGGACCCGATATGTCGACGTTGCAGTAGCGGCGAGCGAGCTCAGCGACGGTCGGCTGGTCGCCCGACGGGTCGAGCAGGTAAGCGCCGACTGCGATGTCCATCTCCACGCGAAGGCTCCCCACTCCGAGCGGAGCGAGAGATCGCATGACCTCCTTGCAGCGGTGCGCCGTGACCGACCGTCCTTCTGGTCCGAGAACGAGCCCCAGCCCGCCGGCGACTATAGGGTCGTCGAGAAGAGATCCATCTATCCAAAGCGGTCTTTGCGCCGGGATAGCGCCGCCTGCTGCTTCGAGCTCACGGGCTTCGAGCTGCTCGGCTGGCCGATCTTCGAGGGCCATCAGCGTCAGGCCGGTCATGGGCGATCGTCCTGGCTTGCCGGCCCATTCGCAGTCCACGTAGACGCCGGCAGCGCACTGTGGCAGGGCCTCGAGCAGGGTCCGTGCCTCTACTGCGTCCGACGCCCTGAGTGGCGCCGGATTCCCAAGGTCTTCGGGCAGCAGCGAGGGGGCCGGGTTTGAGATGCTTGGGCTACCCGTGAGGCGGGGTTCTTTGAAGGAGGCGACATCCGCCGGCGTGCTCTTGGTGCGAGGCCGTGTGGCGCCTGCCGGGTGTGGCCGCCCGCGCTGTTCACCCGGGTGGCGATTCATTGGCCATGCGTCGCGGATCCTGTGCAACATCGAGGGCATCTCGAGGAACGCAAAGAAACGTTGCACCTCTTCGTCATCCCAGCCACCGAGCTTTGCTTGCTCGAAGTCCAGATCCAAGGCCACGTCCCTGACGAGTGGGATGAGTTGAGCATTGGTCAGCGCCTGTGCTTTGTGGTCCACGAGCGCGCGCTTGAGCTTTGGCGCCAACTCTGCCAGGTGCTCATAGATCGCATCGAGGGCGCCGTAGGTGTTGACGAGCCGGGCCGCTGTCTTCTCGCCGACGCCTGGCACCCCAGGAAGGTTGTCCGACTTGTCCCCCCTGAGGGCTGCGTAGATCGCGTAGCGTGCTGGCGCCACACCTGTGCGGGCTATCACCCCTGCTTCATCGTAGAGCACGTGCTCGCTTACGCCTCGCAGGTTGTACATGACTCGCACGTGAGGATCCTCGACCAGTTGCAGAGCGTCGCGATCGCCCGTCACAATGACCACGTCGTGGCCGAGGTCGCGCCCCCGTGTCGCCACCGTCGCCAGAACATCGTCGGCTTCGTAACCGTCCGCTTCGAGAACTGGTATTGCGAGCGTCCTGACAACCGTGCGTATCAGCTCCAACTGATCGTAAAAGACCTGCGGCGCCCTTGCCCGCCCAGCCTTGTACGTGTCGATGATCGCGTCCCTGAACGTTGGCCCCGGCCTGTCAAAGGCTACGACGAGGTAGTCGGGCCGTTGTTTTCCCACGATGCTTGTCAACATGCTGGTGAAGCCGAAGACAGCGTTGGTCATCTGGCCCGAGCTTGTGACCATGTCTTCCGGGAGGGCGTGAAAAGCTCTATGTGCCAGCGAGTTGCCGTCCAGCGCGAAGATCAGTGCCATCCCAGCCCATGCTATGCGGAGATCACCCGGCGTAGTAACGGGCCCAGATGCGGGCCAGGGCGTCGTGCTGGCGCAGCGGAACCCGAGGCGCCGAACAGTCAGCTCAGGGCGCTAGCGATCCCTCGATCACCTCGCGAGCGATCTCGCTCATCCGCGCACGGCGGTTCATTGCGGTCTGCCGGATGAAGGAGAACGCATCGGCCTCTCGCATGCCATGGCTGTCCAAGAGCTTGCCTTTAGCCCGGTCAAGCAGACGCCGCGTTTCGAGGGAGCTCTCCAGGTCCGTGTTGACAGCGGTGAGGTTAGCGTTTTCCGCCTCCAGAGCCTTCAGTTCCGCGAAGCGTGCCAGTGCCACTTCGATTGCAGGGATCAAGTCTGCCCGTTCAAACGGCTTTACAAGGTAAGCGATCACCCCCGCGTCTCGTGCCTGCTCGACAAGATCTCGCTGGCTGAACGCGGTCAGGATCAAGACCGCAACGTCACCGTCGCCGGATATCTCCCGAGCAGCAGCTAACCCATCCATTCCGGGCATCTGGATGTCGAGGATCGCGATATCAGGCCTATGCTGTCTCACGAGCGCAACTGCCTCGTCCCCCCGCCCGGTGGCGCCGGCGACGTCATAGCCCTCGGCTTCGAGGATCTCCTTGAGGTCCAAGCGAATGATCGCCTCATCCTCGGCTATTACGACACGAATGGACATTGGCTGGTTCCTCTCAGTAGCGGGTCGGCTCCGTAGCCTTGCAATCCTGTAGCCGGCCTCTCCATAGCGCTCTGGATCTGCACGGTCTTCTTGTGCGGGTCGCTCTGTCTAGCCGGCTAAGGTGCAACGCTAGCAATCGGTGCTACAGCTGCAAATCGATTGGCGCAAGATAGGACACCGTCTCCTACGATTGGGAGCTGTCTAGATCTCTTCGGAGAGCGCGTTCAAGCATCTCTTCGCGTGCTTGCTCGAGTTGTGACACCTGGTCTCGGATCACATCCCTGGACTTGGCAACGGCATCAGCGTGACGCTGCGCGCCTGCAAGCTCATGAGAAGCTACGGGACTCTCCTCCACGAGAGATCTTACACGAGCCTCCTCGGCCATCTCCGCGAAGACGTGCTCCTGCTCGTCCAGAACCGCTAGCTCATCCCTCGCACGGGCGAGACGAGCTTCGAGTGAGCGAAGCCGACGTTCGAGAAGCCATGCGACCACGTGAGCACAGCCTAGTTGATGTCCCGTACTGCTGGAGCAGCAACAGGCTGTGGTCTCGTGCGAACCGTCGTGCCCCGGTGAACGTGACAGACGAGCAAGCGATCTAAGGTAACCGTTCCCCGAAATATCAGCGAATATCTCGCTGACCTTGCGACCTCGTTCCCGGGCCGCTCGGGCGACTGGTGACCCAGTCGTACCGCTGTCACGGACAGATGCCGAAAGCATCAGGCCACCACCTTCTTGGGGCTGGGGGAGACTCCATGTCGTAGTGTGTTGGAGCCGGTGGCGACAGCGGCTTGCCGATCAAAGGAGCAGTCCCCGCCTTTGACAGCGCGGGCGGTCTTCCTCTCCCCTCCTTTGGCCTTGCGACCTCGGGCTCGGGCATGATCCCGCGAACTGCGGGGTTTACGGTCTTGCTCCCAGTTCGCCGGGCGAACTGGGAGCTTGGACCAGTTGATCGGTTTCCCGGTCAACATCTGCGCCATGAGGCACACAGCGGCAAGCTCGGCCAGAGCCGCCAGGTTCTTCGCTGCGTTCAGGTCTCTGTTGATGCTGAGGCCGCACTGCTCACAGCGGAATATCCGATCGGAGCGCTTGAGATCGACCTTCAACGTCTTGCACGCAGAGCACAGCTTCGATGAGGGATACCACCTATCCGCCACCCACAAAGACGATCCGTACCAAGCGCACTTGTAGGAGAGGTGGCGACGGAGCTCGCCGAGCGCTGCGTCTGACAGGGCGGCGTTGAACCCACGCTTGCCCTGTCCGCGCCTGACCATGCCGGCGACACACAAGTCCTCGACGATGTTCACGCGGCATGCGCTCATCCGATCCAAAGCCCCTCGAGTCCTCCCTCGAGCCCGTGGGGGCCATGGGGGCTCTTTCAGGTAGCGTGGCCGTTGTGCGTGCATTGATCACAGGAAGTCGTGGTTTCGTAGGACGGTGGCTCACCGCTCACCTCGAGGAGGCAGGTGA
>JAJYWA010000102.1 GCA_021791755.1 Actinomycetes bacterium | reverse complement strand
GACCGTTCCTAGCTCATCAGCGTCAATCAGCACTGGCTGGTAGACGTGACGGGCTGGCGCGAAAGGGCTTCGCCGGCTGAGTAGGTTCCGGCATGAACACAGTGACGTACCTATGATGACGTAGTTAGGAGCTCCGGTGTAGCGTAAGGGCCTCCCAGGGAGGAGAGCCTATGACCAACGCGAGCCCGTACCGTTCTACTTGACGCAATCTTTGCTGGTCAGCCCAGCGATCGAGCAAGCACACCCGGCAAGCCGCAAGGTCGTTGCCCAGCGATCGAGCACCACTGTTATGCGCCAGCCATAATGCGCCAGCCATAATGCGCTGGCGTGGTGATGCGCCGTCGTGGTGAGCGCTATCGTTTGAGGAAGATGGCACCGACCCGACGACGGGGCTTACGGTGGCGCTTCGTCACGATTGCCGTGGCTGTCTGCCTGACGACGTGGATCATCGCCACGACGGTGATCGAAGCAGAACGCTCCCAGGGACCCTACAGGACAACCACCGACAGAATATACGCCCAGCTCGTGTGGCTGATCGCGCAGCGATCGAATCAATCAGCCATAATGCTCCACAACATACGGAACAATGCCACGGCGATGAGCCGCACGGGCCTCGAACAGGAGCTCTCGGACCTCGCAACGGCCAGCAAGACGATCGAATCGCAGGCTAGCTCCATCCCACCCCCGGCAGGCGACCCGTCTGTTCGCGATCTGCTTCTGAAGGCGATGAGCGATCGGGCGGAGGCCGCCTCCCTTCTCATGCGAGGGGTTGATCGTATCCTCGCGGCAGGTTCAGTGACCACTGCCGCCACCTCACTGCTCGAGGAGGCCGGTCGGCGCCTAGCCAGAGCGGACTCCACGTTCGCTCGCTTTCGCAGGGCTCTGGAGCATGCTCGCGGCGGATGGCTCCTGCCGCGGTCACAGTGGATCACCAACCCATCAGCTTGGAAACCGACCGGTCTGGCCACCTTCGCTCAGTCCGTCGCATCGGCAAGCAACCTCTTTGCCGTCCATGATGTCATGCTGACTACAGCAGCGATCACGCCCTCCGCCGAGACCAGTGTTGGAGCCGTGTCAGTCCTGCCACCGACAAACCAGGTCAGCGTAGAGGTTGTGATCTACAACAACGGAAACCTCAGCGAGCAACGGGTGCCGGTCGAAGCAACCATCCAACCGCAGAGCACGTCATCAGGCGCTACGCCCTCAGCGACAAAGACCGAGGTGTCACGAAAGCTCGTCACTATCCATCCCACCCGTTACCTTGCGGTAGACCTCTCCGCCCTGAGGGTCACGAAAGGTACGACTTACCTGCTCACGATTCAGGTGGGGCCGACATCATCACAACCCCTCTCGCCATCGGACCAAGAAACCTTCACTATTCAGATCGCACCCTGACCGGCTCCGCGCCAGAGTTTCAGATCGCACCCTGACCGGCTCCGCGCCAGAGTTTCAGATCGCACCCTGACCGGCTCCGCGCCAGAGTTTCAGATCGCACCCTGACCGGCGCCAGCGCCATATGGCCCTGGTGGATCCTTCGCACTGCGTCCCAGCGCCCGTCCCAGCGCCTCGGCCTCTGCGAGGTCGCTCACCTCTTGCGCCGTCCTGCCAACCGTCTTCGAGGCAGCCAAGACGTCCTCGTGCTCGGCCTTGGAGCGGTAGGGACCCACCTTCACTCTGACCGGGACGCCATCGACCTCAACCGTCTCAAGGCTCCGAGGCAACGCCCACCGGTCAACCCCATAAGCTCTCACCCCCAGGGCGCCGGTGGCGGCTGCCATCAAGCGCCTCAGCGGCGCAGCGACCGCAGGGTCACAGAGGACGCTCAGCGTATGGGCGGGCCTGCCCTTTTTCATCACGATCGGCGTGATCCACGAGTCCATTGCCCCGCACTCGAGCGCCGACGCGACGACGTCTGCCAGAACCTCACCGGTGACGTCATCCAGGTTCGTCTCGAGGACCACGAGCGCCTGGCTGCGTTCGCCAGCCGCTGTACGCGGCTTACCCTCTGAATCCACCAAGATCTTGCCTCCCTCTCGCGCGCCAATGATCACCTGCGTACAGTTAGCCATCCCGTCCAGATCACGGCTGCCCGCACCGAACCCGCTGGTGACCAAGTACATGTCGGGCGCCGGACCGAAGCCGGTCGCAAGCGCAGCGAGCAAGGCTGCCCCCGTGGGCGTAGTCATCTCGGCATCGATGTTGTGGCCGTGAACACGAGCGCCGCTGAGCAGGTCAACCACAGCGGGCGGGGGATTCGGGAGGATGCCGTGAGCGCCAGCCACGGCGCCCACTCCAAGGCCGACCGAGCTCGACGATACATCGGCTACGTCCAACACCTCGAGGGCGGCGGCCGTACCCGTGACGTCGATGATCACGTCGTCGCCTGACAAGTCGTGCAGGACCGTGAGCTCCAGCGAGGTCCCGTGCACCCTCGACTCAGCCTCGCCAAGAGCACGCAGCACCGCAAGCGAACGCCGGTGGACCCGCTCCGGGAGCCGAGCGCTCTCGATGATGGCCGCGAGCTCCGGATACCTGCGGGCGGGCGATGGATCTCTCACGCCGACCAGCGCCCGTGTCGCTGACAGGCCACCACGTCGCACGGTCTCGGCGTCGAGGGACCATCCATCTAAAGGAAGGCCTGCCAGGATGTCGCGGACAGCCTCCAAATCTGCGCCAGCATCAATGAGGCTGCCGAGCGCCATGTCCCCCGCGATGCCGGCAAAGCAGTTGAACCATGCAACACGCTCACCCCGCTCAACAGCTGTTGTCGGGGCGATAGGGGCTGGCGCGTTCACAGCGCCTGCGAGTCCTCTACCCGTACCTGGGCCGCTACCTCCGTCTCCCCAGCCTCTGCCCCCGTCTCCCCCGCTGGCGATGCATTCCCGGCCTGGGCCAACCTCCGCGGCGCTAGAAGCCGTAGGAGCGCGCATGCAGCTCCGAAGCCATTGTCAATGCCAACCACGGTGACGCCGGGAACACAGCATGACAGCATGGCCAGCAGCGCCGTCACACCCTCGAGGGCTGCACCGTAGCCCACGCTCGTGGGAACAGCGACGACGGGGACGGAGACCAGCCCGGCCACGACGCTCGCCAGCGCCCCTTCCATGCCAGCCACTACGACCACCGCGTCGGCTCTGACAAGCTCGTCCATGGATGCCACTAGGCGATGCACGCCGGCCACACCACAGTCCGCGATCAGGACCGGGTCGAGACCATGGGCGGACAGGACGGTCACGCACTCAGTGGCAACGGGCAGGTCCGCCGTGCCCGCGGTCACCACGGTCACGGCCACGTCGCCGAAAGAACGAGGTCTGGCCTTCCTCCACACAACTGTAGATACCCCGGCCAATGTCCACCTGCTCACACTCCCGCCCTCCTGTGCCCCCCAGCCGGCTCCCCCACCCCCTCTCACTCGGCGACGGGTCCCCCCCATCTCTTCGGAACCCTCCGCGAGAGGCGGGACTGGCGACGGCGACGAGAGAGG
This sequence comes from Actinomycetes bacterium, assembly GCA_021791755.1. GTDB lineage: Bacteria > Actinomycetota > Acidimicrobiia > Acidimicrobiales > JAJZXF01 > JAJZXF01. The sequence goes on along the minus strand of JAJYWA010000102.1, from coordinate 5,334 downwards.
CGAGAGAGGCGACAGGGGGAAAGCCATGCCGCCCGGGTTCGCGTCGAGGGCAGCCTCGACCTGGTCGATATCGGCCCGTGTCAGGATCACAGGCGTCTCCTCGACCTCGGCCAGCAGATCTCCGACGATGAGAGCGCACTCACGTGGGGCCTTCCCGGGCCCGTACACCACCTCAGCGATGCCCTGGCGGAGCGAGCGATGATGGTCCACCCTCGCAAAGCCGAGGTCCGAGAAGGGAAGTCTCCGCACGCGACGCAAAGCCTCCTCCACCGGGAGAGCCCCGGAGCGCACGTCATCGAAGATCTCGCGCAGGGTGTGCTCGTCCACGACCTTGCAGCATACCTGCCGCCTGACGAGCATCCGGGCCGCCCGACGAGCATCCGGGCCGCCGTGCCCGCGTCCGGGCCGGTATCCTGCTAGAGCATGCAACCTATCGACGCGGCTCACGGTGCAGGCCCCCTAAGAGTCGCCTACCTCGGCCCACCAGGGACCTTCACCGAGCAGGCATTGGTGGAGCACAGCGGGATCGTGGGCGACCCCGCAACGGAGATCTGGCCCCTCGACTCCATCGAGGAGGTAGTCGAAGCCACGGCAAGCGGCGACTTCGACATCGGGTTCGTGCCTATCGAGAACTCGATTGAGGGAACTGTGAACGCCACGCTCGATGGCATCGTCTTCGACCATGAGCTGCTCATACAGCGCGAGGTGATCACGGACGTGCATCTCGACCTGATGGCGGCGCCCGGCACGAAGCTGGAGGAGGTCGAGCGTGTTCTGTCTTTCCCGCACGCAAGCGCCCAATGCCGCAACTTCCTGAGCGCCAACCTCCCACAGGCGACCGTGCTGGCCGCCGGCTCGACGGCGGAGGCCGCGCGCAGGGTGGGCATGGAGCGCCTCCCCGGCAGCGCCGCAATTGCCCCGACACTGTCAGCGACGCTGTACGGCCTCGAGGTCATCGCCTCCTCCGTCGAGGACCACCCAGAGAACCAAACTCGCTTCCTGGCGCTCGCCCGTTCAGGCATCCCATCTGCAACCGGCCATGACAAGACCAGCATCGTGTGCTTTCAACGCTCCGACCAGCCAGGAAGTCTTCACGCGATCCTCGGCCAGTTCGCTGCTCGCGCGATCAACCTGACCAAGCTCGAGTCCCGGCCGACCAAACGCTCCCTCGGCGCCTACTGCTTCGTCATCGACATGGAGGGCCACCTTGCTGACGAGGTGGTCGCCGACGCTCTACGGGACCTGCACGCGATGCTCGCCCACGTGAGGTTCCTCGGCTCCTACCCGGCGGCGGGGGCGCACAGCACGGCACGGCGCCGCAAGGCGGTCGATGCCTGGAAGGCAGCTGACACCTGGATCTCCTCACTGCGCGCCCAGGTGCAGCCGGGACCCAAAAGACCACTGGGCAACACGCCCGCATAGCGCCGCCAGCACGCCGCGGCTTTACCCAGGGGCTGCCAGTATCGCCGCCTCAGGGCAGCACTGTAACCAGGGTCCCTATATGGACAAGCGGCCAGACCTTGGCGGCCACTGCGATCGGCAGCTCGACGCATCCAAGGCTCTGCGGGAAACCGTACGAGGCACGGTAGAAACCGTGGACCGCGTCTGAGCCGTTGAAGTAGTTGATCCAGTGAACCGGATCAGCGTACGCGCTGCCGTTCGGGTTCGTCCCACGCATGATCTGGAAGCTGAGGCGCAGGTAGATCGGGTAGGTTCCCGTCGCTGTCGGATCCTGGGGAATGCCGGTGTTGGCGAGGTTCGACAGCACGATCTGGCCATTCTGGTAAAGCCACAGCTGCTGGGGAAGCTGCTCGCTCACCTCGATCCAGGTGTAGGGGTAAGGATCGGAGCTGTGCTTGAGCACCGCTTGGATCAGCGTCGGCCACAAAAGGGGGTTCGCGAGCCCGGTCGTGTCCAGGCCCTCCACCTTCTCAAAGGTCATTACGGCCCCCTGGGTGATCAGATCGTAGGCGCCGGGCTGCCAAAGAGAGGTGAACGCCGCAGGCATCGCCCAGCGCCAGGAGAAGCTCCCGGCAGGCTGGGCGCCAACAAGCGCAGCTTGACCAGCAAGGGTGGTTGGATCCCCACCGGGGGCCGTGGCCGTCCACTGCAGCGGGAGGTATCCAAGCTCGGCGAGGAGCTGCTGAAGCCGCAGCATCGAGCCGGAAGCACTCGTCAGCGTGATCGTCGTCGTAGGCGAACCCTGTGCCGGCGTTATCGCCACCGGAGCGGGTAGGGTCATCGTGACCTGCTCACCAGGCCAGAAGGCAGGCCCGTTGGGGGTGAACGAGAGCTCGTACGGGTTCGGCTCGGACCAGGTCCCGGTTGGAACGAGCGCTCCATTGATGACCGGGGCGAGCGACGGACGCTGAGCGCCGAACACAGCGGCTACCGGTCGCGACAGGACCAAGTCTATGGGCCCGTTCACCGGAACGTCCGGCGTGCCAGCTCCCTGGCCCAAGAAAGCAAGTGTAGAAGAGCCGTCGGAACCGAAGTAGCTCAACGGTGTCGCCTGCGGGAACGATTCCCAGGTATCTGGAACGCCCGCGACGGCCACCTGCCCACCCTGGCCGGCGGCCACGGAGCCTGACACGCGGACCACCGCGGACGGATGAGCAAGGTTGATGATCGGATCTCCGGCCGAGCTCACGACCTGCACCCGTACAACGGAACGATCGAAACGCGCAGTGACAACGCCGCCAGATCCGACCACGACGACGGGGGTGACGAGCCTGGCAGCCGGAGCCGTGACGCTGGTGTGCACAGTCACCTGCGGACCAGACAGCCACGATATCCAGCCGGGCTCCCGTAGCTCGGCGCTTACGACCAGCCGCGATCCTGATGCGACCGGTGTCGCCGGCACGATCGTGCCGTTGTGAACGCTCGCTCGGACCGGGTGCCCCTGGTCGCTGAGACGAATCCACGACACCCGACCCCCAAGCCCGGACATCTCCACTCGAGCCAGTGCACCGGGGGCTGAAGCGAGCCTGATCCCCGGACGCGCCAGCAACAGCACCAAGCCCACAGCGATGGCCAGGAGCATCACACCGATCAGTCCCCCTAGGAGGACACGAAATCGACGCCTTCCGTCCTGACGCGCCACGTGTCCGTTCTGCGAAGAAGCCCTGCGCGACGTTGTCGAAGCTCGACCACCAACCCGGCCCGACCGCCGGGACGACTGAACTACCTCCACTGCCATAGGTGCCATTATTCCGTATTTTCGCGCTCTAGTAGGCGCGGGACGCTTCTTGTCTCCGTTTCCCGGCGATTCACAACGCCACGGTGCTTGCCTGCCACGACGAAAACCCTCTGCGGTCCGGCTGGCAAAGCCCGCACAACAACGGCTGCTCCTGTGCAGCGACGACTTCTAGGTCCAGCGGTCATTGTGGTACCGGCGGTCAAAGATCCATCTCGTGCAGCAACCTGGGCATCGCCTCCAATTGCTCGCAGTAGTGGGCTCGCGATCGATGCCGGAAGCGGAGGTTCATCCCTGTCGCCCCTACCGCAATATAGGACCGCACGATCGCCTCCGTCTCTGCTGGTGCGCCGACCGGGTCAAGTGGGGGCTCTGGTGGAAAGACGAGCCCGAACGGAACCCAACCGTCCGCCAGGCTCAGCGCCCTCCGCAAGGAACGCCCGCTACGGCCTCCAACCCAGACGGGCAATGACTCCTGGGATCCGCACGGGTCGACGTTGAGACCCGGGAAGCGAAAATGAATGCCTTCGTGGCGCAGGCTCACGCTCCCCCACGCTGCTCGGATCGCGCGGATCGCGTCATCGGCGATCGCGCCCCTGCCCGCGAATTGAGCCCCGAGGAGCTCGAGCTCCGCTTGGAGGGATCCCACACCTATCACCGAGAATGACTCGGCCGCCGCGGATTGCCGTTGCGTCCATCGGAATGGCTATGTGCTCCGAGCAAGACACCCACTCGTAGCCACACCTTTCGGCTGCCTGGGCTATGGCCACGATGTCGCCGATAGAGCCATCAGCCTCCCAATCGGGCGGTTCGAAGCGCGGGTTCAGGTGCACTACCGGTATCACGATGCCAAGGCGCGGTACCATGACGACCATCATCGAAGGCCGGCCAGCACGGCGGGTAGGATCTTCGAGGACTCAAGCCTTCGTGGCGAAGGTCATCGTCACCGTAGCGTTCACAACCTCTGCGCCGCCTTGGACGGGAACCGGAGACGCCGCGCCCGCTTCCGCCTGATAATTGGCTGCGAGCGGCAGTGACTCCAGGCTCGTCGCCGGAGGTGTGACATCGGTCGCTGAGCAGAGTGGACCCAGCCTGCGGCCTGAAGCACTCGCCACAGCCCTGGCGTAGGAGATCGCCTGGCGAACAGCCACCTCGCGTGCCGTGGCAGCTATCGAGCTGTCATTGCTCAGCGAGAAGCCCATCGAGGTCAGGCTGATCGCGTTTCCGATCGAAGCGGCCGCGGTGCCTATGGCGGCGCCTGCTGACGACATGTTGCGCAGCTGTATCGTGAGGGTGTCCGAGACGCTATAGCCGGTGATGGTCGCAGGAGTCGTCTGGTAGTCATACCGAGGCTGTATGGAAAGTCCGGTGGTCTGCACGTCCCCACCCGAAACGCCATCGCGCCCGAGCGACGTGATCAACGTCGCGGCATCCGCGTTGTTCTCCGACAGAGCGCCGGTCGCGCTCGGCGCGGTCGTGTTGACCGACATGACGATGGTGAGCAAGTCAGGCGGACCAGAGGCCGTCCCGGTTCCGTGAACGGTGATCCTTGCCGCGCCGGACCCGGCCGCGCAGCTCGAGATGCCGGCACTCCCAGCGCCTGCGGCCGGTGTCGAGCGCGATATCGCAAGCGAGCTGGCCACCACGCTTGCGATCACGAGGGCAGCCACACCAAGTACCGCGCCTCTGCGAAGCACCCTTGTCGCTCCAGCCGGCTCTGCTACTTGTCTCATCTTCCTTACTCCTCATTATCCGTTTTATCCGTCTGTTGCCGTTTTCCGTCTGCGCATGCCACATGCCCTGCTGCTCGTGGCATCACAAGATACGAACGCCACGGCGTCTCGCTATCGGAGCCGCTGAATTACTTGGACGTTGCATATGTGAGAAAAGTTCCGTCAACGCCGGATTCGCCCGCTCGCCACAGACCACCGGCCGGAACGGTGCACAGGCACTCGGACCGGCCTAGCGCGCGTAGCATGTTGGTACGACGAACCAACCCGAAGATCGCACAAGGATGTCCAACAGCGACGCGTCCGCGACTGTGAACGGGCCCCTGGACGCTGCGCGTTCGGGTGATCCCGAAGCCCTACAGGAGCTTCTCAAAGCGCTCTACGATCCTGTTTACCGGACCTGCCGGC
>JAJYWA010000011.1:6837-39238 GCA_021791755.1 Actinomycetes bacterium | reverse complement strand
GCTCCGAAGTTGGCGAGGCCTTTTAGGCTGTTGCCTGGATGGAACCCAAGACAGACTCCAAACGGGCATGGCCCGAGCCCTGTCGGGTCCGTGTTCGTGACAGGGTTGTCGTTCGCATACCCATATGGCGCACCGGTTGTCTTCTGGGCTGGGTCCAGTGAGACGAAGCCCTTCATCGAAGAGGAGTACCAGCGGTTGATGAGGTAGTAGAAGCTCGTGCCGGTGAGGGCTCCTATGTAGGCGTATCCGTCGAAGCCGATCAATGGGGGCGAGGCGCCTGCAAGGTTGTAGGTGGTCCCGTAGGGACCATACCCGTAGGCGTCTGTAAGGGATCCAGAAGAGCTGATGACCCCGTGCACAGATCCCATGCGACCGGTTGTTAGGTAGCTAGGAACGCATGTCACAGCTCCAGAGGCGCTCGTGCACGAGAGTTGCTCTATCGCACGTCCCTGAGGTCCGTAGATGATGTCATACCAGCAGGTCGAGTTGCCCTCGTAGATGAGCTTTGGTGAAGAAGCGAGCTGATGAGACCATACGAGGTGCACAGCAGATCCAGTAGAAGGACACCCTGGAGGAGGAGATGATCCTTGAACAGAGCTCAAGAGCCCGGAGGCAGAGTAGGTGTAGTCAGCGGTTGTAGCTGTAGATGACGTGCTCTGTGGGGCCTCTATAGTGCTCGTGAGCTCTCCTGCCGCGTTCCAGGACGCGCATGAGGTCTCCGGGCTCGTCAATCCGCAGTCACTAGCGGGAGGAGAAGAAGCAGAAGACACAGATACTGCCTCTCCTGAGCTGTTCCAGGAGGCGTACTCGGTCATCGTTGGCTGCGGAGAAAAGGACGCCTGGACCTGTGTGATCTGAGAGTCCGCGTTGGTCGTGAACGCAAAGGACGGACCAGATGCCATGTCCTGTGTAGCTATGCGCCCTGCGGGATCGTAGGTATAGGAGTTGGCCCCCGGCTGGCTCATGCGCAGCGAGGGATCGTAGGTCCAGGTGAAGCTCTGTTTGGTGTTCCAGTCGGAGGCGTAGAGGAGGCCTGAGTAGTTGTAGACGTTCGAGGTAGACGAGCTGCCTCCTGGAGAGTCGACCTCGGTGGAGGTCATGGGACCGGAGGGGTTGTAGCCGTAGTAAGCGTAGGTGTCGGTGGACGAGGGGTAGGAGATCTGGGTGAGCCGTGAGGACGGATTGTAGGAAAACGTGGTCGTGTCAGAGGTCGTGCCAGGGAGTGGAACTGTCACCGAGGACATGAGCCCATTGGCATACGAGTAGCTCACGCTCTGGCCACCTGGGTATCCGACGGCGCTCAGCTCTCCTATCGGGTCATAGGAGTAGGTGATGCTCGATGCCTCCAAGAACGCCGCAGAAGCTGAGTCAGAGTCAGGGGTGGAGGTGGAGGACTCCGTCGACAGATCAGAGTCCGGGTCGAGGCTCTTTGCGACAAGCTGTCCTTCGGAGTCGTAGCTGTAGCTCGTCGTACCAGAGGCTCCGGTCGAAGAGGATATCTGGCCGTCTGCGTTGTAGGTGTAGCTCTGCTGCAGGGCGCCGTCTGAGTAGGAGACTCCTGTCAGCTCATGGATCTGGTTGTAGCTGTAGCTGGTCTTGGCCCCGGAGGGAAGGGTCTTCGAGGTCTTCTGGCCTGAGGTGTCGTAGCCCCACTTGGGGACCAACATCTGCACTTTCGGGTCAAGTTTTGAGCGGTGAGCGCAGTACGGGTGTGGGCCGGTGGAGGGTCGAGACGGGCTCAGGCCGCGAGGTGTGCTCGTTCGATCAGCTGGTCGAGCTCGCGTTCGTAGCTTCGCCTTGGGTCGAGTGCTGGCGCGGTGGCTCGGCTCTGCGGCAGGGTCGCGGCCTGGTCCTTGAGGTGGCATTTCAGCGCACCGACCTGGAGCTCATGACACGCCGAACAGCGTTGCTCCGTTTCCAGCACCCGCCCTTCGAACTGTGCATGCGATTCTCCCGCACACAGCTCACCGACGGTCTTCTCAGCATGGTTACGCTGCCTCGCTTCGATCCCGACCCACTACCACCAGATGCGGAGTCATCGCACCTGGAACCATCGACAGCACATCGGGGCCGAGGAGACAACTTGGCCGTAGCCCATAGCTGGTTTCGGAGCCGTCGTGCTTCGACGACGGGCGAACGCCCGCCGGGATGATTGGACCGGGCGGTCCCGGTCATGTCCTCGCACGTGACGACTCCGACACCAGCGTGACCGAAGTCGGGGCCCTTCCCTCCTGCTGCGTTTCTCGCAGCGATCATCAGTACTATGACCCCGTCGGACTCCCGCTTCCCTCCGCTCGACTTCGCCACTGGCTTATACGAGCGGTCTTTGCTGACGAGGCTGGGAAGACGGGCCTCTCCTGTTCCGAACCAAACCGTTGCGTACGTGCCGCTCCCCGTACCCCGGGGGGACCCGACCAGGGGCATCTCCGGAGCTGGCCAGGAGGTCGGACATGGGCCTTCGCCGTGACATGAGCGGCTCGGCTCACCCGTTGTAAATGTGACGAGGCTGCAGGACTCGGACCGGGTGGTCCTACCTCCCGCACGCTTGCTCCCTCCAAAGAGGCTTTCGACGCCCCCCGCTCAGCCCGCCGCCTCTCGACGACGAACCGGGGCCTGCTACCGGGCTCTCCGGCGATTACCCGGACGGGACTCTCACCCGCAGGTCTGGTCCAGCTTTCAGGACGCACCACGCCACGATGATAGGTCGTTGTAGCTCTCCGGGTGGATCAATGGGCTCGTCGAAGCCCGAGGTGGCGGGCAGGATGACGCGCGCGTACAGCTTGGTGCACGTTACTGCCAGGGCGTGTCCGGTGGGGGTGAGTCGATAGACGTTGCGGTTGGCAACACGGTAGATGAACCCTTTCTGCTTGAGACGGCGCAGGTCGTAGGTCGCCTGGCGGCTGCTGTATGAAGGATCGTGCAGCGAGCGCATCGAGGCGACGAGCCCTGCGTTGGTGAGACCACCGATGAGGTGGCAGAAGGCCACGATCGACGCGAGCAACGCCTGCGCGCGCGGCTCCCCGAAACGGAGTCCGGGAGCTTTGTTGCCGTCATGGACCGACAGCATGACCACACTTTCGAAGGCGGTCGTGTCAGGAGGTGGGGCCGATCGCTCACCGAGGCCATCGAGGAACCGGGCGTTGGTCGCCCGGCCGATCTCTTTGAGCGCCGCGAAGTTCTCGGGGTTGACCGTCTTTCTCACACCGAAGTCGGCAGGGCTGTTGATCGTGGTCTCCACCCGTACACCGTGGCCTTCTTTCAGGTAGGCCTTGGTCTTGGAGGACCGGTAGTGGATCTGGATGTGGGGGTCGACCCCCGGGGTGACGATCTTCGTACGGAACGCCCCGGGTGTGCGCGAGGTGACTCGACGGTCGAAGGTGAGCGACACCTTCTCGGGGCGGCCGACGTCGAGATGGTCGCGGATCGCGGCGTCGAACCAGGCTCGTGCGTCGCGGGGACGATCGAAGATCGTCGTGTCGGAGAACTCGACCTGACGGAAGGAGTAGTCGTAGCTGTAGCCGAGGTCCGTGTCGATGCTCTGGAACGGGTTGGGCGCCAGCGCTAGCCATCGGTCGAGGAGCTCCCGGATGCAACCGGCAGCGAGGCGGTCTGCCCACGACTGGGCTGCGACATGGTCCTCGCAGGCGCCGAGACCGTTGTCCAACGCGCTGAACCCGACACCGGTGTCGCTCAGACGGCGTTTGAGCCATTCGTGGCCGTTCAGGCACGCCAGCACCGGGAAGGGCGCGAAGGGGCAGAGCTTGATGAATACGGGGCCCCACTGCGCGTCGCGTATATAGAAGTAGTAGTGCGTCACGAACATCTGAGCGCGGGTGAAGTGGAAATGAGGGTGGCTTGGAGTACCGCCGTCCTTGGTCCCACGGAACCCGCCGACCATCTTCTCTTGTGCCTGGCCGATCAAGACCACGGCCTCCCGACCGGCGCGCTCGGCAGCATCCTGGAATGGGCGCGCCCGGTCCTCCTTGGACTCGCCCTTGGCGAAGGTCACGATCTCGAGGCCCTCAGCCTTTGCGAAGCGCTTGACCGCGTCAACCATACGCTCTTGAGCACGGCCGAAGACCCTCGGGGAGGGGTAGTCGCCACGGTCGAGCATCCAGCGCACGAGCAAGCCCTCGGACTGTAAGCGGGGCACGTATCCCGCCACCAAGAGACGGTCCATGCAGGACAGACGCAAGGACGACCGTTCGGTGAGCAACGTTGAGACTGGACCCATCATGCACCTCTACGAGTCGGTTGGGTTTCTCTCGTAAGGGTACGCGAGCCGCGAGGCAAAGGGAACCGAAAGGTCCCCATTCCTCGCGCTCGGCGTCGCGTGACCTTCCGTCGCGGACGACCTACCCCGAGCCGGAACCTCCGGTTCCGGTCTCGGTGCTAGGTGTAGGTGGTCGATACGGTGTTGCCCGAGGGGTCGGTCACGTGGGAGACCTCGCCGTTCGAGTCATAGTCAGCATGGAGCAGGCCGGCTCCCGTCTTCAGGCCATATCGTGGATTAACGGCCTCGATGGCTGAGGGAGGGCCAGTTCCAGTGGTCACTGCACGGCAGCACGAGTGTACAGCTGAGCGGGGCTCTGGTAGTCGAGGCTTCGGCGGCGCTGGCCGTTGATGATGGAGGCGGCCCGATCGGCCTCCGCCTGGTCTACCTTCCCGAGGTCGGTTCCCCGTGGGAACCGCCAGCGCCACTGGCGGTTGAGGTTCTCCACCTGACCACGCTGCCACGGGCTGTGGGGATCGCAGAACCAGATGTCGATGCCGTAGGTGGCGGCGATGGTTTCCCAGCAGGCCCACTCGGATCCCTGGTCGAAGGTGATCGAGCGCAGGAGGTGGGCCGGGATCTTTTCGAGGCCGTCTGCGAGCCCGGCGAGCATCGCCTCGCCGGCGTAGCCACAGGACATCGTGACCCCGATGGAGTAGCGGGTCACCCGCTCGGTGAGCCACAGCATCGAGGAGCGGTTGCGGTAGCCGATGATCTGGTCGCCTTCCCAATGACCGAGCTCTGCCCGGTCGTTGACCGCCGCCGGGCGGCTGGCGATGTTGGGCAGCCCAGGGCGGACGGACTCGTGGCGAGCCTGGCGGCGGCGGCGCCTCGGTCGTCTGGTGCGCAGACATTCAGTCGCCTTGACCCCGAGCACGCCGTCGTAGACGGCCCGGTAGATGGTCTCGACGCAGACCCGCACGGCGGCCTCCTCGGCCACGAGATCGGTCCAGATCGCCACAGGGGACCGACCAAGGGTGAGCTCTCGGATCACTTGCTCCCGCAACTCCCCAGGGATCTCCAGGCGACGTGGGCGTGGCCGACAACGCTGGCTCTCCGATCGGCGCTCTGCGAGCCCAGGACGGTAGCCCCTACGTCCAGCGTTGCGCACCACTTCGCGCATTACAGTCGTCGGGAAACGATGAACGCGCCGGGCGATCGTGGCCCACGGCGTATCTCGGTCTTCGGTCACAGCGAGTGAGATCTCCTCGTGTTCGAGCAGGGACAGGGGTGCACCTGGCATGCTGTGGCCTCCATCGGTTGGTGTCGGTGTGCACCGGTCATCATGACCGGGACCGTGCACCGACCGGTGGAACTAGCCGAGGGCACCACTTATGGTCCCCTGGCGGGTGGCACGACTGTGGGCTCTAGTTGCCAGGCGTCGAACGGCACTATCACGGAATCCTGGTACGGTGAGTTAATCGACGCATCACTGTACACGTGCTCCGCATATTACGGAGCCGAAATGATTGTAAATTCTGTCAATTCTCCGTAGTTTGGTTGCTTGGTGCCCGAAGTGAGGTCTGTCTGAGAGGAGGAGGAGGATGACGGTGGAAACAGCAAGTGAGCGAGGGAGTATTCGACAGAGTGCTCGGGCGACGCGTGGAGTGATATGTGCGTCGGTTGCGTGTGCGCTGGCAGGACTTGTCTTAGCGTCATGTGGGGCTGCCGGGGACACTGGCGCTAGAGGCCCGGCTGTGAAAACCAGTGCCAACACGATCGCGAAGACGTATCGCCCGAGGTCGGCGCAGCATGTGACTATCCCATCGTTGCTTCCTCATACCTGCACACAACCGCGTGTTCTTGAGGCAACTGGTGCTGAACCAACGATGCCAAACGGGTTTCGAATGCTTGACGCTTTGCGGAATTGGCTTGGTGACGGATTTCCCACCATATATGGCGGAACGGCGGTGAATTACGATCACTCGACTGCGCACCCGCTGTCCTCAGCAGCGATACCGAAGGGGTATCTCATGCCATCAACACTTACGGTGTTTGAGACCGAGCGCGATCCACTTCTCGAGGCTGAGGCGCAGGGATTCCGCGTGGCATTTGATCGTGTCGTGTTCCGAGTATCTGCTCATTCTAAGTCGTGTCTCGCGAGCATCGTTAGTTCCTTACAACTGGGGAAAGGTGAACATTCCGGAAGCTACCCGTGGGGAAGGATTGAATCCGCGCGAATTGACCCGGTGGAGAGCACCGTAGACGTCGGCGTGTCGGCCTGTACCGCGGGCCAGGACCGGCGTGCCATGATGTGGTTCAAGGAGCGGTACGGTTCGGCGATAGCTATCACGTTCTGCGAGGCGCCGGGGATTGCAGGCGTCGCCGGACAGACGCAGGGCGCAGGGTGACCCTAAAGTCGCACGCGTGCAGTGGACCCACGGGAGACCTCGAGGAGTCGGGTAGTCCATTCGCCGCTGGTCCTGGCGAAGGTGGTAAAGGTGCTCTGGTTGCGGCGGCACTCCAGCATCGCGATGTTGTCTTTGTCGAAGATCGTGAGTAGCTGTGGGCCGTTGAAGACACGGGCCTCGCCGTCGGACTCGAAGCGCTCGTGGGCCGATGGCCCGCGCTTGGGGCATCTGAGAACGCTGTTCGCTACGGTGTAGCTCAGGCGCTCTGGAGATCAGCCGGAGCACTTAGCTCAAAGCCCCTTTCCGTGACGTACCGCAGATCACGAACTACCTGTTCAACTGCGTGGTGATGCCGCTCGTTCCGGAGACCGCGCAGGCTCAAAGGCGAAGCGCCGTGCCAGCGGTCCGGAGCGCGGGGTCTGCGCCTGTGAAGGCCAGATCGAGGAGCCGGTCGGCAATCCACTCGGCAGACCGGAACGCACCGTCGGCGGCGATCTGGAGGAAACGGCCCACTGCGGGAAACTGCTCGGGCGTGCAAGAGCGGATCAGCTCCTGCATCCCAGTGTCTACGACCCCGGGTGCGACCGCGTACGCTTCGAGCCCGGTGTCCCTCTCCTCGAGCGCGACGACCTCGGTGATCATGTTCACAGCTGCTTTCGACCCGCAGTAGGCGGCCCAACCTTCATAGGGGGCTTCGGCTGCGCCAGAGGTGACGTTGATCAGCACGCCTCCTCCTTCGCGTGAGCGGACGTGGCGGGCAAAGATCCGGCTGCCGAAGGCGACGCCTGTGACGTTGATCGCGACGTTGGTTGCGAAGAGCGTGGGGTCGCAGTCGCGCAGAGCGCCGATCGGGGCCAGCACCCCTGCGTTGTTCACCCAGAGGTCGATCCGCCCGAAGCGCTCGACGACCTCGGCGGCGAAGCTCTCGAGCGCCTCGTAGCTCTGCACGTCGACCGATGATGCGACGACTCGGTCCGGCGGCGATAGGGCAGGGTTGATCTGTGGGGCAGCCGGCGTAGTCCTTGCGCAAATCCCGATGAGCATGCCTCGATGTGCGAAGCGCTTCGCAAGGCCGGCGCCGATTCCACGGCTTGCTCCGGTGATCACAGCCACCTTGCCGGATACGTCGTCGGAGTCGTTCACCACGCTTGGATATTACCGGCGGCTCGGGCGCTGTCGCAGGGCGGCTCGGGCGCTGTCGCAGGGCGTCTGAGCGCTGTCGCAGGGGGTCTGGGGGTCGTCGCGGAGCGCCACGCGCGCGGGCGAGCGTTACGGGAGGCGGGATCGAATCGTACGGGCGATCCTGATGTTCGCGAGTGAACATCGGAACCTCGCAAGTATCGCGGGTGCGCAACGTTGTACAAGCATGGTGAGCGAGGGCAAGCTGTCGAATTGGTTGGGGGAGATCGGCAGGATGTTCGCGCTGGCGCTCGAAGCTGTGCGGCTCGGGTTTCGCAAGGGCGTGCCGATGGCGGAGGTGGTGGACCAGTCCTGGTTCCTCGTGAAGGTCACGACCTTTCCGGCGATGTTGATCTCGGTGCCGTTCGGAATGGTGATAGCGCTGGAGGTGGGGTCGCTGCTCCAGCAGGTCGGCGCCCAGGGGCACCTCGGCGCTGCGATGGTCCTCGCCGTCGTACGTGAGCAGGCGCCGCTTGCCACGGCGCTCCTGATCGCAGGCGCCGGGGGCTCTGCGATGTGCGCGGATCTCGGTTCACGCAAGATCCGTGACGAGATATCGGCGATGGAGGTGATCGGCGTCAACCCGGTCCATCGCCTCGTTCTCCCTCGCTTAGTTGCTGCGACCATCGTGGCAGTCCTCTTGGACGGGTTGGTCAGCATAGCTGGGATAGCGGGCGGGTGGTACTTCGGCACTCGTGGCGTTCACATCACGACGAGCAGCTTCTTCGCCACGTTCTCAGAGCTCAGCCAGCTGGCCGACCTGTGGATCGCCCTGTTCAAGGCGGCCACCTTCGGGTTCATTGCCGCAATGGTCGCCTGCTACAAGGGGATGTACACGAAGGGCGGGGCAAAGGGGGTCGGCGACGCGGTGAACCAGGCGGTCGTGGTCACGTTCGTCCTGGCGTTCTTCGTCAACTTCGTCCTCACGGTCGTGTACTTCAACTTCATCCCGCAGAAGGCGATCTGAGATGACTCCCACTGAGGCCACGTCGGGCACGAAAGCAGCGCCGCGGGCTCGTGTGCGGTCGTCTTCGACGACGGGACCGCTGGCCGTGAGACCGCCGGCCACGGGACCGCTGTCCAGTCGACTGCTGGCCTCTGTGGGATCGCTGCTCGACGGCCTCTATGACCAGTTCCACTTCTACGTCAAGGTCTTCGTCGCACTCCCGCGAGGACTGCGTTATCGCAAGGAGATCGCGAACGTCGTCTCAGACATCACAATGGGCGCCGGAGCGCTTGTCATCGGCGGTGGCATGTTCCTGGTGGTGACCACCATCACCTTCTTCACTGGTACGGTGGTCGGCCTCGAAGGCTTCACGGGCCTGCAGCAGATCGGAGCGCAGGCGTTCACCGGCGTGATCTCCTCTCTCGCGAACACGCGAGAGATCACTCCGATAGTGGCCGGCCAGGTCTTCGCCGCACAGGTAGGCGCTGGCTTCACCGCGCAGATAGGAGCGATGCGGATCTCTGAGGAGATCGACGCGCTCGAGGTGATGGGGGTGGACTCGCTGGTCTACCTCGTGGTGACTCGGGTGTGGGCTGCTCTCATCACCATGATCCCGCTCTACCTGGCTGCTCTCTTCTCCAGCTACCTCGCGACAGAGGCGATAGTGACGCGGTTCTTCTCGTTGTCGGCCGGGACTTACCACCACTACTTCCAGCTCTTCCTGCCCCCGATCGACGTCCTGTACTCGCTGATCAAGGCCGTGGTCTTTGCTGTGGTCGTCACGCTGGTGCACTGCTACTACGGCTGGCGGGCCAAGGGTGGCCCCGCTGGCGTAGGCGTCTCCGCCGGGCGTGCGATCAGGGTGTCGATCATCGGGGTCGTGATCTTGAACCTGATTATGTCCATGGTCATGTTCGGTGGACCGAGCGCTACAGCGAGGCTCGTCGGATGAGGCGGCGGGTCCCAGCGTCGAGTGGGCAGGTCCCGGCGACGGCTGGGCGGATCCCGGCGACGAGCGCGAGAAGGAGGAGCCGGCGTGATTGGCGCCTTGTCCACCTCGCTGTTGCAGCCGTTACAGCGGCGGTGCTCGTCGCCTCGATGGTGCTCATCGTGAAGGCGGTGAACGGCGACTTCTCGGGCAACTACAGCGTCGTCGGGATGTTCTCGCGGGCGGGCGAGGGGATCCATCCTGGATCAGGTGTCTCGTACCGGGGTGTGCGGGTCGGCAGCGTGTCATCTATCAACCTCGCAGACCGCGAGGCGAGGATCACGTTGTCAATCGACCCCGGTTTTCGGATCCCGGTGGCGGCGGTGGCGACCATCCGGCCGAAGAACCTGTTCGGCGCCGAGTCGGTGAGCCTGGCATTTCCGTCGAGGTCGACCGGACCGTGGCTCAACCCCGGCGACCACCTGAGGCACACGGCTGTGTCCGATCAGATCACGCAGTTCTTCGCAGCCGCAGATCCGCTGCTCAAGAGGCTGGACGCGCCGGCGCTGGGGTCGGTGGTCTCCGATCTCGCCAGGGCGTCGAGCGGAGAAGGACCCAATATCGCAGCGTCGATCGCGGAGGGGACCAAGCTCGCGAGCCTCTTTGACGCAACGATAGCTCAGCAGATCACGGCGCTGGACTCGTTCAGCGCCTTCAACTCGGCGATCGCTCCGATCGGTCCCTCTGTGAACGCGATATCAGCGAGCTCGAACCAGGGGCTGCCGGTGTTCAACCGAGCGGCTGCGAACTTCCAGCGCTTCCTAGACGAAGTCGCTCCCTTCGCCCAACGCTTGGCGACCTTCCTCCAGGACTTCCGACCCGATATCGTTACACTCCTCGTCCAGGGGGCGAACGTCGCCAGGGTGCTGCTCGCCCGACAGCAAAACCTTGGTCAGGTCGTGAGCGGCCTATACGAGTACACACAGAGGATAGCCAAGGGCGCCGGTCCGGAGAGGCTTCCGGGTGGCACGACGATGGCGTACTACAACACGTTCGTCATGTTCTCACAGGTCAATAACCTTATCTGCTCCTTGATCGCACCAGCGGAGCCAGGGCTCGCGTACCTGGAGCCCCTGCAGCAGGCCGTATCTGGAGCGGGCACCCCTCTGAACTGCTCGAGCCAGATCGCCGCGTTCGACGCGGCTCAGGGCGCAGCCCCCTCGGCGCAAGTTGGGGTCGCAGGGCAAAGCCCCGGTATCGCGCCCACGACACGCGCCGCAGTGGGCGCCAACCCCACGTCGCCTGCGACGCGAGCCGCCAAACAGCTCCTGAACAGCCTCTACGCCCAGATCGGAGCTCCCGTGGCGCCGGCTCGCAAGTCGATCCAGTCCTACCTCAACATGCTGACAGGGGGTGGAGCAGCCGGATGAGATGGGACGCACGTCACTGGAAGAACGCGGTGAAGCTCGCCGTGTTCGCCGCCGTCTGCATCGTGCTGCTGGCGCTCCTTGCGGAGAAGCTCGGTCACTTCAGCTTCTTCTCCCACCAGGCCGGCTACGAGGCCCAGCTCGCGGACGCGACCGGGCTGACGACCGGGAACGCCGTGAAGATCGCTGGTGTGACTGTGGGTCGCGTGACGTCGATCGGGGTCCAGCACGGTCATGCGCTCGTCGGTTTCACTGTGACGACCGGCGTGAGAGTGCCGCGCAGCACGAGGGTAGGCCTCGAGTGGCACAATGTCCTCGGCCAGCAGTACCTCTACCTCTACCCGGGCAGCCACGGCCCCTCGCTGCCGCCTGGATCGACGATCCCGCTCAGCCATGACGTAGCGAGCGCGAGCGTCGGGAAGCTGCTCAATTCGCTCGGGCCTTTCCTCGCAGCCATAAACCCGCAGCAGGCAAATGTGTTCGTGGAGGCGATCGCGACGGCGCTGCAGGGGAACACGTCGAAGCTGAACGATCTCCTGAACAGCTCGGCTTCACTCGCAGGGGCGCTCGGATCGATGAACACTCAGGTCGGGGCCGTCATCGACAACTTCGACCAGGTCCTCACGGCCCTTGCGGCGAGGGATGTGAGCATCTCCCGGGTGATAGGGAGCTTGAGCTCTCTCTCGGCGTCGCTGGCGTCGCGTAACTCGCTGCTGGACGGGGTGGTGGTCAACCTGTCGAAGGCCGCCGGAGAGCTGGCCGCGCTCGAGGTCGCGAACCGATCGAACTTGAACGGCGTGGCGGCGAACCTGGAGGTCGTGGCGTCGACGCTGGCAACACACCAGGCGGCTCTTGGCAGGGACTTGAGCACGCTCGGATCCGGCTTGGCGCCGTACACGGAGATCTCCGCGTGGGGCCAGTGGTTCCAGATACAGACCGTCTACTCCTGCCTTGCTGACGAGACGAGCTGCACGTACTACCAGCCCACGAATGCCCCCTCGTCATCCAACAGCGGATCGATCAGCCAGGTGCTTCGCCAGATCTCCGGCGGAGCGGCATCCGCTGGCGGCGGTGCTGACGCCGTCAGCGGGCGCGGCGCCGCGTCAGGAGCGAGGGGATGAAGGCCTTCACCGAGCGCAGGCCGCAGCGGATCGGCGCAGTCGTCGTGATCGTGGTGCTCGCCACTGTCGCAGCGTCGCTTGCGCTGAACCGCAGCGTCTTCGCGTCTACATATCCTCTCCGGGCGCGGTTCAGCGACGCCGCGGGGGTACGCCCGGGAACAGAGGTGGTGCTCGCCGGGGTGAAGGTCGGGTCCGTGAGCGGGGTTCGTCTCGCGGGAGGGAGTGTTGTGGTGGCGATGAACATTGACCGGGGTGTCGTGCTGCCGGAGAGGACTGCGGCGAGCATTGACGTCCAGACGCTGCTCGGGTTGATAGCGGTGAGGCTGAAGCCGGAGAGTGGGTGGGCAAAGCCCCTTCGGTCGGGGGCGATGATCACGAGCACTACCGTGCCTGAGCAGTTCTACCAGCTCCAGAACACTGCGGGGAACCTCCTTGCCAGGAGCGACGCATCTGCTCTCAACAAGGTGATCACCGATCTCGCTGCCGTGTCGAAGGGAAAGCAGGCTCAGGTAGCGGCGATCATCTCAGGCTTGAGCAGGTTCACGGGCGTCTTGGACGCCCGGCGTAGCGAGCTCTCCTCGCTGATAGACGCTGCGACTTCGCTGTCATCGACCCTGGCGGAGAGCGACCACCAACTGGTTCAGCTGGTCGAGAACCTCTATGTAGTCGTCTCGGGACTTGCCCAGCACTCTGGGAGCCTTGCGGCCCTGGTGCAGAACATCGACGCTGTCGCGACCCAGACTGCCGGGGTCATCGGGGCAAACCGGCCCCAGCTCGACTCGCTGCTGTCCAACTTGAGCTCGGCGCTATCGGTTGTGAGCCGTCACCAGGTGGATCTGGCGGAGGGTGTCGCCTATCTCGGCTCCGCAGTGAAGGGCTTCTCGTCGATCGGCTATTCGGGGCAGGCCAACACGCCGAACACCTGGGCGAACGTGTTCGTCAACACGCTCGGGACCGCTGGGGCCTACGGAGTCATAGGTCCGTGCGGAGCCCTCGATCAGGCCCTGAACCTCGCGCTGGGTCCGGATCCGCTCCCGTGCAGCGAGCAGACCGGGCCACCGGTCCCCGCCGAGAGCAGCGCCGCGGGAGCGGGAGTGGGAGCGGGAGCGGTGAGCGCGAGGGGTGCGGGAGCTGGGGGAGCGGGAGCGGGGAGCGCTGGGACGGCGGGGTCGGGGTTCGGAGGGGGGCCGCTTCCGTCGTTGTTCGATCCGCTGCTCGTTGGAGGGGCGGGATGATGGCTCGCTGGAGGGCCGGGATGATGGCTCGCTGGAGGGCCGGGATGATGGCTCGCTGGATGGGCGTGATGAAGATGTCGAAGCGCTCGCTCCGGCGCATGCTGTCCGTGGCGGCCGTCGCAGTGGCTGTGCTCGGCGGCCTGCTGGTCGTCTCGAGCTCCTCGCCGGCGTACCCTTTGAGCGCAGACTTCGCGAGCGCTCAGGGGCTCTTCCCTGGCGCAGCGGTGAAGGTGCTCGGTGTAACCGTCGGCTCGGTGACGGACGTCCAGAACGTGGGCGACCACGTTCGGGTGTCCATGAAGATCGACGCCGGGACCATCGTCCCCGCAGCGGTCCATGCGTCGTTGGTCGCTGAGCAGCTACTCGGCGAGCCGAGCGTCGACCTGGCGCCCGCCTTCACCGGCGGTCGGCGGCTCGCTCCGGGAAATGTGATCCCGGAGGCCCATACCTCAGTGCCGGTGTCAGCGAACCAGATGCTGAGAGCGATGCAGTCCTTCCTCGGGAAGATCAACCCGCAGGCGACGGGAGACCTGGTCCACTACCTGGCTCAGGACCTGCGCGGCCAGGGTGCGGGGCTCAACAGCTTGATCCACAACGCCGCCGGCACGCTCCAGCTCCTCGCAGCCAAGGGTGACGAGATCGGCAATCTGGAGACTGCCCTGGCAAGGTTGACCGGCGCGCTGAGATCACACACCGCTGCGATAACGGCCCTCATCCAGGAGTATGACACCGTCTCGAGCGTGGTGGCGGCGAACCACACGCAGCTGGCGCAGGGCATCACGGAGCTCGTGAACATGAGCGGCCAGCTGGCGGCGCTGCTGGATCCAAACCTCTCGACCATCCAGCAGGAGGTACCGGTAATAACGACCGCTGGCCGCACCATCGACAGGAACATCGCATCGCTGGACGAGACCATGTCGTCAGCGGTTGCGCTCTTTGCGGCCGCAGGCCGTGCGTACGATCCGACGCATCATTGGCTCAACCTCAACAACCAGCTGCCTCCGGGGCTCGCTGGCTCGATAGTCGCTGGCCTCGTACGCGATCGCCTTGCTGGGGTATGCAGGCGGCTCCTCGCTCACCATTCCCAGGGGCTCTCTGCGGCCCAGATAGCGACGCTCAAGCGCTGTGGCAACCCGTACTCGGGGTTCTTCGACGGGATACTTGGCTATGTGCCGGGGATTATTGGCCGGCTGGCGGGCGCGTCGGGTTCGGGCGGTTCGTCGGCATCCGCCGGCCCCTCCGGGTCTGCTGCGGGGTCCGGGGGGACATCGCGGTCCGTGGCGCCGACTGCGGCCCAACTTTTCGCTACGGGCCTCGGCGCGATTCCCGGTTTGAGCAGCTCGGAGCGGTCGAGCCTTGCCGGAGCCCAGCCGCCAGGGACAGCGCAGCCAGGGACGGCGCCAGGGACAGCGCAGCCAGGGACGGCATCGCCGGGACGATCGAGCACCGGGACGTCGCCGGGCACGGCGCCAGGGACAGCGCAGCCAGGGACGGGCCCGGGGACGGGACTGCTTGGATCGCCGGATCAGCTGCTCGGGCCGCTGCCGAAGGTCGCTCCGGGAGGGGGAGCGGGAGGCCCGGCTGGCGGGGGAGCTAACGCAGGTGGGGGCGGGGGAGCGGGAGGCCCGGCGGCAGGCGGAGGCGCGAGGCATTCAAGGCGGCCAGAGCGCAGCCGGAGCAGCTCGGAGCGCTCGGTGTTCGGGTCGATCGTGACGTTGGTCGAGCGAGTGGAGACGGTGTTGTGACGATCGAAGGAAAGCCAACGGCAGAGCCAGCAGCGCCAGAGCCAGCGGCGCCGGCGGGCGCAGGCCGTCGGCACAGACTAAGGCGCCTTGGCGTCTGGGTGGCGGTTGCAGGCGTTCTCGTTGGAGTGCTCGTCGGCGCAGCCTCCTACCAGCTCCTCGGCGGCCAGCTCCTCGGCGGCCAGGCTGCCTCGAGCATCTCGGTGTCGGCGGTCTTCTCGGACGTGAGCGACCTGGAGAGCGGCGCTCCGGTGCAGATGGCGGATGTGACGATCGGCAGCGTGAGCTCGATATCGCTCGACGGGACGCGGGCGCTCGTGAAGATGTCCTTGCTGAAGTCGGCGAGAGTGCCTGCGGGCGTAACTGCTGAGCTCCGTCGTACGGCGATATTCGGCCAGCGCTTCGTAGAGCTGGTGCATGTCAGCAAGGCGGCGAAGGCGCCGCTGCTCGCGAATGGCGCCCGTATAGCGAACACGACCACGTTGCCCGGCATACAACAGCTCGTCTCCGCCGGAGCAGGGGTGTTCGGGGCGATCAGCTCGACGGATCTCGCGAGCGCCGTCGCAGCCGGAGCCCAGGGGTTCGGAGGTGAGGGCGCAAGGCTTCACAGCCTGCTGTCGAACCTCTCGACGGTCATGACTGCGTACGCGAGCCGTGACGCGACGATACGATCGCTCGTGGCGAGCATGGACCAGCTCAGCTCGTCGCTAGCGCCCTCGTCTCAGGCGAACGCGCAGGCGATCGCTAACCTCGCCCAGACCTCAGAGATCCTTGCCGCCGATGCGGGCCGCTTCGAGACCCTGCTCCAGGCGCTGGAGAACCTCTCGATCCAAGGGCGCAGCCTCCTCGAGCTCTACTTCCCGCAGATGACCTTGCAGCTGAAGACGCTTTACACCGTATCCAGGGTCCTCGCGACCCACCAGGCGGCACTCGCCGGGCTCCTGGAGTGGATCTATCGCCATGACGTGGCGACCAAGAACGGGACGGTAAATGACTACCAGCAAATATTGAACGACATTATTGTGTGCGGGATCCCGAATGGCGGCTCCAACCCCTCCCAACCGGCGACGTCATGCCATACGGGCGCATCGCAGAGCTCGGCCCAACCTGGCGGGCAGGCGCCTGGGGGTGGGGGATGATCACTCGCAGGGTCGTGGTGAACCTGGTCGTCTTTGCGCTCGCGACCGCGTTCCTGGTCGGCTACGGGACGGTGACCCTCCTCGGGAACCCGCTTCGCAAGCCGGTGGAGATCTCGGCGGTGCTCCCGACCTCTTCAGGGCTTTACCCGCACTTCAGCGTGACGCTGAACGGCGTTGACGTGGGGTCGGTCAGCTCGGTGAAACTGACCAGATCCGGCGCCAGAGTTACGATGGCTCTTGATCCGGGAGCACGTGTTCCCGCCAACGTCGCAGCAAAGGTGAACCTGGCCAATGACCTCGGTGAGCAGCAAGTCGACCTTGTGCCGCTGGGCCGCCCCACGGGTAAGACGATCGCCAACGGCGCGGTGGTCCCGGTCGCAGGGAACCCGAGCCCGGCCCAGATCGGCGCCGTAGTCCAGACAGCGACGCGCCTGCTCGACGCGATACCAAAGGGCGATCTCAACACCGTGCTCCGTCAGGCGTCGGCGGCGCTCCAAGGCCGGGTGGGCGACATGCGCCAGATCATCCTTGCGAGCAGGGTGTTCTCGGCTGAGATGCTCCAGTACCAGCAAAGCTTCCGGTCTCTGCTCGCCAACTCGCCACCGGTGCTCAACGCCGTCACCATCGCCGGCCCCGAGCTCCGCCAAGCCTTGTCGAACACGTCCGTGCTCGCCAGCGTCCTCGCGAAGCAGCGCTACCAGCTGGTCGACCTGTTCAGCCAGGGTGCGCACGCTGCCCAAGACGTGAACAGCCTCCTTGTGAGCGAGGGACCGAACCTCGGATGTCTCCTGCACGACGCGGCGCATGTCACGGCGAACATCGCGTCTGCGCCGAACCTCGTGAACCTGGATGTGAGCCTCGCGATCAATCAGGAGTTCTTCGGCGCCATCGGAGGCATCACGCCGACCGGACCCGCCAAGAGCCTCTACCCGGGGGACCCAGGCAACCCGAACCAGGAGTGGATCCGGGTGAGGCTGTACATCCCCGGAAAGCAGCCTTCGGCGCTTGCATACGCGGCGCCCACGGCCCTTCCACCGGTGAAGCCAGGAGCGGGCTGCTCCACCGTGCTCGGCAATGGGGTTGGCCCGGCAACCCAGCCTGGCTTCCAGCCCGCAGGCCCGGGCGGTCGCGTCGACCCGGCCCCTGCAAGGGAGTCGGTGGTTCAGGGCGCGTCTCGGTCTGGCACCGGGTCTGGGCCTGGGCCGCAGGGGAGCTTCGCTTCGAGCGTGCCGGCCTCGTACCGGCCGGCGCCCTACCAGGCGCCGCTTGGCGGCGGTGGGTTGCCTCTGCTGCTGCTGCTCTTTGGCCTAGCGATGATCTGGCTGCTGCTCTCACGATGCTCGCGGTTGCGCCGCCAGCGGCTTCGCCCCGCCCCGCCAGCGGCTCGCCCCGCCAGCGGCCCCGCCACCGATTCACGGAGTACTACGTAGGCAGATGATCGAACAGGAGGTGGTCCATTATGAGCACTAAGTTGTCCAGCGCTGAGGATGCAGGCCAGATTGTGAGAGAAGGGAGCCCGGACACCGAGGAGGCACTCTCAGGTCTCGGCCGGCGCTCCGGCGCGGGGCTTGGCCGGCCCCCCTCGGGGGTTCGCCGGCTGTTCGCACTTGCCCGTGCAAATATTCTCGCTACTGTCCTAGCCGTCACCACAGCTGCCAGCCTCGCCGGGGCTGTGGGCTTCGGGGTGGCGTGGTCTTCCGAGCACGCGCTCGTCCAGCAGGAGGCTCAGGTGCGTGCCGTGTCGTCGGGGTTCCTGACGGCGTTGACGAACTTCGACCCGGGCACGATTGACGCCGACTTCTCTCGGATCACCGGATATGCCACCGGCGCGTTCTTGCAACAGGCGCACCAGTTCTTTGGAACGAAGATTCGCCAGCAGCTCGAGACTGCACGAGCTGGATCGAGGGGCGAGGTGCGTCACCTGTTCATCGAGTCGATGTCTGCTGGTTCGGCGACGGTCTACGCGGTGGTCGACCAGACGTACGCGAATGCGAAGATGAGCACCCCGAACGCAGATGTGCTGCGCGTCGTGCTCCAGATGGCAAAGGCCCCTGGGTCGGGCGCCTGGAAGGTTGCCAACGTCACGGTGCTGCAGCCCCCGTCTGTGTACTCGGGCTCTCAGCCGACAGCTGCTCCAAACCCGGCAAGCAGCCCGGCAAGCCCGGCAAGCCCGCTGGGCTGACGCTCCTTCTGAGCCCGATCGGCTGACGATCCCGCTGAGCTGACGATCCCGCTGAGCTGAAACTCCCGCTGAGCCCGCCAGGCTGAAGTCGGACTTGTCATCGACCACGCTCCGCGGGTTCCCAGCTAGTGTCATGGGAAGTATACTGGGAAAGTGACGCTGACCATAACGCCGTTCGGACCATCGGTACAGGAGGTGCAGCTGACCAGGGCTCCCCTGGTGAACGTCATTGCCCAGGTGCGCTTCCCGGCCGTGATGAAGATCGAGGACAGCGCCTTCGTGGCGAACTTCCAGGAGGCGATCCGGAAGGACTACCCGATCCTCCGACCGGAGCGACAGCTCGGCGTCCTCATCGGGCCGGGAGGAGTCCAGCCGCAGGATGCTGGGATCGTGTGGCGCTTCGAGGCGAAGGATCCGGATGCCTGGCAGGTGACGCTGGCGCCCACCTTCGTGTCGCTCTCCGCGAAGCGCTATACGCGCCGGAGCGACCTCCTTGCTCGCCTGACTGTGGTGCTCCACGCCCTGGAGAGCTGGCTGCACCCAAACGTCTGCGACCGTATCGGCGTCCGATACGTGGACCGGGTGACAGGTGAACAGCTCGCTCGGATCAGCACGCTCGTTCGTCCCGAGATACTCGGCATCGCGGGGGATGAGGCTGCACTTGGCAGCGCGGAGGTCGTGCACGCCGTGTCGGACACGCTGTTTCGTCCTGACGACTCCTCGCAGCTACGTGGACGTTGGGGCAGGCTCCCCGCCGGCGCCACGTATGACCCAGGTATCGAGCCAGCGCGCGAACCGTCCTGGGTTCTCGATCTCGACCACTACACCTCACAGCAAGAGGACTTCGACCTCGCCACGATCGGCGGGACGGTCGCCGACTTCTGCGACCGCATCTACACGTTTTTCCGCTGGGCAGTTACTGATGCGTTCCTCGATGAGTTCGGAGCAGAGCGATGAGCCCACAAGTACACGCACGACCTCGTGCCCGTTTCAACGACCCTGGGGCTGAGGGACCCTGGGCGATCCTTCCGATCGCTGACATGCTCGTAGAGCGAAAGTCCTCCACCGCGACAAGGCTCGGGATGGCCCTAGTCGTCCACGATCTCGACGATGTGCTCCTTGGCGCCGAGCGCATGACCGGCAGCGCTGTGAGCTGGAGCGGCCAGTTCTGGCGCATGGACGTCAGTTCCACCGAGACCGGCATTACCTATGCCAGCGCTCCTCGGCCAGTACGTGATGAGGTAAAGCAGCTCCGCGATGAGATCGCTCGGCGTACGCGCCTTACTCGCGAGCAGATCGCTCGTGCTCTCGGTGTCGATCGCCGGTCACTGAGCGCCTGGGTCAAGGGCGAAAGTGCTCCCGGTGCAGACAAGTTGGGACGACTGCAATTGTTGGCAGATGTGGTCCGCGACATCGACGCTACCGAACCCGGAAGTGCCACGGAGGTGTTGCTGAGCCGCACTGGAGGACAGGACCTTCTCGATCACATCGCAAGTGGTCGCTTCGCTCATGCGCGTGACTGGCAGCTTCTGCGAGGATCGGCTCCTTCAGTGACAATCGTGCACCGTCGTTCGTCCAAGCGACCGCTGCATCAGAACGCGCTCGATGCCTATCTCCGGGGCGAGCTTCGTCCCCTCGGACGCGCCGCCACCACCCATCCGGAATCGGACTACGAGCAGGACCTATCGCGGGCCGAGCGCCTCATGCCCGACGAGCCGGTCCGGAGGAGCCGCAGGAGCTACCGATGATGAGTCCGGACGACTTCTACGAGTGGCACGACGAACCCCGACAGGGCGACATAGTGCTGTGCGGTGTCTCGCGGATCATTGCCGATGACCGTCACAGTCCTCCGCAGTGGGAAGCGCTCGATGCGCACTTCGTGCAGATTGACGACGCGTGGGACACGGGGCGCCCGCTTGGGGTCGCTGCTGGCATCGGTCTGGCAATGGTGGTGACGCATGACTGCCAGCTCGACAAGGAATGGAACCAGCGAGTCCGCGAGCTTGAGCGAAGCGGAATGACGCTTGATCGTGCCGAACGTGAAGCCGCCTCGGATGTAACCCTCGATCGCACCCTGGCTGTCAGTCCACTCGTCGATCCGAGCGATCTGCGTGGCGGGCGTGGAAACCTTCTCGCGGGCAGGGTCATCGGCTACCTGCCGCTGCCGCGGCACCCCGAGAACCTCGTGGACGAGTGCGTTGTTGACCTGACGTATCAGTGCACCGTCGATCGTCTCGACGTGGTGAAGGTCACGTCGATCTCTGAGGCCGGTCGCAAGCAACTGCGCTATGCCGTCATCCAACTCGATGCTCTCCGGACTGCTGACCTTGGGTTCGAGGTGGAGGCAGTTGTAGGTCGGACCATCAGGAAGGTCGAGGTTCCCGGTCGCAGTCCATTGGAGGTCCGTATCCAGCTCGATGATGGCCAGGTGATCCAGCTCCTCCAGCAGCCCGGCACGCCGGATAAGGGGACAGGACGAAGTGGAGACTTCTTCAGATCGGAGGGAACCTTCTGATGGCTCGACAGAGTCGCAACGGTGAGCCACTCGGCTTCGAGGACACCCTGTGGAAGGCGGCAGACAAGCTCCGTGGGTCGATGGACGCGAGCGAGTACAAGCACGTGGTCCTGGGACTCGTCTTCCTCAAGTACATCGACGATGCCTTCACGGAGCGGCGGGAGGAGCTCGCTGCTGACCTAGCGGGCGAGGGAATCACGGGTGAGCACGCGGACGACCTCCTTGAGTCGCGTGACGAGTACACGGCCGAGGGAGTCTTCTGGGTCCCGCCGGAGGCCCGATGGGAGTTCCTCCAGTCGAAAGCCAAGCAGCCGGAGATCGGGAAGCTTATCGACGCAGCCATGGATGCCGTCGAGGTGGAGAACCCGAGCCTTCGAGGCGTGCTCCCGAAGAACTACGCGCGCCCAAGCCTTGACGTCCGCCGCCTCGGTGAGCTGGTGGACCTGATCGCCGGTCTCGGGCTCGGGGCTGCCGAGTACCGGGAGAAGGACCTCCTCGGTCGGGTGTACGAGTACTTCCTCGGTCGTTTCGCCTCACAGGAGGGGAAGGGTGGAGGCGAGTTCTACACGCCACGGAGCGTCGTCAAGCTCCTGGTCGAGATGATCGAGCCGTACCAGGGACGAGTGTACGACCCGTGCTGCGGCTCGGGTGGCATGTTCGTCCAGTCCGAGCGCTTCGTCGAAGCGCACGGTGGGGAGCGCAACGACATCGCTGTCTACGGGCAGGAACTCAACGACACGACCTGGCGTCTCGCCAAGATGAACCTCGCCATCCGCGGGATCGAGTCCGATCTCGGACCCCGCTGGGGCGACTCATTCCACGAGGACCTGCACCCCGACCCCAAGGCCGACTACGTCCTCGCCAATCCGCCGTTCAACATCTCGGACTGGGGAGGCGATCAGCTCCGGGAAGACGCCCGGTGGAAGTACGGTGCTCCACCAGTCGGCAACGCCAACTACGCCTGGCTCCAGCTCATGGCGTCGAAGCTCTCACCTCGTGGTGTTGCGGGGATCGTTCTTGCGAACGGGTCTCTCTCATCGCAGCAGTCAGGCGAGGGGGCTATCCGCCAGAAGATGGTCGAGGACGATCTCGTCGAGTGCATCGTCGCACTTCCTGGCCAGCTCTTCTACTCGACCCAGATACCGGCGAGCCTCTGGTTCCTCAACCGAAGCAAGCAGAACGGCCATGCGAAGGGTGCCTGGCGAGATCGCCGGGGAGAGGTCCTCTTCATCGACGCCCGCAAGCTCGGCGCGATGGTCGATCGGACTCATCGCGAACTCACCGACGAAGACATCGGAAGAATCGCGAGCACCTACCACGCATGGCGTGGAGAACCTGGCAAAAGCGAGTACCAGGACGTCCCAGGTTTCTGCGCTTCCGCAACGATCGAGCAGATCACCGAACACCGCTTCGTGCTGACCCCTGGTCGCTATGTAGGCACCGAGGATGCCGAGGACGACGGAGAACCGATCGAGGAGAAGATCGCACGACTGAAGCAGCGGCTGTACGAGGCATTCGAGGAGAGCGAGCGACTCCAGAGACGGGTCCGTAGTGCTCTGGGGCGACTGGAGGTAAGCGAGTGACCGGCTGGCCGGAGGTGCAGCTTTCCCAGCTTGGTTCTGGTGGCCGCGCATTTGCGATGGGGCCTTTCGGCTCGCGCATCAAGAAGGAGAATTTCCGCTCGTCGGGTGTTCCAGTGCTTCGAGGAAAGAACCTTGGCGGAAACCGCTTCGACGATTCCGATGTCGTTTTCGTTGATGAAGATAAAGCGGAGGAACTGTCGGCGTCCATTGCCCGACCTGGTGACTTAGTCTTCACCCATCGAGGCACGCTGGGACAGGTGGCTCTAGTACCGCGACGTCCGCGATACCCGCTCTACCTTGTCTCGCAGAGTCAAATGAAGGCGACGATTGACGAAGAGCGCGTTCTCCCAGAATACGTCTACTACTGGTTCTGCTCTCCCGAAGGGCAGCATGCCCTTCTTCGGAACACGTCACAGACCGGAGTGCCAGCGATCAGTCAACCGCTTACGAGCTTACAGGCGATCGCTATTCCTGTTCCCCCCTCTCCGAGCAGCGTGCGATCGCAGAGGTCCTCGGGGCGCTCGACGACAAGATCGAGGCGAATCGGTCTCAGATAGACCTCCTCGAATCTCTAATAAGAGCAAGCTGGGAGGATGCATCAAGTGAGTCGGCGGAGTGGTTACAGCAGCCGATAAGTGAGGTGGCGAAGATCGTTGGTGGCTCGACTCCACGGACCTCCGTCGCAGATTACTGGGATGGCTCGATCAGTTGGGCAACCCCGAAAGACCTGTCGCGACTTACCTCGACTCCATTGTTTCGAACGGAGAGGTCCATCACCGAACAGGGACTCCAGCAGATCAGCTCCGGGCTCCTTCCGCGTGGAACGGTTCTTCTGTCCTCCAGAGCACCAATTGGTTATCTGGCAATTGCCGAGGTGCCACTTGCAATCAACCAAGGCTTCATAGCTTTGAACTCCTTGGGCGCCGTTCCCAATCTGTACCTTTGGCAGTGGGTAGCTCACCACATGGCCGAGATTAAGGATCGTGCCAACGGCACGACGTTCCAGGAGATCAGTAAAGCGAATTTTAGACCGATTGGATTCGACACTCCGCCTGCAAGGGTTATCGATCAGTGGATGAACGCGGCGGAACCCTTGTATCAGCTCGTAGTCAAGCTGGAGTATGAGACTTCCATACTCGCCACCCTCCGCGACACGCTCCTCCCTAAGTTGATGTCTGGTGAACTTCGTGTCCGTGATGCGGAACATCTCGTTGAGGACGCGGTGTGAAGTCGTTCATCGCAGAGTCCGGCGTTGAAGAGGTCTGCCTTGACTACCTGGCCGACCTCGACTGGGACGTGCTGTACGGACCAGAGATAGCGCCGGGCGAGGCACGGGCTGAGCGATCCAACTATCGCGAGGTGATCCTGGAAGACCGTCTCCGGTTGGCCATCGCGACGCTGAATCCAAAGCTCACGCCCGCTGTCATCGATGAGGTCATCGGGACGGTGCGCCGTCCTGAGAGCGCCGACGTTCTTGCTGAGAACTGGCGCAACTACCGTCTGCTGACGGCGGGAGTGCCCGTCGAGCGGCGAACGGAGAACGGAGAGTCCCGCCACGATGTCGCCTGGCTCGTGGACTTTGACAATCCTGGCAATAACAAGTTCCTTGCGGTCAATCAGTACACGGTCGAAGGCGATCAGAGCACGAGGCGTCCGGACATCGTGCTGTTCGTAAACGGTCTGCCCCTCGGCATCGTGGAGTTGAAGGTCCCTGGAGAGGAGCGCGCCACGCTGCGGGGAGCCTACGACCAGCTCCGCACCTACGCCGCCGAGATTCCAGCCCTGTTGGCGTACAACGCCACGTCAGTCATATCGACGGGGACCCAGGCCCGCATGGGGCCGCTCCGGGGTCGCTTCGAGCACTACGCCCCGTGGAAGACGATTGACGGGAAGAGGCTCGCTGCCCCTGGCACTCCTGAGATGGAGGTGCTCGTCCGTGGTGCGTTCGAGCACGGTCGGTTCCTGGACCTGGTGCGCAACTTCATCAGCTTCTCGGACGAGCGGGGTGGTGTCGTCAAGCGGCTCGCGAAGTACCACCAGTTCCATGCCGTCAACAAGGCAATCGACGCCACGGTCTCGGCCATCCACCGCGGTGATGGCCGGGCCGGTGTGGTCTGGCACACCCAGGGCAGCGGCAAGAGCCTGGAGATGGTCTTCTACGTCGGGAAGGTCATGCGGCACCCGGCCATGGCAAATCCGACCGTCGTGCTGCTGACGGACCGCAACGACCTCGATGACCAACTCTTCAACGAGGTGTTCGCCCCGACCCGGACCCTCCCCGAGGCTCCGGTGCAAGCCGAGTCTCGGGAGCACCTCCGTGAGTTACTCCGGACGAAGGCATCCGGTGGCATCGTCTTCTCGACGATGCAGAAGTTCGGGCTTACGAAGGAAGACCGCGACGCCAACCGACCATTCCCGCTCCTCTCGGACCGGCGGAACATCGTGGTGGTGGCCGACGAAGCGCACCGGACGCAGTACGACCTCATTGACGGGCTAGCACGGAACTTGCGGGACGCTCTTCCGCATGCAGCGTTCATGGGCTTCACCGGCACGCCAATCGAGACAGCAGACAAGGACACGAGAGCCATCTTCGGTGAGTACGTGGACATCTACGACCTGACCCAAGCGGTGGAGGACGAGGCGACGGTCCGGGTGTACTACGAGGCCCGACTGGCAAAGGTTGAGCTCCCTCAAGAGGCACGAGCTGCCATCGACGAGGAGTTCGAGGACGTCACCGAAACGATGGAGCTGGAGCCAAGGGAGCGACTCAAGACCAGGTGGGCTCGCATCGAGGCAATCGTCGGAGCAGACAAGCGCATCGCAGAGGTCGCCCAAGACATCGTCGAACACTGGGGAAAGCGTCGAGAGGCAGAGGCCGGCAAGGGGATCATTGTCTGTATGAGCCGCCGTATCTGCGTGGACCTGTACGACCAGATCGCGAAACTGCGGCCAGACTGGCACTCTGCGGATGATGCGAAGGGCAGGATCAAGGTCGTCATCACGGGTTCCGCACCGGACGGCCCGGAGCTGAACCGCCACGTTCGCAGCAAGGAGCGGCTTGCTGCGCTGAAGCAGAGGGCGAAGGAGCCGGGCGACCCCTTGGAGCTGGTCATCGTGCGCGACATGTGGCTCACCGGATTTGACTCGCCGTCACTTCACACGATGTACGTGGACAAACCGATGTGCGGAGCAGGGCTCATGCAGGCGATCGCCCGGGTCAACCGGACGTTCCGAGACAAGCCCGGCGGCTTGGTCGTGGACTACATCGGGATCGCGGAAAGCCTCCGGGCTGCGCTCGCCGAGTACACAGACCGTGACCGAGCACGCCAGGAGGTCGGCGCGCCGATCGACGAGGCGTTTGCACTGCTCCAGGAGAACCACGAGGTCTGCTGCGAGCTGCTGTATGGCTGCCCATGGAGGGAAGCACTGGAGTCCGGAAGTGACCGGGCCAGGATCGACGCGATCATGGTGGCTCTGGAGCATCTCCTTGGTGGCGCGGAGATAGAGCTTCCCGAGCGCTTCCTCCAGCACGTCCGAGGAGCAACTCAGAGCTTCACCCTTGCCGTCTCGTCGCCAGACGCCGCCGCATACCGGGATGACCTCGCCTTCTTCCAGGCTGTCGCCGTCGAGCTGCGCCGTGCACGGGCGGCGGATCGTTCAGAGAGCGATGACCACGTCGAGCTGGAGACCGCACTCCGACAGGTCGTCTCTGATGCCGTAACGTCAGCCGGGGTCATCGACATCTATGCCGCGTCCGGCATTGGACGTCCGGACCTCAGCATCATCGACGAGCAGTTCGCCAAGCGGCTCTCAACGAATCCCCACCCGAACGTGCAGATCGAGCTCCTGAGGCGACTTCTCGCCGGAGAGGTCCGATCCCTCTCGAAGCGAAACGTCGTAGCGGAGCGGAAGTTCTCCGAGATGCTGGAGCGGGCGATGCGCTCCTACAACAACCGCTCGCTTACTGCTGCTGAGGTGATCGCCGAGCTGGTGGAGCTCGCGAAGCAGATGAAGGCCGAGCACGACCGTGGTGAGACCCTTGGTCTCCGGGACGACGAGCTTGCCTTCTATGACGCCGTCTGCCAGAACGACTCAGCAGTGATGGAGCTCGGCGACGACATCTTGAAGAGGATCGCCCAAGAGCTGGTGGATGTCGTACGGGCGAACGCAACGGTGGACTGGGACAAGAAGGAACAGGTGCGGGCATCGCTGCGACGGCATATCCGTCGTCTGCTTACCAAGTACCGCTACCCGCCGGACAAGCAGGAGGCTGCGGTCCAGCTCGTGATGCAGCAAGCAGAACTTATGGCCGCTGGCGTAGCACCGTGAACGAGTCCGGTCAGACCGCACCCGACGAGGTCATCGGGCTCGTCGAAGCCTCGACTGCGCTCTGGGTGCGGCTTGCTGCCACGCGCGATGGAGACGGATGGGCTGCCACGCACGTCGAGATGACGAGCGGCGTTGCACCAGCGAGTTGGGCGCCGCGTCGGTGGACATATGACGACGTCGTCTTTCTCTCATGTGAAATTTCGGGCTCTGAAGGTGCGGCATGGCTGCAGTCTCACGAGGCGGAGATCGACGGCGTCAAAGTGCGGCTCGCTGAGACGCCAGAGGGTCACCAGCTTCAGTACCACAAGCGATCGAGCCTTCAAAAGTACGGGATCTTTGAGCCGCTGCACTGGCCATCGACGCTGTACGACTTGGCGTCGCAGCCCCTCGCATCCGGACCAGGGTTCGGTTCCGTCATTGGCGACGGCCCCTCGTTCGTTTCCTTTGCACATGCAGTGGCGGGATACTTTGGGTGCGCTCTTCCTCCGGGCGGGTCTGTCGACCATGCCGCGCCAGTGTTCCAACTGACGGACCTTAGGGGGCGCATTACGAAGGTGCTGCTTGGTTCGTCGGATATCGAGGTCCACCTGGAAGGAACTGGCCTCGGAGGCATGATCGTGGAGCTTGCGTCCGTGGCGCCGGGACCATTGGAAGAGCTGTCGGACGAGTCGCCAGAAGTCGTGCGGTTCCCGCTGCCTCACGGGCTGCCGACGGGGGCATGGATCGTGCTGAAGGAAGGGTCGGAGTGGATCGATCGCAAGTTCATCAACTACCCGAACACTCTCAACGCTGACCCCGGTGTCGAGGTGGTTGTCGAGCCGATGACCGAACTGCAGGCGCTGGTATCCGGAGGCGAGGGGCCGACGGTCGAGTTCAAGAGCGTCGTTCCAAAGCGTGATACCGACACGCGTAAGAAAGTATGTGCGACGGTTGCTGCCTTTGCAAACGGTGATGGTGGACACATCCTCTTCGGTGTTGGGGATGATGGCACGGTCGTGGGCCTCAGCGGAGTTGATGCCCGGAAGGAGTGCGACACGGTGACGCAGTTCGTGAAGTCGCTCGTTATGCCGTGTCCTGCTTATCGAGTCAACCGAGTATCTGACGACGGTGATGACGGGACCGCCCGGGAAGTCATCGTGCTGAGGGTGGACCAAGGCGAGCAGCCACCCTATGGGATCGATCCGGCGCATCCGAAGTACTACATCCGCCGTGGGGCGACGACGTTCGAGGCGTCGTCCGACCAGGTGCGCGCGCTTGCACGGTCGCGGCCCCCAGCAGACCAGGGGTACCAGCGGCCGAACGGGGGCGAATTCTTCAAATAGGTCGATCCATTCCAGCAGTCGGCGCAGTGGAAGTCGCTATCGTCGGTGTAGTGGTGACCGTCAGGATGGAGGGGGTGGCAGATGGCATCATGACGTCATAACGGCATCGTCGTACGATGAGACCATGGCAAAGAAGAAGACGACCGTCTACCTGGGCTCCGACGTCCTCGTGGCGACTAAGGCTGCGGCGCTCACGTCGAACCGGTCGGAGAGCGCGGTCATTGAGGACGCGTTGCGGTCGTACCTTCGAAGCGAATACGGCGATGCCGTGCGGGACGATCTACGAGAGCTCCTGGAGCGGGTTGGCATGGCGGGCGACCTGGGTGAGGATGTCGCACTCGCTGAGGCAGTAGACGAGGTGCGAGTAGTTCGCAAGGCGCGTCGTTCACGATCCGTGCGCGGTGGGTGAACCGCGCCGGGTCGTCTTCGACACGAGTGTGTTCGTAGCAGAGGCGCAAGGTGGCGCCTCACGCGATGGCGCGTCCCTCGGGACAGGCCGCTGACGTCGGCCACGGCTGGAGAGCTGCTGCGACGCTTCCGATCTGGCGACCGACGGTCCGGCAGCGATTGGCGTGCTCGAACTGGGTTTCCGAAACGAACGTTGTCTCCGGTGGCTCGGCGCCGGGCTCTCATGCTCCGGTCGCCGAGGTCCACCAGTCGAGATGGGGATCATCTCGAGGAGGGACGTAGCTCGCCCGAGTCCGAACAGCTTGGAGGACTTGGCGAACGTGCTCACCGTGAGCGCCCGAGGTGTCCGCCCATCGTCTCAGGAGCGTCGTCGTTCTCGTCACCTCGACGGGAGGGGATTGGCTGGCTGCCAGTCGGAACGCCTTCCGGTCGTCAGTGGCGACGCGGAGCCCGCGATGGATCGCGACGGCGATCGTGGACGCTTCGCCATCATCGACGTAGCGAGCAAGTTCGACGAATCGCTCCGACTCGTCATCACCAAGGGTGACGAGCGTCACGCCTCGGGCGGTGAGAGCGTCCCTGTCGAAGCGCTCTCGCGTGCCTGACGGATCAAGTGGATCCAGCCACAACATCTCGGTGGCGACGACGGTGGTCATGAGGAAGCGGACTTCGGACGCGGTTGCGAGCTCGCTGAGGTGAACGCCCGAGGCGAGGAGGTTGAGTGCGACGCAGGCGTCGAGGAGAAGGTCTTCCACAGTACGTTTCGATCTTGAACGTCAGCCGTTGGCAACGTCGGCTGGGCCAAGGGGACCAAACTCGATCTCCGAGGTCGTTCCGGTCTCGTCCATACCGATCCGATGTGAGAGCTGCAGGGCGAGCTTGCGGGCCGCGGTCCGATCCGTGTGAAGCAGGTGAGCGAACTGGCCTTCGGAGATGTTGCCTTCGAGATAGGCTTCGACGGCCAGGTAGCGGTAGCGGAGGGGGAGCAGTTCCTGGTCGGGAGGTAGGGCGGCGAGCTCGAGCATCTTGCGCGCTTCCCCGACCCGGAAGCCTTGCTTGACTAGGCGGTCCCAGGTGTGGGCCCGAAGCAAGTCGAGGTTTTCCAGGCGTCGGACCAGGGCCTCCAGGGAAACTTGGAAGAGGTCCGCGAGGTGGAGGAGGTCTGCCGGGGTCACTCCTTCGCGACGCGACTGTCGTATCTCGTGGAAGCGGCGCTTCACACCGCTCGCGGGCATGAGGAAGTTCTCAGCGAACGCGTCGGCGAACCGCTCGGCAGTTGGGGCTCGTTGGTAGCCGTGCAGCACGGTGACTTCCGTTCGTGATCGCTGGGCAAGGAAGTGTGCGTGCTCATGGGCCAGAGACCACCGCTGACGTTCGCCTGGATGGTGAACATTGACCCCGATACAAGCGCCATAGGAGCTGGATGCGACGAACAGGCCAGCAACGCGAGCAGGAAGGGGCAGCAGGAAGATCCGAAGTCCGACATCGCTCTCAAGGATCTGCCGTAGTTGATGTACTGGCGCGTCGCCGAGGCCGAGTCGATTGCGCTCGCTGGTCGCCAGGGTTTCTCCCGCAGCCGCTGGAGCGAGAGACGAGATGTCCATTTCTGGCGGATAGCGCTGTGGCAGCGGCGCACGAGCGAGTCGTTCAAGCTCGACGTAGTCGTCAGCTAGCTCCTGGAGGAGCTCGACGGAACGGGTCAGTTGCTCATCCTGTCCGGCATCGCCCGGGCGGAGACGGAATTGGGCGACGAAATCATCGGGAACGGGCGCGGGTCGTAGAAGCTCGTTCAGCGGTCGGTCGTAGAGGCGCGCCAGTTCTATGATCTCCTGAGGACGCACGGGACGCTCGCCCTTCTCGATCGCAACGAGGGTGGTCCGGGCGATGCCCAGATGATCCGCGGCGTCCTGTTGGGTCAGACCTCGGGCGCGCCGCGCGGCACGCAGCCGGTCGATCATTATGTTTGATAGGTCGGTCGGAAGTTGCTGATCGGTCATGGGACTCCTCTCATGTTGATATCACGCCGCAGCCTTACTGTTGACGAGGAAGGGCGCGACGAGAGGGCTCGGCGCCGCGCCCCACTCCTTCACATAGCGTCGCAGTAGGTCGGTGACGGCGATCTCGGGATTCGTTCCGGGGATGACGCGGAGCGCCTCGGCGGTTCGGACGAGATCGGGAAATTCGCGGACCAGGCGAGGCCACGCGGGGGTTGTGTCGATCGCCAGGGCGCGATTCAGCCGACCAGCTTGGCTCAGCATTGCACGAAGCTCATAAGGAGGTTCAGGCAGTGTTGATGGGCCGGCGAAGGCGTCCAGCCGGTAGTTCGATGCTGGATCGAGGGCAATTAGCCCGGCGGCTGCTAGCGCCTGCCTCCTGAGAAGACACGAAGTGCACTTGCCGCAGCTGGCCGGTCCGCTTCCTCGATAGGAAAACGCGGTGTCGCAGGACTTCGTCAACCCGATCGTTGGTAGTAACACGTCTGGAAGTTGCGCACACATCTCGGCCTTGGTCAGGTACTGCGACCTGTTGACAATCGTCACTCGATGATCGAGCACTTGAGAGAAGAGCTGCGCTGCGGATGCCAATGTCTCAGGGTGAATGGCGCGACTTCCATGGGCGCCTGTCTGCGCTGAGGTGTAGGCGAGGTTGATCGCACCTATGCCGTTCTCATAGACGTGCACCGTGTCGTGGCCGGCAAGCGCAGCCAAGGCCGCCGCCAAACCCAAGAACCCAAATCCACGGGCCCGTTGACTCTTCTCGTTGGCGGGCGTGCTCTTCAGATGTAGTTCGATCCGAGCCCGCACTATCGACGCGCCGAGCCTGTGATTGAAAGACTCGAGAACTTCCCGCTGGCTCTTAGCGACGCGTCTGTTCGATTCGATAGACAGCGCGAGGGGGGTGACGCCTTCGCTGACATCAGCTGCCAACCCGCAGAGCGAATCGAGGCCACCGCTGAACAGCGCGACGACATCGCTGTCAAGTGCCGACTGAAAGAGGAATTGGATGCACTCGGCCGGTCGCTCAGGTGCAACGCGTGGGACGAACTCGATGAGCCACTCGTCATCGGTAAGCATTCTCAGGAGCCCGGCAAGCTGATCGTGAATTGGCGGAGCGGACCACCACTGTGGTTCTCGAACACCGATAATGAGGTGCAGGCGTCGCGACCATGAGTCGCCAGGTTTCGTCGCCCGCGGACGACGTTGTGCTCGGTCCACAAGGTGTACCGCCGCGACTAGCTCTACGAGATCCATGAACGAACCAGGCGGCGTCTTGCCAAGTAGCTCGGCGACCCGGAGCTCGTTGATGGTTACCCCCTGCGTGGTCCGTACCTGCTCGTGGTCCGCGTTGAAGGCCCAGTGACGCCCGGCGCCGCTATGCGATGGGTTCATAGAGGAGTCCTTTCGTGCCTGGCCGCGATAGCCGACCTCGTGGAGCACGTACGTCTCCGCTACAGCCTCGGCGGGTTATCTGGCGGGCGATACACGCAACCTGTGCTTCGGCAATGCACCTCTTGACGTGCGTCGAGAGATGGTCAGTAGACGAGTACACCGTTGGCACCAAGTCCGGCGCCAACGGTCCGACGCACAGCTTGTCGACCATACGTTCGAGGCCAGACTGGACGAGTGCGTCGAGCGCCGAGCCTGGAGCTTCACTTGGTGGTTCAGTGGCGGCAAGCGACCAGGCTGCGTCGAGGAACGCGCTCCCCACGCCGGTAGCCCTA
>JAJYWA010000011.1:0-6827 GCA_021791755.1 Actinomycetes bacterium | reverse complement strand
CTATCGGGCTCGAGGCTGTCGGCGAACGCTTCGAGCGGCCCGAGTAAGCCCTGCTCCTGGCAGGCGACCACCGCCCCGGCCAATCCAAGAAGCCACTGCAGGCCCCCAGCGCCGCGAACGGTGCGGGCGAGCGCCTTGTCGATTGCGTCGCCAACGACTGGAGGTGGCTGCTGCCCGCGAAGGGCATCAGCCACGGCGCGCCACGCCGGGTGGAAACCTCTCGGCAGGCGATCCAGGTCGGGCATGAAGACGAGCTTACCTCAGCGAGCTGACTTTGTCATCTAATAGGAGCAACAACTAACTCAGAATGTCAGAATACGCGGCTTTGACTGGTAATGGCTGGCCAGCGTTGGCAGGCCTGATCCTCGTGCCTCCCCCGATTGGGCGAATACTCAGTTGGGCGTGGCGCCCGTAGGTGACAATCGCCGTGTGTCTCCGCGACAGAGGCTACCGGCAGATCGGCACCGCAGCGCTGGAAGGTCGCAAGGTGCTCGGGCAGGGGTCACTGACCTACCATCTGTCGGTGAGCTCACCGCCGTTACGCTCCTTGACCGGCCTAAACGTCGTTGACGGGCGCACGCGGTCAGCGCGGTGGCGCGGTGGCGCGGTGGCATCCCACGGCTTGTTGGGCATGACCGTAACCGGCCGCGATGCACGGGACGAGCTGCTAAGCGTCGCGTCGTGCGACCGCGAGAAACCGGCATGGGGAAGGAGAATGCAAACGCTCTACGTCAACCCAATGGAGTCGGACCCCCGTCCAGGGGGTCCTGATTGCCTCCGTCATGGACAACGAGCGAGTCGGTCAACATGCCGAAGCATCATCACCCAGCGTTGCTGGAGCGTCTCCAGATATCGCGGCCGGTAACACCCGCATAGTTGTAGGCGGTACCGTGCTTCTTCTTCCCGTGCACCTCGACGTCGGTCGGGTCGAGGTCGATGGGAGGCCGTGCGGAGGCGAGCTTCTCGCGGCGCTTTCGAGCCAACATCGCAAAGGCTGTCTTTATGACCGCGGCATTCGCGCGCTCCACGCGTCCGCGCATCTCGGCATCGAAGCGTTTGCCGAGGCCGATCACCGTCGTCGAGGCTGGCGCCCCCGGCGCCGACCGCAGCCGACGTCCCGGCGCGTCCTTGCGCCAGAAGTCGAGATCACAGAGGAAGTCACCGCCTGCAAGCATCGTCTCTGCGAGCGCGACCAGGAGCGCTCCGAGACCAAGACCGCGCTTTCTCGACTTGAGCTCCGAGCCTGCGGTGTCAATTGCCGCCGAGATCCGAAGAAGCTCGTCGAGCTTCTTGACGAGGTGAAGGCCTGCTCTTGGGGTGATGCGACCGTCGGGCGCGCCCAGGCGGATCCTCGGTGAGCGCTTGGTCTTCTTCTTGGGTGTCCTTGTTGCCAGACAGGCGC
This sequence comes from Actinomycetes bacterium, assembly GCA_021791755.1. GTDB lineage: Bacteria > Actinomycetota > Acidimicrobiia > Acidimicrobiales > JAJZXF01 > JAJZXF01. The sequence goes on along the minus strand of JAJYWA010000011.1, from coordinate 5,425 downwards.
CTTTCTTCCGGGACCATGTGGTCATTACAACCTGCATTCTCCCATGTGGAAGGCACCTTGTCGCGTATCGAACCTATATTCGCACTACTACTCGCGGATATAGGTCTGACGACAGGTCGCTCGGCGACGGGCGGACTCGGACGGGCGCGACAGTTTGACCACGAGGCCATCGATGACCCACCTCGGCGGGTATGATGACAGGGTGTCCGGATCGAGAGACCCCTTCGCACGACTGCGGCTCACCGGGGGACGGTTCGATGGGGATGGAATGCCCATCGAGGCCCTCGTTGAACTCGTTGCGTATCGTGAGCTGGTCGTTGGCGTCGCCAAGGAGCTATTTCGACAGGCCCACCCCGATCGGCAGCGGGTGCCCCGAGGGTTCGCTGAGCGTCTTCAGCTACGCCTGCAACGAGTCGAGAGCGGCAGTGCGGTCCCCGTCCTGGAGAGGGTGCAGGATCAGCAGCTCCTACCGCTGGACGACGAGTTCACCCGCTCCCGCGACCTCATCGAAGAGGCCGTTGCCGCCATCGAGACGGGCAGGACGCTCCCTGGCGATTTCCCTCGTGATGCACTCATCCTCTTCAATCGCTTCGGGCAGACGCTTCGTCCGGACGAGGGTATCGAGCTCCGCCGAGGCTCTGCGTCGAGCGGTCCGCGATTCACGCCCGACATCCGCCGATCTCTCGTCCTCACTCAACGACGTACGTTCCTGGAGGAGGTCGACGACGTTGGTTGGGTTACTGAGATGGATGCCGACCGGATGAGCTGTCGCGTTCGGCTCCGATTCGGCCCGACGATTCCCGTTTCCGCCCCTCTTGACGAGATCACGTTCGCTCCCGTGAAGGAGGCTCTTGAACCGAACGGCGAGGGTCCGCCTGTGCGTATCTCGGGAGTGGGTGTCTTCGAAGCGGACCGGCGTCTGGTCCGCTTCGACTCGATTCACGAAGTCGCATTGCTCGATGACGCCGAGGAGTTGAGCAAGCTGGAAAGTCGGTTCAGTGAACTCGCGAGCCTGCAAGAAGGCTGGTTTGATGGGGAGGGCGTGCCTCCTGACGTCGTCGTGCTACAGAGGGCGTGGAAAGTGCTTGCCGATCTTCTCGACTTTGACGTGCCCCGTCCGAGAGTATTCGCCACCATGGAAGGTGGCGTGCAAGCGGAGTGGAGCGTGGAGGAGGACGAGGTGAGCGTCACCTTTGAGCCCAACGGCACGCTCTACGCGATCTCGGTCAACCGTGCAGCCGGAACGAGCGATGAGCCAATGCTGGCACTCGACGATCCTGAGCGAATTGCACAGTTCGTTCTGCGCCGGGTGTCGTGACGGAGGGCACTGGCGAAGAGGACAGCCCCGCAGCACCAGACGTTCGCCTTGAGGACGTGGGTGAGTTGTTGTATCGACAAGTCCATCCGACGTGGGTCGAGGATGGCGTCCCGTCCAGCCAGGCGTTCGCACCGACGAGGAAGGACAAAGGCAAGCTGTCCATCGCGCGGGGCAGACTGGTAACTGCTGAAGACGCATACCGGCACTACACCGACGTGTTGGGGCTCAGCTCGGCTGGTACCTGGGCGGTGATGGTCGGAGAGGCACGGACGACGACACTGGAAAGTTTCGCAGAACCCCTTCACGATGATCCGGCTCACGGGTACATCGACTTTCGTGAGTTGGGAAGACGAGAGTCAGAACGCAGGGCCAAGCTCTTGCTGTCGCACGCGGTCGATCGGGGTCGCCTCCACCCGTAGGGGGCCGGTTGTGTGATCCATGAGCGGTTAGGGGCTGGACGTCCATCGTTGCGGGAGAGGCAGCGAGCAATCTCTCCAGTGCCGCTCGTGGTACGAGGACTCGTCGACCTATGCGGATGGAGGGAAGCTCCCCCGCTGCGACTGCCTCGTACGCAAAGGAACGACTGATGCCGAGCAGTCGTGCCGCTTCTTCGACGGTCAAGGTGAGGCGCTCCTCCAAGGGGATGGCCGAGACACGCTCTCGACCGACCCACTCCTCCATCGACGCGATGTTGAGCGCTTCGACAAGGCCCTCGGGTTCGTCGAGCCAGCGAGCAGGGGCCCTCAGCCCGACGGAGACGCTGGAACGCGGGGTGGGCGTCTCAATAGGAGGCTCGACCATGTCACGGGACGTGGCAGCGAGCGCTTCTTGGAGCACATCGATGTTCTCGGCCCAATAGCCGGGGTCGGTGAGGATGATCTCGGGGGGCGTCGGTTCAGCCTCGGTGGTCATCGTTTGTCCCCACGTTCCGGGAGGGGCGACATCGTTTCCATGGCGTCGATGTCGACCGCCTTCATCCGGTCGCCTCGTGGACCGCGTCCTTGGATGCAGGATGCGTTGGGGAGGCTCCAGGTCGCTTGTTGGCGGCGCCCTCCACGATGAGCTTGCTCAGAGCGGCGGCGATGGCGGCGTCCCGGTCCTTGGTGGCGTGCTGGTAGATGAGGGCGGCACGGGGCGAGGCATGGCCCGTGTAGAACATCAACTCCTTGGTGCTCGCTCCCGTCGCCGCCGCGAGGGTGTTGCCGATATCGCGCCGATCATGAAACTGGAAGCGGGGGAGCCCCGGCTTCTCCGTCGCCTTGTTCCAGTTGCGGTAGAAGGTCTTGCGGTGAAGCGGCTGCCCAATGGCGCCGCAGAAGACGAGACCGTCGGGTCCTGGCGCAGAGTACGTAGCGAGGTGTTCCTCAAGATCGGGGATGAGGACCTGGGGGATGGCAACCGTCATGCGCCCTGCAGCAGTCTTCGGAGGACCACGAACAAGCTCGCTTGACGACAGCTCCTGGTGCTGCTCGACAACCTGAACGGTTTTCCTCAAAGGTCGAGACGGCTCCGGCGGAGTGCTGGTAGCTCACCTAATCGGAGCCCCGTGAAGGTGGCGAAGAGGATCATCACACGTAGCGAGGATCCGATGGCATCGGCGATGGCGTGCAGGAGCCGGTAGCGCTTGGCGACGGTCGGAGCGCGATGCGACCCTGGTCCGGAGCGATCCACGTGCCCGCTCCATGTCGGCCCTCGTCGCTCCAGAAATGGCAAGATGGACCTTTTCGGGTCCCTCTGTAAGCCTGTGACCTGGACTTGTCTTGGACCATCACCTTGGCAAGGTGATGGTCTACCAGCTGAGCCACGTCCGCAAGCGCGTTCCTTGACGCGTGGAAACATGACACCAATCGCTGGACTTCTCGGGGGTCACGCGGGTCGGCTGTGACGAGAGCTCAGCCCGCCGTGGTCAGGACTACGTGCTCAACTTCCGCGGACACCCACCGCCGCGGTGTCAGCTTCAACACGTAACGTGGTAGTCCAGGCTAGTGTCCTGGTCCGGTCGTCGTTTCAGCTTCGAACAACTGGCTGGTGTGTTCGCAGATCACACGAAGGTCTCGATCGAAGAACCAGGTGACGACCTCGGCGCCCGCCAACTCTCCCGTCGCCGCGATTATGTAGTCGACTGCCGGGCGGCGGTGGTTCCCGTGCGAACGGCCAGCCAACTCGCGCTGGACAGCAAGCGCCCGTCGTGTAGCTGCGCCGCCGGTCTCGAGCCACCGAAGGGGCGCCAACAGGCAACTGAAGAGCTCCTCGTACTGATCTGATGTCTCCGCCCGGTGCATGACTTCGAGGGCGATTGGAGCGCACGTCGCGATCTCGTCGCGTTCCAATCGCTCGGCCAGCTTCTCCCGGATGTCTGGACGGGACCTCTTGCTGGCCCACGCCCAGATTGAGGTATCGGCCAGGTAGATGGGCACGAATCAGATGGAACGAGTGCGTCGTAGTTCCGGTAGGTCTTCGGGCTCGACGATCCTGACGCCCCCTCGGCGCACCAAGGCAGCAGCCTGACGAAGCGTGGCGACTCGGCTGACCTCGTGTAGCGCCATGTTCACAGTCTCCCTGGTCGTCTTCGTTCCGAGGACCTGTTGTGCTCGACGCAGCTCGTTGCGGTCGATGACCAGCGTCGTTCGCTGGTTGTTCCCTGATGGCTCGGTCGTGGCCATGGAGTTGAGTATATCTCCTTTCGCATCGATTGTATGCCTCAATCGCGGTACTAACGATGCATTCCTGCGGGCTCGCTCCACATCACAGCCGACGCATAGCAGTTGTGCGCTCGAGCTGCTGATGAGTGGGCACTGATGGCGGCCGGCAAGCACCCAGTCACCTCGGGATGGTTTGAGGTGTCCGGAGCGCTGGAGTCGTGGCACGGCGCCGCTGTGGCACGGAGCTACCCGGACATGGCAAGAGGGACCCTTTCGGGTCCCTCCGTAGGTCTCGCGACCTGGACTTTTTCTGGAGCGGACGACGGGATTCGAACCCGCGACCCTCACCTTGGCAATTCGATCCTGCCAAGGCCCAGACCAGGAGTGGAACACGAACATGCTGGTCAAACCGTCTACACCGTCCGTCTGTGTCCACTCGGTACGACGAACTCCTGCGCGCTAGTGGCACGTATGTGGCACGACGAACTAACGGAGACACCGTGCTAAGAGCGCTCCGAGCGCTGGTGCGCCGGGTGCGCCTGGGTGGCTCGGCCCCTGCCGGTCACCCGGAGGCGGATGCGCCGCTTTCGCTCCCCCGTCGGATTGACGGGCCTGCGGCTGCGGCGCAGCTCGCCGCCGATCTGCTCCGGCACCGCCGGGAGGACATCACGCTCGCCGTCTACCTCGACGAGCGGCACCGGCTCGTCGGCACGGCGGTCGTTGCCGTCGGCTGGGTCCAGGCGGCACGGCTCTCGGCCCGCCCAGTCCTCGCTGGGGCGATGTCCTGTCGGGCGACCACCTGCGTCCTCGTCCGGTACGGCCGCTGCCGTGGTCTGAGCGCCACGGAACGGGAGCAGGCGTCCTTCGCTGCCCTGGGGGCGGCGTGCAGCCGCTGCGGGCTCGTGGTGGCCGATCACTTGGTCGTGACCGGCCTGTGAGCCGGTCACACCCTGTCGTCATAGTGTCGACGTGCGCCCGGCTCCGACACGCCATCCGTCCTGCGCGTCGACCATCACAGCGCCCTACCGTCGACGGAACTATGGTCGACGCGTGCCCAGTGACTTCCTCCTCATCATCGGGGACCGGGAGCCGCTGGCCTGGATACTCAGTGAGCGGAAGATGGCGTTCCCCTCCTACCGGCGCAAGGACGCCGGACAGGTCAGCAAGGGCGACCGGCTGTTCCTCTACACGACCCGTGGCTGCTTCCACAGTCCGGGCCGTGACCGGGGCCGGGTCATCGGCGAGGCGACCGTGACGAGCAATGTCTCCACGCTGAAGGAGCCCGTGGAGTTCGGGGAGCAAGCGTTTCCGATGGGATGCTCGCTCGACATCACGGGCCTCGTTCCTCGGGACGAGGGTCCGGAGATGATCGGGCTGGTCGGCGACTTGCACCTGTTCCCCAGCTCAAATCCCAAGTCGTGGGGCGTCCGGCTGCGGCGGGTGCTCGCCCCGCTCGACAAGCACG
>JAJYWA010000101.1 GCA_021791755.1 Actinomycetes bacterium | reverse complement strand
CCCCCTCCCTCCCCCCCTCCCCCCTCTCCCTCCTCCCCCATGGCGCCGGGCGACTCGACAGAGCTTCATCTGTCCGACACGCTCGCTGCCGGCGGAGGCTTGTGCGACCCTGAAGCGGTGAGAGTGTTGGTCGAAGAGGGTCCGGTCCGGGTCTGGGAGCTGTTATCGCTTGGGGCGGTGTTTGATCGTGATGCCTCCGGTGAGCTGGAGCGGGCTCGTGAAGGCGGCCACTCGAGGGCTCGAATCCTGCATGCGGGAGGCGTTGCCACGGGCGCTGAGATCGAGCGGGCTCTCGTGGCTTCGGCACGCGCGAGCGGTGTCACGATCTTGGAGGGCTGGTTCGCGTTGGACATCGTTGTCGATGGGGGTCGTTGTGCCGGGGCACGGGTCATGGATCCGGCCGGGAGGCGCCATGAGCTCTGTGCGCGCCACGTGGTGCTTGCGACCGGAGGCGCCGGCCAGCTCTACTCGGTGACGACCAACCCGCTCGAGTCGACGGGCGACGGCCTCGCGATCGCGCTACGCGCCGGAGTGCCGGTCGCAGACGTCGAGCTTGTTCAGTTTCACCCTACGGCGCTGCACCACCCTGTGATGCCCCGATTGCTGCTGTCGGAGGCGCTCAGAGGCCATGGTGCGGTCCTGAGGGACTCCCACGGCGAGCGTTTCGTTGACGAGCTGGCGCCAAGAGATGTGGTGAGCAGGGCTATCGCGCTGCGGATGAGGGAGCAGGCGGTCGAGCACCTTTGGCTGGACGCGACCGCTCTGAAGGGGTTTGCCGTGCGTTTTCCTACCCTCAGCGACCTCTTGGCGTCCGCTGGTTTCGATCCTGTCGAGAAATGGCTCCCCATTGCCCCGGCGGCTCATCACATGTCGGGCGGCGTGCTGACAGACTTGGACGGAGCGACCGCTCTAGCCGGGCTGTGGGCCGTTGGTGAGGTTGCGTGCACCGGCGCCCATGGGGCAAACCGCCTCGCATCCAACTCTCTCCTCGAGGGGATGGTGTTCGCAGCGAGGGTTGCCGGAGCGATCGAGAACGGCAGGGACGGTCCGTCTGCCACCGGTGCGATGCGTGGCTTGCTCGAAGCTGTTCCAGAGGGGGAAGGATCGCTTCATGGCATCCCCACCATGATCATCTCTGATGCACCGGCGGGCCCGCTGGCCGTTGGCCGTGCTGGCGCCGGGGATCGTGCGCAGGCTCCTGAACGTGAAGGAGGAAAGGAGATCGCCGTGCTTCGCCAGATGCTCCAGGTGAGCATGACAGGGAGCGCTGGCGTGGTGCGCGACGCCTCGCATCTCGAGGCCGCGCTCGAGGCAGTAAACGAGCTAGGGGAGGACGAGCTAGGGGAGGACATCTTGCGAGAGGCTCCTACCTCCGCTCTTATCAACGCGGCGTCGGTGGAGCTCGCCAACTTGGTGACCGTGGCGCGTGCTCTGATCGCCTCGGCTCTGTGCCGCGAGGAGAGTAGGGGCGCGCACTATCGTGAAGACTTCCCGTCCGATGAGGAGCGGTGGCGTCGCCGGCTGGTCCATGGAACCTGCGGGATCAGCGATCGTAGCGGCGATCGTAGCGGAAGCTGGGAGGCGCCGTCGCGATTGGAGCGTCGCCATCAGCAAGCACAGCGAGAGGTTCACGAGTGAGCTCCGGAAAGGTGAGCTCCGGAAAGGTGAGCGCCAGCGAGGTGGGTGATTATCGGGACCCTCCTCTGGCCGCCGTCAAGGAGGCGGTGGCGAGGGCGTTGGCCGAAGATCTCTTGCCGCTGGGAGACCTGACTGCATCTTTGGTCCCCGCTGACCGGCATGTCGTCGCTGTGGTCAAGGCTCGTGAGGCCGGCGTGCTGGCGGGGCGGCTATGCGCGATCGAGACCTTTGCGCAAGTGGATCCAGAGATAGTGTCGGACTGGCGGGCCGTGGATGGCGACCGGCTGGTTCCCGGCGAGGAGGTCGGGGTGGTGAGCGGCCGCCTGCGTTCGCTGCTGTCGGCCGAGCGCACTGCTCTCAACTTTCTTTGCCACCTATCCGGAGTGGCCACCTTGACCAGCAGCTTTGTTGGCGCCGCAGCTGCTGGCGCCGCCAGCCAGCAGGTGCGGATCCTCGATACCCGAAAGACCACTCCTGGCTTGCGTGCCTTAGAGAAGGCCGCGGTGCGGGCTGGCGGGGGGTTCAACCACCGGGGGAGCCTTTCGGAGGCAGTATTGATCAAGGACAACCATCTGGGTGGTCTCACTATTGCCGAGGCGCTCGGCGCCGCGAAGTCACGATGGCCTGGGCGTATGCTAGAGGTGGAGTGCGATACGCCAGAGCAGGTTGCCGAGGCGCTCCGAGCAGGCGCCACAATGATCCTCCTGGACAATATGCCCCCTTCCCAAGCCAGCGACTGTGTGGAGCTGGCGCGTTCGGCTTCGACCAGCCGCCCAGGCGGAGAGCATGTCGTCATCGAGGTGTCTGGCGGGATGACCATCGAGGCAGTTCCGCTATATGCCGCCGCGGGCGTGGACGCAATATCCGTCGGAGCTCTGACCCATTCGGCGCCAGTGCTCGACCTGGGCCTTGATCTGGCGGCAGGTGGCGTGGAAGGCACGATCCCCCCGCCGACGGAGCCTTGAGCGGGACGTGCCAGAGCCTGAGCCGTCCGGGATGCTGCTCGCAATCGATGTCGGGAACACGCAGACGGTTCTAGGGCTGTTCGATCGCGAGCAGCCGTCAGGCGAACCGCCCGGTCTGGTCCACCACTGGCGTGTTGCGACGATCGACGATCGGACAGCCGATGAGCATGCGCTGTTGATAGCGCAGCTCCTAGAGCTCGAAGGCCTGCAGGCTTTCAGATGTGTCGAGGGCCTGGCGATCGCATCTTCGGTGCCCAAGGTGACCGCTGCGCTCAGAGAGATGGCTCGGAGGCGCTTCATCAGTGCACCGAGCGTGATCGTCGAGCCAGGCGTGCGCACCGGCGTCTCGATCCTTTACGACAACCCGAAAGAGGTCGGCGCCGATCGGATCGCGAACGCGGTGGCGGCATTCGACCTTTATGGCGGTCCGTGCATTGTCGTGGACCTCGGAACCGCTACGACGCTTGACGCGATATCACCCTCAGGAGAGTACCTGGGTGGAGCGATCGTGCCGGGTGTCGAGATCAGCCTCGATGCGCTCTTCGAACACGCGGCCGCGCTGCGTCGCATCGAGCTCGTCGCTCCTCGAAGCGTCATCGGAAAGTCGACTGTTGAGTCCATGCAGTCTGGCGCAGTCTTCGGCTTTGCTGCTCAGATAGATGGTCTGTGCGAACGTTTCGAAAGGGTGCTCGGCAAGAGCGTGATCGTGGCGACCGGCGGCCTCGCGGAGCTGATCGCTCCGTTGTCAGAGCGCATACAACGTCGGGAGCCGTGGCTCACCCTTCACGGGCTCAGGCTGATCTACCAGCGCAATGTCGAGGTAGGCCACCCGCTGGGGCCTCGGGCGCTGTGAGCAGCGCGATCGGCACTTGGAGCTGCGAGGTCGCGGCGGCATGACGAGCCTGACCGGGAAAGAGCGGCCCTATCGGTTCGAGGTCTCGGCTTCGGCAGCCGAGGTTTGCAAGCGTTTTTCCGGCTTGGAGCCGGGCGAGGAGTCAGGTGCGAGCGTGAGCGTGGCCGGTAGGATCATGCTTTCGAGACCGCAGGGACGGTATGTGTTCATCCAGCTCAAGGACTCTGGCGGCAGCATCCAGCTTTTTGGGGTTGAAGGGGTGGCGAAGGACTTGAAGGAGCTCGGCCGGCTGTCGCTCGGGGACTGGGTGGGGGCAACGGGCGAGGTGGTCCGTACCAGGAGGGGCGAGCTCAGCGTCAAGGTGACGACCTGGGTCCTGCTGGCCGAGTCGCGCCACGGCCTGGGGGATAAGTGGAAGGGGGTATCCGACGTCGAGCTCCGCTATCGCAGGCGGGAGCTTGACCTGTGGGTAAACGACGAGAGCAGGGCGAGGCTGGTGGCACGGAGCGCGATGATAAGCCACCTACGCCGCTGGCTCGAAGGCAGGGGGTTCATCGAGGTGGAGACCCCGATCCTCCATCCGGTGGCCGGTGGAGCCTCTGCCCGGCCTTTCGTGACCCACCATAATTCCCTGGATGCTGATCTCTACCTGCGCATCGCTCCGGAGCTGTACCTGAAGAGGCTGGTGATCGGAGGTTTCGAGCGTGTCTTCGAGATCGGAAGGGTGTTCCGGAACGAAGGTATCTCGCCGCGCCACAATCCGGAGTTCACGATGCTCGAGCTCTACCAGGCCTATGCGGACTATCGCGATCTCATGGTCCTTTGCGAACAGCTCGTTTCCGATCTCGCCCGTGAGATCACAGGCTCGACCCGCCTCGTTTATGGCGACCGCGTGCTCGATGTGACGCCGCCATGGAGGAGGGCGACGATGTTCGAGCTGATCTCGGAGCACACGGGCGTCGACGTGTCGGTGGAGATGCCCCTTTCCGAGCTTCGCCGGCTCGCATCGGGCCTTGGCGTACCCGTCCAGGACGGCTGGGGCCCGGGAAAGGCAGTTCTCGAGATATACGAGAAGACCACGGAGGCGAACCTGTGGGACCCGGTTCTCGTCTGCGACTACCCGAAGGAGGTGTCCCCATTGGCGCGTGAGCACAGGAGCGCAGCCGCGCTCGCCGAGCGCTTCGAAGCGGTGCTTGCCGGGAGGGAGCTCGCGAACGCGTTTTCGGAGCTGGCGGATCCGGATGAGCAGAGGGCGAGGTTCGAGTCCCAGATGGCGTTGCGTGCACACGGCGACGAGGAGGCCATGGAGCTTGACGAAGACTACCTGCGTGCTCTCGAGGATGGGCTCCCCCCGACCGCTGGCATGGGCATTGGGATCGACCGGCTTGCCATGCTCCTCCTGAACGCCCAGAGCATCCGCGAGGTGATCGCGTTCCCGACCCTCCGTCCTGCCGGAGGTTCCTTCCGCGGTCCGGCGAGCGCCGGGCTGGCGGGCGTCTCAGGTGATGATCGGGAGATCTTCGAGCAGTGAGGCTACGATGGTGCTCAGCCCCTTGGTGAGCGCTGGTACTTGGAGGCTTGCCACCGCATCCGCTGCGAGCGCGCTGTAGCGCCGTCCGACTGCGATCGTCGACTCGATTGCGCCCGAGGAGCCCACCATCTCCCTTGCCTTCTCCCGCTCTGGCTGTTCAAGCGGCCGCCCCAGGATGGTCCGTAGCTCAGGTCCTACCACGGGATCCGACAGGGCCCTCAGCACCGGGAGAGTGTAGATGCCTTCGGCCAGGTCCTGGCCGGCCGGCTTTCCGAGATGCTCCGGGCTGCCGATCACGTCCATGATGTCATCGCGGATTTGGAAGACCATGCCGAAGTGCCGGCCGAAGTCGGTGAGAGCGTCCACCTTGGTCCGATCGAGGGATGCAGTCAATGCGCCGATCCGGCACGCAGCCGAAGTGAGGGCAGCTGTCTTGCCCGCGATGGTGGCCAGGTAGGCGTCCTCCGAGCGGTTCGGCTGGAACGCAGTCTGCACCTCGCTGATCTGTCCCTGGCAGAGGTGTCCCAACGTGGCGGCGAGCAAGCTGGCCACCTCGGGGCCGAGCGAGGCGGCAATCTCGGCTGATCGGGCGAGGAGGAAGTCCCCAGCGACGATGGCTATGAGGTTTCCCCAGCGCGAGTTGACGCTTTCGACGTTGCGGCGCAGCACGGCCTCGTCCATCACGTCATCGTGGTACAAGGACGCGAGATGTACGAGCTCGACGGCGGCTGCTCCTTGCAAAGTCTCATCTGACGCCGGGCTCGCGCCGCAGGTGGCCGACGCCAGGAGCAACGCTGGGCGCAGTCTCTTTCCGCCCGCGGATATCAGATGAGTGGTCACCTCGTCGAGGAACGGGTCGCCGACGCGCACGGCCTCTGCAAGCAGAGCCTCGAAGCGACCGAGATCCTCTTCGACGTAGGGAAGGTCGAGCAACTCTGTGACGTTCACTGATCTTGCAGACTAGGCGACGTGGCCCGGCCGTGGAAAACCGTGCCGGTCACGGTGTCGCTAGTCACGGCATGGCAAGGCAATAGAATGTGATGAAGCCGAGATGGTGTCGACAACGCGCCGGCTCCGGGTAGACTTTGAGTGGCGAGACAATGGCGCGCTGTCGGGCAATGAGCGACAGCAAAAGTGACAAGGCGAGTAGTGCGTAGGTATCGAGTGGTGCACAGGCATGTAGATGACATGAGCAGCGAGCGACCAGGGAGGCTTTGGCTTGTTTGAGCGCTTCACTGATAGGGCCCGGAGAGTCCTGGTGCTGGCTCAAGAGGAGGCGCGCCTTTTGAACCACAGCTTCATTGGGACCGAGCACATCCTGCTAGGGCTGATCCATGAGGGAGAGGGTGTAGCTGCTAAGGCATTGGAGTCGCTTGGCATCTCACTGGAGGCGGTCCGCGAGAAGGTGGAAGAGACTATCGGCCCTGCGAGCATGGCTCCCACGGGGTCTCCTCCGTTCACTCCACGTGCGAAGAAAGTCCTGGAGCTGTCACTGCGCGAAGCCCTCCAGCTCGGTCACAACTACATCGGCACCGAGCACATGCTCCTTGGCTTGGTGCGCGAAGGCGAGGGGGTCGCGGCTCAGGTGCTCCAGAGCTTGGGCGCAGATCTCGGTAGGGTTCGCCAACAGGTGATACAGCTTCTCTCGGGCTACCAGGGGAAGGAGGCGGTGAGTGCCGGTCCGGGATCCTCGATCGGCGATATGCCGCCCGGCTCCCCGGTCCTCGACCAGTTCGGTCGCAACCTGACGGCGCTGGCCCGTGACGACAAGCTCGATCCAGTGATAGGTCGCGAGCGGGAGATCCAGCGCGTGATGCAGGTTCTTTCCAGGCGGACGAAGAACAATCCGGTGCTCATTGGCGAGCCTGGCGTGGGCAAGACCGCCATCGTGGAGGGATTGTCCCAGCAGATCGTCCGGGACGATGTGCCCGAGACCATCAAGGGCAAGCAGCTCTACACGCTTGACCTTGGAGCGCTGGTCGCAGGGAGCCGGTATCGCGGCGACTTCGAGGAGCGGCTCAAGAAGGTGCTCAAGGAGATACGCACCCGTGGTGACATCATCCTGTTCATAGACGAGCTCCATACGCTTGTTGGAGCAGGAGCCGCCGAGGGCGCTATCGACGCGGCTTCCATCCTGAAGCCGATGCTGGCTCGCGGCGAGCTGCAGACGATCGGCGCTACGACGCTGGACGAGTATCGCAAGCATCTCGAGAAGGACGCGGCGCTCGAACGCCGGTTCCAGCCGATCAAGGTGGAGGAGCCGTCGCTGCTGCACACGATCGAGATATTGAAGGGGCTTCGCGACCGCTACGAGAAGCACCACTCGGTGACCATCACCGACCAAGCCCTGATAGCGGCGGCGAACCTTGCGGACAGGTACATCTCCGATCGCTTCCTTCCAGACAAGGCGATCGATCTCGTCGACGAGGCCGGGAGCCGGCTGCGTATCAAGCGCATGTCGACTCCACCGGAGTACAAGAAGCTGGAAGAGGACTTGGAGCGCGTCCGAAGGGAACGGGCGTCACTGTCGGAACGAAAGTCACCTGATCAGGCGGAAGCGCTGGTCGAGAAGGAGAAAGAGTACCTCGAGCGCAAGGTTGCGATGGAGAATGCATGGCGCGCGGAAGGCATCGAGCTCTTTGATGTGGTCGATGAAGACGTGATAGCCGAGGTTCTCGCGAACTGGACCGGCATACCGGTGTACAAGCTGACGGAGGAGGAGACAGCGAAGCTTCTTCGCATGGAGGAGGAGCTTCACAAGCGCGTCGTCGGCCAGCAGGAGGCGTTGGAGGCGTTGTCGCGCTCTATCAGGCGTACCAGAGCCGGTCTGAAAGACCCGAAGCGGCCGAGTGGATCGTTCATCTTCCTCGGGCCGACGGGAGTCGGCAAGACAGAGCTGGCCAAGACCCTTGCAGAGTTCCTCTTCGATGATTCGGACGCGCTGATCCAGCTGGACATGAGCGAGTACATGGAGAAGCACGCTGTGAGCAGGCTGGTGGGCTCACCGCCGGGGTACGTCGGCTACGACGAAGGCGGTCAGCTTACCGAAGCCGTCAGGCGCAGGCCTTTCTCGGTGGTCCTGTTCGACGAGATCGAGAAGGCGCACCCGGATGTGTTCAACGCGCTGTTGCAGATCTTGGAAGACGGGCATCTCACTGATGCGCAGGGACGTACAGTCGACTTCAAGAACACCGTCCTTATCATGACCTCCAACCTCGGCACGGCTGAGCTGGGCAAGACAAGTGTGGGCTTCGCCAAGACCTCAGAGGCGGTCAACCACGAGAGGATGAAGCAGAAGGTCAACGACGCGCTGAAGGGGCATTTCAAGCCGGAGTTCCTCAACCGCATCGACGAGGTGATCGTTTTTCACGAGCTCACCCGCGAAGAGGTGGTCCAGATCGTGGACCTCATGATGAAGCGTGTCTATGAACAGCTCGAGGCACAGGGCATTACCGTCGAGATGACCCCGGCGGCTAGGGCCTTGGTCGCGGAGAAGGGCTACGATCCAGCGCTCGGCGCCCGTCCGTTGCGACGAGCGATACAGCATCTCATAGAGGATCCACTGTCGGAGCGCATCTTGTGGAAGGAGATAAAGGTTGGCGAGACGGTCGTGCTGGATGTCGAGGATGGAAGCATCGCGTTCAAGGTGATCGGTGGTTTCGAGCCTCCGGCGGTCGAGATGGCCAGTGCGTCGGGGGCGCCGAGTGGAGACCTGACGGACTGAGCGACCCTATGCGCCTATGCGCGAGTGAGCCAGCGCAGGCGTTCCTCGTTGCCAGACAGCTCTAGGCGTCGCCAGAGCACCGGATTGTCGTTGGATTGGCTTGCGTGGCAGGCGATCGCTGCTTTCTGCTGCTCGCGGTCGACCGTGACGGTGATGTCCAGCTCGTTGTCGGGGCGTCCGAGAAATGTCGTTCCGTGCTCCGCGTTCAGCTGGTTGGCCACCGTCTCGGGCACGGCCCATGCGAGCACTGCGATCCCGTGACGACTCGCTGCAAGTAGTCCTGCTTCGGTGGCGCGACGGTGGTCAGGATGACCCGTTATCCCGCCTTCGTCGAAGACGAGCAGGAGGTCGGCGCTCCCC
>JAJYWA010000010.1 GCA_021791755.1 Actinomycetes bacterium | reverse complement strand
CGACCGCGGTTGCCTCGGCTAGCGCAACACCATCGACGACGGTCCGCTCGCTCACTCGACCGTCACCGTCTTGGCAAGGTTGCGAGGCCGGTCGACGTCGTTCCCCCTTGCTCTTGCCAGCGCGTACGCGAAGAGCTGAAGCGGGATCACGTCCAGCACAGGAGCAAAGAGTGGATGGGTGCTCGGGACCCAAAGGGTCGCATCCGCAAGCGCGGCGGTCTCCTCGTCACCGTCGTTCGCGACGAGAACCACCATCGCGCCCCTGGCGCGCACCTCCGCGACGTTCGCCATCATCTTCTCCCACAGGCGCGTCCTGGTGGCGATGCCAACCACTACCGTGCCCTCCTCGAGGAGCGCGATCGGCCCGTGCTTCAGCTCTCCCGCTGGGTAACCCTCCGCGTGAAGGTAGGAGATCTCCTTCAGCTTGAGCGCCCCCTCCAAGGCCACCGGATAGCCCACGTGTCGACCTATGAAGAAGAACTCCTCGGCGCTTGCGAACCTGGCGGCAACGTCGAAAATGTCCTTGGAGCCTTCGAGCGCCTGGGCGACCTTCGCCGGAAGCTCACGCATGGAGTCGAGCAGGCCGGAGATCTCGGCTGGATAAAGAGTTCCCCTCAGGCCCGCGAGGTACAAGGAAAGCACCTCGAGGGCAACCAGCTGAGCAAGGAACGTCTTCGTCGCGGCCACGCCGATCTCGGGTCCGGCCCTCGTGTAGATGACGCCGTCCGCCTCCCTTGCCATCGACGAATCGACCACGTTTGAGACCACCAACACCTTCGCGTTCCACCGGCGAGCATATCGAATCGCCTGCAGAGTGTCGAGGGTCTCACCAGACTGGCTCACCCCGATGACAAGAGTCCGCGAGTCGAGGATGGGGTCGCGGTAGCGAAACTCGCTCGCGATGTCGATCTCGACCGCGGTCCGCGCCCAGTGCTCCATCGCGTACTTGGCCACGAGCCCGGCGTGATAGCTGGAGCCGCAGGCGACGATGAACACCTTCTCGACCTCACGCAGCTCGTCGTCGTCAATTCGCATCTCATCCAGGAGAACCTCCCCCGACGGCGAGAGACGACCCATGAGAGTGCCCGCGACCGCGTCTGGCTGCTCATGGATCTCCTTCAGCATGAAGTCGTCGAACCCGCCCTTCTGCGCAGCGCCGACGTCCCAGTCCACTTCGAGCCGCGCTGGCTCCACCCGGGCGCCCGAGGCATCGCTCACCAGCACCCCGCCAGGAGAGACCTCGGCCACCTCGTCATCTTCAAGGGCGTACATAGCCGTGGCCCAGCCAAGCAACGCAGGAACGTCGGACGCCACAAGGCCTGCTGCGTCCGCGGTCGCGACTATGAGCGGAGAGACACGCCGGGCCGCAACCATTAGCTCGGGGTCGGAAGCGTGAACTACGACCATGGCCAGCGACCCACGAACCTTCTTCATGCACGCCCGGACAGCGTCGACCAAGGACGCACCCTCGGCGATCGCCTCCTCCACCAGGTGAGCCAAGACCTCACTGTCAGTGCTCGAGACCAGCTCGTGCCCGGCAGCCGACAGCTTCGCCGCAATCTCGAAGTGGTTCTCGATGATGCCATTGTGAACAACAGCCAGGGTCCCCTTGCAGTCCTGGTGAGGGTGGGCATTGACCTCGCTGGGCTTGCCATGTGTCGCCCAACGGGTATGGCCTATCCCGGCCCGGCAGGAACCCGGCGCACCGCTGACCGCACGCCGCAGGTCTGCGAGCGACTTCGACCCGTTGGCCGCACGGCTCACCCAGAGGCCGTCTTCGACCTGCAGCGCAACACCTGCCGAGTCATACCCCCTGTACTCCAACCGGGCCAAGCCCTCCAAGATCGCCTCTGGGACGTCAAGGCATCCGGTGATCCCGATGATCCCACACATTCAAGCCTCCTCCAGCTCGGCCGCCACGACGCTAGCAAGCCTGTCAGCCATCTCTTTGGCGAGTCGAGCAGAGCTGGCCTCGACCATCACCCGCACCACCTTCTCCGTTCCGCTTGCACGCAGAAGGACACGACCCTGGCCGTCGAGCTCTGCATGCACCTCCTCGACCGTCGCCCACACGGGGCGTGCGCCGTCGAGGGAACTGGGGTCTTGAACGGGAACATTGACCATCTCTTGGGGGAACCGTTGCATCGAGTCGTCCACGAGGTCTCCGAGAGAACGACCGGAGCGCACCATGACTCCGAGCAGGCTGAGGCCCGTCAAGATCCCATCGCCGGTACCGGCCAAATGGCGCTGCACAATATGTCCCGACTGCTCGCCGCCGAGAACAAGCCCTTCCCTCTCCATGACCTCCAGCACGTAGCGATCCCCCACGTCCGTTTGCAGCACTTTGATCCCGCGAGCAGCCATTGCCTTGTGAAAACCGAGGTTCGTCATCACCGTGACGACGACGCATGAGCCGGTGAGCAGTCCCCTTGCCGCGAGGTCTTCCGCCAAGATCGCCATGGTCTCATCGCCGTTCACCAACCTTCCGTTTCGGTCTGACGCGATGAGCCGGTCCCCGTCCCCATCGAACGCTAGCCCCACGTCGGCCCCGTGAGCGAGGACCGCCTCGACCATCTCTTCTGGATGGGTAGATCCACATCCGTCGTTTATGTTCAGCCCGTCCGGCTCGGCAGCCACCTGGATGATCTCAGCCCCCAGCCGCCGCAGCGCCGCTGGAGCAAGCCACGTCGTAGCGCCGTTTGCGGTATCGAGCACGATCTTCAGCCCACTCAGGCATCCTTGCTCCAGCACCCCCGTGAGGTGCTCCACATACCTTTCGGCTGCAGCCGGTTCCATGACCACGACGCCAGGTTGCCCCTTCGACCAGCGCCGATCGCGAGGATGTGGCGCAGGCTCCGGATCGACATCGTCCGGCATCCTGCTTGCCGGCCGCAGATCATCAGGGGGATCCAACAGCCGCTCGAGCTCGGCCTCCACTGCTCTCTCGAGAGCATCGGGAAGCTTGACCCCTGCCAGCCCGAACAGTTTGATCCCGTTGTCGTAAAAAGGATTGTGGGACGCAGACACCACGGCGGCCGCACAGCCCATCTCACCTGACCACCAGGCGACGCCGGGGGTTGGCATCACGCCGAGGTCCACGACATCAACTCCTTCGCTGCACAGTCCGGCTTGAAAGGCCGCCTGGAGCATGGTCCCGGAGAGCCTGGTGTCCCGGCCAACCACGCAGCGCTCAGGGCGTTGCACGCGTGCGAAGGCACGCCCGAGTGCCAGCACGAGCTCCGGAGTCAGCTCGGTGTTCGCCCTTCCACGCATCCCATCCGTTCCAAACGTGGGGCGATGGTGCACCAAGGCCTACCTCTTGGAGTACTGAGGCGCCTTACGCGCTTTCTTCAAGCCATACTTCTTGCTCTCCTTGATCCGGTCATCCCGGGTGAGATGTCCCGCTCGCCGCAGGACGACCCGTGAACCCGGTTCCAGGTCTGCAAGCGCCCTCGCAATCGCCAGTCGCAGCGCACCGGCCTGCCCCGAGAAGCCGCCCCCATCGATGGTGGCCTCGACGTCATAGCGTCCCATCATCTCAGTGGCGTTCAGCGGCTCGACGATCCTCGTGCGGTGGGCAAGCGACGTGAAGTACTCTTCCAGCGGCTTTCCATTGACCGTGATCGCCCCGTCACCAGCTCGAAAGCAGATACGTGCGATCGCACGCTTGCGGCGCCCGACCGTCTGGCAAAGTGGCTTTGGCATCCTCAGTTCCCGTCTTTTCCGTCAGTTCTCACTTGCGTACCTTGTGTGCCCATGTCCCATGTCGCCATGCCCATGAGCGCCAATGGGTCCATGTTCACGTCTGCGTGCTCATCAAAGTTGAGCAAGGCGGCCGTCGCACAGGCATCATTAGTTTGGAGCGGCGCACACCGGGAAGGCGTGTGGCACGATAGATGAACATTGGCAGGATGGAGATCGCAGGCGACTGATCTCACGAAGCGGTTCTCACGAAGCGGTTCTCGCCGTCGCCGACAGATCCAGCATCTCGGGGCACTGGGCTGCATGCGGATGGCTCGGACCCGCGTACACCTTCAGTTTGCTCAGCATCTGACGTCCGAGGGGACCCTTCGGCAGCATGCCCCTGATCGCGTCGCGCACAACCTCTTCGGGCTTGGACGTCAGCAACTCAGCGTAGCTCCTGCTACTAATGCCGCCTGGGTAGCCGCTATGCTTCCAGGCTCTCTTCTTCTCCGCCTTGCCTGCGGTCATCACGACCTTGCCTGCGTTCACTATGACCACATGATCACCCGTGTCGATGTGCGGAGCAAAGATCACCTTATGCTTACCACGAAGCATCCTCGCCACTTCGGTGCACATCCGGCCCAGGACCAAACCATCGGCATCGATTACATACCAAGCGCGAACTATGTCTCGAGACTTGGGGGAGAACGTGGGCACGCAGCTAGATTAGAGTCATTCAGTTCGTCACGCAAACCGTGACATGCGCTCCGTTCTGTTCACCCATGTGTGCGTCATCGCGTTATCGAGCTCTTGGACAGCCCACTCCACGGTCACCGTGGGCTCGCGGCGCCCCTGGGATCACCACCGCGAGCTGAAGGATCGGACCGATAGGACACCCGCCACAGGTAAAGGCCATAGGGCGGGGCAGGAGGCGGCGTGCCAGACCTATCTCGAGCTTCGAGAAACCTGACGACGTCCTGAGCCGTCTTCCTGCCGGCGCCCACCTCGACCAAGGTGGACACCACGGAGCGAACCATCTGATGGCAGAACGAACTCGCCTCGATGTCGAAGCACAGCATGCTTACGTCATGGAAAGCCCCGTGAAGAAACGCCTCGGGAGCCGTTGGGGCCTCGGGAGCCGTTGGGGCCTCGGGAGCCGTTGGGGCCTCGGAAGGATTGGGTACCGCTGGGATGAGCCGGCGCCAGCGCGCCTCGATGACACGACGGACCAGAGACACCTCGGCCAACGACACCTCGGCCCTATCGCCAGTCCTGTTCAGAGCCCTCTTTGGCTTTGGCCGCCTGCAAAACGAGGTGAAATCATGCTCGCCGAGCAGTGAATAGGTTGCCTGCTCCATCGCCGCTAGATCTAGGCGAGACTGCACATGCCAAGCCCGGCGCGCCATGAAGGGGCTCGGAAAGGCATCCTGGTACAGCAAGTACTTGTACAGCCGCGAGCTTGCTGACCTTCTGGCGTGGAAGCCCGTCGGCGCTTCGACAGCCGACCTGACGACTACCTCGGGAGCGAGCATCTTGTTGCAAGCATTTGCCAAGAGGGGTGGATCCGAAACTCGCCCTGGAACGTCCACGTGCACGACCTGCCCCCACGCGTGGACGCCAGCGTCGGTACGCCCAGCGCACACGATTAACGCACGGCTACCCGTGACTACTTCGATGGCTCTGGCAAGCACGCCCGCAACGGTCCTCTGACCTGGCTGAGCGGCAAAACCGTGAAAGTCCGTCCCATCATACGCGACGGTCAGCATCAGCCGAACGTCTGGCTCAGTGACACCGTCTTCCCCGGGCAGGTTGTCCGCCTTGGTCAGATATCCCGCGCAGGTCCTAGAGCGTGGCTCCAAGCCGGAAACACGTTCCAGCGCTGCCACGCCAGAGAACTGCTAGCTGGTTTGACACGCTCGCGCGTCAAACCAGCTCTATACGCGCCATCGGCGCACCATCGCCCTGACGTGGACCCAACTTCAGGATACGTGTGTAGCCTCCCGGCCGGTCGGAGTACCTAGGCCCAATCTCCTCGAAGAGCTTATTCGCCATGTCCTTGTCCCGTATCAGCGCCACCACCCGGCGTTGCCGGTCAAGCCCCCCCTTTCGGGATGCCGTTATGACCTTCTCCGCCACCGGTCTCAGGGCCTTGGCCTTTGCCTCGGTGGTAACCAGGTACTCGGCCGCGATCAAAGACGCCACGAGGTTGCCCATCATGGCTTTCTGATGAGAAGCGCTGCCACCAAAGCGGCGCCCTTTCCTTGGCGTCCCTCTCACGACACCTCACTATCCCGCAGGGAAAGGCCGCGTTCATCGAGGCGTTGCACCACCTCGTCCAGGGACTTCTGACCGAAGTTCGTGATCGCGAGGAGATCATCGGGGGTCTTCTGCAGCAACTCGCCGATCGTGTTCACCATCGCCCTCTTCAAGCAGTTACGCGGTCTCTCGGAAAGATCTAGATCCTCGATGAGCAAGTCCATCTCAGGAGACCTGCCCGTGGTGACGCCCGGTTCACCAAGCTCCAGGCTGCGCGGGCTATCGCTCATCTCAGCGACCAGCGACATGAGCGATCTCAGAGTGCCTGCAGCAGAGGCGACCGCTTCGCGCGCCGAGATTGAGCCATCGGTCTCGACATCAAGGATCAGCCGGTCGTAGTTGGCAGACTGGTCTACACGAGTGGGCTCCACGTTGTAGGCGACACGACGCACCGGTGAGAAGACCGAGTCGACTGGGATAAGCCCGATCTCGGTCGTGTGCTTGTTCCGGTCGGCGGGCACATAGCCCCGCCCATGATCGACGACGACATCCATCGCGAGACGGCCTTTGGAGCTAAGCGACGCGAGATGTAGGTCTGTGTTCAGCACCTCGACACCAGCTGGGGCCTGAAGATCGCCAGCCGTCACATCACCAGGACCTCGCACGTCACAGCGAAGCGTTGCCGGTCCCTCGCAATCGATCCTCAACACTAGGTCCTTGAGGGCAAGAATGATATCAGTGACGTCCTCCGTCACACCTGACAGCGTCCTGAACTCGTGCAGAGCGTCGTCGAAACGCACCTGGGTGACCGCAGCACCGGGGATAGATGACAGCAGCGCACGCCGCAATGAGTTGCCCAACGTGTGCCCGAAGCCAGGGTCGAGCGGTCCGACAGCAAAACGCTGCCGCTTCTCATCCTCCTCGCCTTGGGTCTCTACGCTTGGACGCTGGATCATGAGCATGTGCATCGCAACTCCTGAATGGTCGTAATGTTGGTATGGCCGGCCTGGCATCTAGCGGCGCGCCGGTAGGCATGCCGCGCTGGGGTAACGAACCAGAGGGTCACTTGGAGTAGAGCTCGACGATGAGCTGCTCTCTGATCGACTCATCCATGTCGGCGCGCTCGGGCGCACGAAGCACCGTAACGGATGGTCCGCTGCCGTTCAATTCGAGCCACGCCGGAACCTGGCGATCTAGGGTATCAGCGTTGTGGCGGACCAGGGCTAGACTTTTCGCAGGCTCCGACAGCGCCACCAGGTCGCCAGAGCGGAGCCGGTAGCTGGGTATTGTTACCCTCTTGCCGTTGACGCAAAGGTGTCCGTGGTTCACGAGCTGGCGAGCCTGCGAGCGGCTCGATGCCCAGCCAGCTCTGAACACGACATTGTCCAAGCGAAGCTCCAGCATGCGCAAGAGGTTCTCACCGGTAATGCCCTGCTGCCTGCTCGCCTCTTCGTAGAGGTTGACGAACTGGCGCTCCAACACGCCATAGATACGGCGCGCCTTCTGCTTCTCGCGCAGCTGCGTGAGGTACTCCGACCCCTGGCGAACCCGGTCGCGCCCGTGCTCACCTGGAGGGAAGGCCCGCTTTCCTCTGTCGTTGGGATCACCACTCACTGGGCACTTCGAGGTATCGCACCGGTGTCCCTTCAGGAACAGCTTGGTCCTCTCCCGTCTGCACAGCCTGCACACCGGTCCCGTGTACCTCGCCATCTACCTGTCACACTCCTTGCTAAACGGCTCATCTCGCCTCGCATCAGCTCTCATACGCGACGCCTTTTCTTCGGACGACATCCGTTGTGCGGAACAGGGGTAACGTCCTTGATCCCCGCGACCTCGATGCCGGCGCTGGCCAGCGATCGTATCGCCATCTCCCGCCCTGAGCCCGGACCTCGCGCCTGCACATCGACCTTCCTGATCCCGTGCTCCATCGCGCGCTTGGCGCAGATCTCCGCGGCCGTTTGGGCCGCGTATGGAGTTGACTTCCTGGATCCCTTGAATCCAACGTTCCCGGCAGAAGCCCAGGCCAGGACGTTGCCATCCGGATCCGTGATCGAGACGATCGTGTTGTTGAACGAGCTCTTGATGTGAGCAACCCCAAAGGTCACGTTCTTACGTTCGCGTTTGCGGGCGCGCCGCGCTCCGCTGGATGGCTTTCCTTTCGGCATCAGTGCTTACGAACCTTCTTCTTGCCAGCCACGGTCTTCTTGGGGCCTTTGCGGGTACGGGCGTTGGTATGGGTACGTTGTCCATGCACGGGAAGACCCCTGCGATGTCGCACCCCCTGGTAACAGTTGATCTCCATCTTGCGCTTGATATCCTGCGCGACCTCGCGGCGCAGGTCTCCCTCGACCTTGATGTTGGTGTCTATCCACGCTCGCAGCTTCGCCACCTCGTCCTCGGTGAGGTCACGAGCTCTCGTGTCAAGACCAAGACCCGTCTCCGAGCAGATGCGCCGCGACGAAGAGATGCCGATGCCGTGCACGTAGGTGAGCGCGACTTCCAACCGCTTGTCGCGAGGAATATCAACTCCGGCTATACGCGCCATGTCTCCATGCCCTGCATCATCCCTGCCTCTGCTTATGCCGTGGGTTCACGCAGATCACCATCACGCGCCGATGGCGTTTGATGACCCTGCACTTCTCGCACATTGGTTTTACGCTTGGTCGTACCTTCATAGCTGCTTTCTGATCATCGCCGGCGCTGCCGGCGCTGCATCTCGTCTCGGAACCTTGCACGGCGCCGCCCAGTCAGTGCTGTGGGGCGCCACTCGCCATCACCTGTAGCGATAGGTGACCCGACCTCTGGTCAAGTCATACGGAGTGATCTCGACCTGCACGTGATCGCCGGGGAGGATCCGGATCCTGTGCATCCGCATCTTACCGGAGCTGTGAGCAAGGATCTTGTGCCCATTCTCGAGCTCTACCCGGAACATCGCGTTGGGAAGCGGCTCGATCACCGTTCCCTCCAGAACGATCGCCTCCTCCTTTGTCTTGAGATCTTTGGCCTTAGCCAGAACTATCCTCCTTGATCCGTGCTTGATCCCTGCACACCATCACAGCGTGCCAGTGTCCCCACAACCGCTCATTCCCACTGGGCTGTCCCAGCCACCCCCGCGCACCCTCGATTCCACACCCGACCAAACCTCTCGGCCGCCCCAGGGCCTCTGGTCGCTCATCTCAGCTTGCACAGAGGCCGGTGACCTCCGCCTGCCGGTGACGACAACCGAAAGCTGGCTCGCACTCCATTCACGATGGAGTGCGCCCAGATGGTCCCTTGTCCTGCGTACAACACCTGACGAGTCCTAGCAACCATGTCCTACCTGCACGTGCACTCCTACACGTCCCACGACCAACAAATCTCGAACGACAACCCAAACGGGACAACGCAGTCCAGCTGGACGGGGAGCTCCGCAGGCACGTTAGTTTAGCAGCTCATGCCAAGGTCAGCACCTCCGGGCCACCGTCGCCCACAGCGATCGTGTGCTCGAAGTGTGCTGATAACTTACCATCGGCAGTGACCACCGTCCAGCCGTCACGCAGCAGCCGCGTTCGCGGACTGCCCAAGTTCACCATGGGCTCTACGGCGAACACGTGACCCACCTTCAGCACGGGACCCGGTGTCCCGGGCCAGTAGTTGGGCACCTGCGGATCCTCATGCATCTGCGTACCGATCGCGTGCCCGACATACTCGCGCACAACCGAGAAGCCAGCCTTTTCCGCTACCTCCTGAACGGCCCTTCCGATCTCGTGCAGGCGCCGGCCCGGGCTCATCACGGCTATTCCAGCCCACAGACTCGACTCTGTCACCTCCATGAGGCGAAGCGCGTCGGCACTCACACTGCCAACCGGCGCGGTAAATGCCGCGTCCCCGTGATAGCCCTCGACCACCGCTCCGCAGTCCAGGGAGATGATGTCGCCCTCGACCAGGCGCCGGTCTCCGGGTATCCCATGAACGATCACGTCATTGGGTGACGTGCAGATAACAGCAGGGTAGCCATGGTAGCCAAGGAAGTTGGATCGCGCTCTTCGTTTCTCCAGGATCTCTACAGCGACGGCGTTGAGGTCGCCAGTAGTCACGCCCGGGCGGACGGCGTCACGCAGTTTCTCATGCATCTCGGCAACGACGCGACCTGCACGACGCATCTTCGCAATTTCTGCTTTGCTTCGCGTCATGGCCGTGAGCTCCGATCCCTCCGGCGAAGGTAGGCGTCAATAACCCTAACCAATCTCTCGGCAACCACGTCAGGCCTCCCCACCCCGCTGATTGCGGCAACGCGGGAGTGCTGCTCATACCAGGCGAGGAGCGGGGCTGTCTCGCGGTCGTAGAGACCCAGCCTCCTGCGGATCGCCTCCTCGGTGTCGTCCTCACGCTGGACAACCTCTCCGCCACAGACATCACAACTCCAGTCCACGCTCGGCATAGCTGTCACGTGGTAGTTCGCGCCGCAGTCGACACAGACCCGCCTCCCCGCCAGACGTTTCAACACGAGGGACGTGGGCATCGTGAGGTTGAGGACCAAGTCCAGCTCGGCGGGTATCAAGAGCTCCTGCAATGCCTTAGCCTGCTCGATCGTTCGGGGAAAGCCGTCAAGAACAAAGCCTCGGCGCGTCGTATCGTCCTGCTCGAGGCGTTCTGCCACCATGGACACCACAAGCTCGTCGTCCAACAACTCGCCTGACGCAATGGCCTCGGCCACCTGCTTGCCAACCTCGTACCCCGCCTTCAGTGCAGCACGCAGCATGTCTCCTGTGGATATGTGCGGTATCACATAGTGGTGGGAGATCCTGACACACTGCGTGCCCTTCCCTGCTCCCTGCTTGCCAAGCATGACAAGCCTAAGCCCGGAAGCCACCTACTTCAGCAAGCCCTAGTGTTCATGCGGCCGCCACCAGGGAAGATAAGTGCACAGCGGGCGCTCCCACGCACGGCTGCAGCGCCCATCACTGCCTCAAGAAGCCGTCATAGTTGCGCATCATGAGCTGGCTGTCCACCTGTTTCATGGTCTCGAGCGCAACTCCGGCAGCGATCAACAGCGTCGTCCCCGCAAAGGGAAAGGTATTGATGTGCCAAAGAGCAAGGAGAAGCGACGGAGCCACCGCTACGACCACGAGGAAGAGAGCTCCTGGGAACGTGATGCGATTGAGCGTCTTCGCCAGGTACGTCTCCGTTGGGCGGCCTGGGCGTATGCCAGGAATATAGCCACCTTGCTTACGAATCACATCAGCATTTTGATATGGATCAAAAGTGACGGTCGCATAAAAGAAAGTGAAGCCAAATATCAATATGGAGTACATCCCTATGTAAACCATGCTGGTAGGCGTCAGGTTGCTATTGATCCACGAACGCAGCGCCACTGACGGTACGATGTTTGACAGCAGGACCGGAAAATACAAGATGGACGTGGCGAATATGACCGGTATAACACCTGCCTGGTTTACCTTGAGCGGTACGTAGGTGCTCTGGCCTCCATAGACTTGGCGCCCCACTACTCGCTTGGCAAATGTAACCGGGATCCGGCGTTGGCCGAGCTCCATCGCGACGATGGCCACCATGAGCGCCACTGCAAGAGCAATGAAGGCGATGAATTTCACGTCTCCGCCCTCGGCAAGGATGCCATGTCCTCCCGGAACGATAAAGGCCACAACATTGGCAAAGATCAGGATCGACATCCCCTGGCCGATACCCCGTTGGGTGATCAGCTCGCCCAGCCACATCACGAACGCAGTGCCCGCAGTCATCGTCAGCACGAAGAACGCTACATGACCGATATCGAAGTGCGGGAAAAGATCAACGCTCGAAGAGGTCGTAAAGAAACCTGCGCCACCATTGTGGAACGCGTAGGCAAGCCCCGTCGACTGCATCAACGCCAAGGTCACCGTGAGGTATCGGGTAACCTGCGTAAGCTTCTTCTGCCCAGCAGGCCCTTGATCTCTCCACTCCTCGAACTTCGGTATAACCGTCGCCAGGAGTTGGATAATGATCGAGCTTGTGATGTACGGCATGATCCCAAGACCGAACACCGACATCCGGGTCAGCGCACCACCTGAGAATAGGTCCAGAAAGCCCAGTATGCCACTGTTCTTTGAGAGGTTCACGAGCTTCTGTACTGCTGCAAAGCTGACACCAGGCACGGGCGCATACGTCCCCAACTGGTAAATCGCGATGACCACCAGCGTGAAGATGATCTTGTTTCGAAGGTCAGGAACCTTGAGAATATTTCGCAGATTGGAAAGCATCGTGCCGATGTTCTATCTAGCTATCGGTTCGTCAGCGCACTGCCTCGAGCGGCGGGCCTGCCATTGCCGAAGGGAGGCGGTAGCACCTCGGTGGCGCCACCTGCGGCTTCAATAGACCTCTTTGCTGACCCAGAAAAGGCGTGTGCTCTTACCGTCAGGGCTTTGTGAAGCTCGCCCCGGCCGAGGACCTTTACAAGGGAGCCACGACGCACAAGTCCGGCCGACGCCAGCAGCTCGGGAGTAACGAGCGGCGCCGCGTCCACACCAGGCGCCGCGTCCGCACTGCCTTCACCAACGTCGCTCCCGGGCTCAGGGACGCCAAGTCTGTCCAGCTCGCCAAGGTTCACCACCCTGTACTCAACCCTGAACGGGTTCTTGAACCCCTTGAGCTTCGGCACCCGCTGGACGAGCGGAAGCTGACCGCCCTCGAAGCCGACCCTCACCGCGCCGCGGGCCTTTTGACCCTTTGTTCCCCTGCCAGCCGTCTTGCCACCCTTGCCACCAATCCCGCGAGCCACCCGTCTGCCATCGCGCTTCGATCCCGGCGCCGGTTTGAGGTCATGAAGCTTCATTACGACTCGCCTCCTTGGATAGTCTCCGAGCGGCTTGGCTCTCGCGGTCTGCCGAAGGAGCCTCTATGACCTCGACCACTTCGACAAGGTGTGACACTCTGGCTATCATGCCTCTAATCTCGGGTCGATCAGGTAGCACGGTGCTCTGGCCCAGCCTTCTCAGGCCAAGAGCCCGCAAGCATCCCTGATGCTTGGGACGCGCCCCTATGGACGAACGCACCATTGCCACTCGGACATGCCGCTCGCTCGACGCGGCGCTCGCTCTGGGGCGTGAGCTCTGTTTCGCAGGCGTAGGCTGGCCGGTCGCGACCTTCGTTTTCCTTCCGGCTTGAACATGCCCGGCCTCACCACGCTCCTTGCGGCTCTCGTTCTCGCGTGGCCGGCGCCCGGCAGCTCTCATCGTGCTATCCGGCGTCATGTGAGCCCGCCCTCTCTTGCCAGCCCGCCTGCATCGCCATGATCCTTCCGGGCGCGCCAAGCCCTTAGAACTCCCGCTGGGACGACTTCCTCGGCTGGCTTGCCACGCAGCGACGACACGTCATCAGGATCCCTTAGCGCCTTGAGGCCGGCGACTGTCGCATGCGCCACATTGATACCGTTCGACGAACCAAGTGACTTGGTCAGAACGTCGCGCACGCCTGCCATCTCGAGTATCGCGCGGGCAGCCCCACCAGCGATAACGCCCGTGCCAGGCGCTGCTGGTTTCAGCAGGACGCGACCCGCGCCGCTCGTGCCGATGACAGGATGGGTAATGGTCCCACCGGCGAGAGGCACGTCGAAGATGTTCTTGCGGGCGTCCTCGAGGCCTTTCTGAACCGCAAGCCCGGCCTCCTTGGCCTTGCCGTAGCCAAGGCCGACCCTGCCATTGACGTCACCCACGACCATCAGGGCTGTGAACGAGAACCGCCGGCCACCCTTGACGACTTTCGCCACCCTGTTGACCCTGATTGTACGCTCCTCGTACTGGGGATCTACCATCTACAGCTCCAAACCTGCTTCTCTTGCAGCCCGAGCAAGCGCTGCCACCCGGCCATGAAAGCGAAAACCACCCCTATCGAAGACGACGGATGTCACGCCTGCATCGAGAGCCCGTCGAGCTACGAGGTCGCCGACACGGCCAGCGCTAGCCACGTTGCCCGTGCCGCCTGCGGCACGCACCGCGGGCTCCAGGCTGGAGGCCGCTGCGAGCGTATGCCCTCGAGAATCATCGATCACCTGCGCAACGATATGCCGGTTCGATCTGCGCACGGACAGCCTTGGCCTTTCAGTGACGCCGCTGACACGTTGCCTGATATGCGCGTGACGCCGCGCTCGCAAGATTGCCTTTCTGCCGCCTTCGCTCATCACTTGTTCGCCTTTCCGGCTTTCCTGAGAACCCGTTCCCCTGCATAGCGCACTCCCTTGCCCTTGTAGGGCTCGGGCTTGCGAAGCTGGCGGATGTCAGCCGCCACCTGGCCTACCAACTCCTTGTCATTGCCCACAACTCTCACCCGGTTCGGCGCTGCCACCTCGAACGCGACACCTTCAGGCGCGTTCACAACGACTGGGTGGGAAAAGCCTAGAGCGAATTCGAGCTGGCCGGGGCCCTTCGACACCACCCTGTAACCGACGCCCACCAACTCGAGGTCCTTCGAGAACCCCTCAGTCACGCCCAAGACCATGTTGTTGACCAGAGCCCGCGTCAGGCCATGAAGCGCTCGCGAACGCCGCTCATCGTCTGACCTCCTCACAACGAGCACTTGCTCATCGACACTGAGGCTTATTCCGGCAGGCACCTTCCTCTCGAGCGACCCGCGCGGACCACTCACCGACACAGAGCCTTGCTCAACCTCCACCAGTACGCCATGTGGCAACGAAATCGGAGCACTACCTACCCTAGACACTTCGACGCTCCGTTCTCGACAGCTGTGATCGCCGCGAAGCCGGCGATTGCGGCCTCCGGCGCCTGCAGAGGTCACCATACATAGCAGAGCACCTCTCCTCCAAGCTTGTTCTTACGCGCGTCCCGGTCAGTCATCAGCCCGCGGCTGGTCGAAAGCACCGCTATGCCCATTCCACCTAGAACCCGCGGGAGCTTATCGGAGCGCGCGTAGACCCGAAGGCCGGGTTTCGACACCCGTCGCAGGCCTGCGATCGCCCTTCGGCGGTCCGCAGCATACTTCAAATCGATCTCCAACACGCTAAAGGGAGGGCCCTGCTCAGCACTGACTCGAAAGCCGGCAATATATCCCTCTTGCTCCAGGATCGCCGCCAGCGCCTCCTTCAACTTCGATCCCGGCATCTTCACGCTGTCATGCATTGCGACGTTCGCGTTGCGAACACGCGTCAGCATGTCAGCGATGGAGTCCGTCATGGTCATCGTAGATCACCACCGATCACGTACATCCTCCCGTCCGTCTGTGTGTGCGAGCACTGATTCCGGCACTGATTGAACGCCTTGCACATCACCGGGCGCCGTTCACCAACTGGCCTTCGTAACACCAGGAACCTCTCCATTGTGCACCATCTGCCGCAAGCAAATCCGGCACAGTCCGAACTTGCGGTAAACAGCCTTCGGTCGGCCGCATCGACGACAGCGCGTGTACGCGCGCACCTTGAACTTTGGCTTTCGCTGCTGCTTTTGAACCAGCGCCTTCTTTGCCACTTGACTCTCCTCCAGGCCTCTATGACGCCTCTGAGCGCAGGGGGAACCCAAAAGCAGTCAGAAATGCCCGACCACCTCTGTCATCACGCGCTGTCGTCACGATGGTTATGTCCATTCCTCGAACTGCATCAACTTTGTCGTAGTCGATCTCGGGGAACACAACCTGTTCAACAACGCCAAACGTGTAATTGCCGTTCCCATCAAACGAATTCGGCGGCAACCCTCGAAAGTCCCTGATCCGCGGTATCGCGATGCTGACCAGACGATCAAATAGCTCCCATGCCCTATCACCTCTTACAGTGACCTTCGCGCCTATCGCATTGCCCTCGCGCAGCTTGAATGCCGCGATCGACCGTCGCGCCTTTGTCACAATCGGGCGCTGACCCGCTATGGCTTCGAGATCTCGTACCGCCCCATCGATCAATGACTGCTGCTGAGTAGCACGCCCCACGCCCATGTTCACCACGATCTTGCTCAGCCGCGGAACCTCCATCACGTTCGTCAGTCCGAGCTGCGAACGTAGCTGATCGCGAACCTCCTGTTCGTAACGGAGTTTTAACCGCGGCACGGTTGGCGACACCTTCTGGCCTCTTTGCTCTTTCAGCTCCGCCCCGCGAGCGTGTGAGCTTGCAGCTTGCTTCTTGGATGCCCCGCGGGCCTTGCCTGCCGTCTCAGTGTCTGGAGGCGTCACAAGTCACCCTCGCACTTGCGGCACACGCGCACCTTACGGCCCTGCTCATCGAAGCGCACGCCGATGCGGGTCGGCCCACAGCTGTGACATACGATCGCGACGGCAGACACAGCCAACGGCATGTCCTTGTCGATTATGCCTCCCTGCATCGTGCTCCCACTCGGGCGCGCGTGCCGCTTCGCCATATTGACCCCAGCAACCAGCACCGTTCCCTTGCGCGGGAAGGCTCGCATGACCTCACCCTCACGCCCGGCCTCCTTGCCCGTGAGCACTCGTACGCGATCTCCTTTGCGAATACGCACTATATGACCTCGGGCGCCAGTGAAACTATACGCATGAACCTCTTGTCTCGAAGCTCCCGACCAACCGGGCCGAAAATGCGGGTGCCCCGGGGCAGTCGCTGGTCATTGATGAGAACAGCCGCGTTCTCGTCAAAGCGGATATAGCTCCCGTCAGCTCGGCGACCCTCCTTCTTGGTGCGTACGACCACGCAGCGGACCACGTCACCCTTCTTGACCGCCACGCCTGGAAGCGCGTCCTTGACTGTGGCCACAAACTCGTCTCCGATCCCGGCGTAGCGTCTCCCAGAGCCACCAAGGACCCTGATGCACAGCACTTCCCGTGCGCCGGAGTTGTCGGCAACCCTCAATCGCGACTCTTGCTGGATCATCTGACACGCTCCAGGACCTCGACCACACGCCAACGCTTGAGCTTTGACAAAGGCCTTGTCTCCGCGAGCAGGATCCTGTCGCCAGCCCTCGCTTCATTGCCGGGGTCGTCCGCATATAGCTTCTTAGTCCGAGTCACGGTCTTCCGGTAACGAGGATGGCGCACGCGGTCTCGCACCACCACCACCACGGTGGCATCCATAGCGTCCGACAGGACCAATCCTTCGCGTACCTTCCTGCGGGTATCCCGCCCGGAACCCGATGACGATACCTCAGTTGTCACAATGTCTCCTTCAGCCACCGACGATCCCTGCACCAGACTCGCTCGCGCTGTCTGCATCGCCATTCTCATTTGCAACCTCATTGTCCACACGACTGCCTTCAGTCGGAGCGATCTCAGTCTCGCTAACGCCCGCGGCCGCGGCCGCGGGCGCCTCGGGGGCGGCCTCGCCGGCTTCGCTCGGAGGCTGGGATTCGGCGCCTTCATGAGGTGGAGAAGGTGGCGCCAAGCGCACACGCCCAGGTTCCTGGAGAGTGGCGCCCTCCACCCACGAAATGCCCTTCAGCTCTCGCGCACGCATCTCGGTCAAGATCCTCGCGACGTCTCGCTTGACTTCCCGAATACGTGCTGAATTGTCGAGGCGGCCAGTCGCAAGCTGGAACCGGAGATTGAAAAGCTCCTGGCTCGACTGGGCCAGGCGATTATCAAGCTCGTCGTCGTCCAGCTCGATCAGCTCTAGGCTCTTGGTCATAGCTGCCTCCGCGATCCTTGCAGATTGTGGAATTCCGGCATCTAGCCCTCCACCTGTCGAATGTCGGCCGCCGATGCCCGAACTACGACACGCGCCTTGAACGGAAGCTTCTGAATAGCACGACTCATCGCAGCACGCGCCAACGTCTCGTCCACTCCAGAAAGCTCGAAGAGCATTCTCCCTGGCCTCACCACCGCCACCCAGTGCTCTGGATTTCCCTTCCCTGATCCCATCCGAGTCTCCGCCGGCTTTTGAGTTACCGGCTTGTCGGGGAACACGCGGATCCATACCTTGCCACCACGGCGAATATGCCTGGTCATGGCGATACGAGCGGCCTCGATCTGGCGCGCGGTAAGCCAGCCGGGCTCGAGTGCCTGGATCCCGTAGTCACCGAATGCCACCGTAGCTGCACCCTTGGTCATGCCGCTCAGACGCCCCCGA
The DNA here is from genome assembly GCA_021791755.1 of Actinomycetes bacterium. Taxonomy (GTDB): domain Bacteria; phylum Actinomycetota; class Acidimicrobiia; order Acidimicrobiales; family JAJZXF01; genus JAJZXF01. The sequence continues at coordinate 22,282 of JAJYWA010000010.1, read as the reverse complement.
TGCTGCTTGCGATGTTTCACCTTCCGTGGCATGAGCACGGTCAGTCACTCTCCTTGCGAAAATGCGGGGCCTCGTGGTGCTCAGACCGTGCTCTGCGCTCGATCTCCTCCTCCTCCTCGAGCATCTTCTCCAAGTCGTCCGCCTCCGGCATCACGGCAGCCCCCGACACAGCCCCGGACGACGACCCTGACGGCAAATCGCCACCGGCGACCGCGCCGCGGTCATCAACAACGGCGGTTCCTGCACTAGCTGGAGAAAGATCTCCGACAGCGCCAGGGACGTCGGCCACAGTCGCCGGCGAGGTCGGAGCAGACTGGTCGACCACGGGCTCGCCACCTTCCGCTGGGACCGTCGTGGGCGTACCTCCCTGCACTCCGCCAACTTCGCCAGAGCCAGGCTGCGCAGAGATCCCCGCCCTTCGCCGGCCACCTCCAGCAGATATCAGTCGCCGAGGACGGGCTGCACTCTGCCCCGACGTCGCTCCCGCTGCCATTGCTGCTTCCTTCGTGATCTTCTCGTCGGAAGATACCTTGTAGGGAAGGATGTCGCCTTTGTATATCCAGACCTTCACACCGATCCTGCCTGAGATCGTCCTTGCCTCCCGGAAGCCGTAGTCAATGTCGGCCCGGATTGTATGCAACGGCACACGACCTTCTCTGTAGGCCTCCTTGCGAGCCATCTCCGAGCCGCCCAGCCGACCAGAGCACTGAACGCGGACCCCCTGCCCGCCGGCCTTCTGCACCGTCTGGATAGCACGTTTCATCGCTCGTCGGAAGCTGACCCGGCGCGCCAGCTGGTCAGCAATCCCCTGAGCCATGAGAGCCGCATCGAGCTCGGGCTGCTTGATCTCCTGAACGTTCAATGTGATCCTGTTGAACAGGCCGGTTATTTCTTCGATCTCTTTCTTGAGCCGTTCAGCCTCCGACCCTCTTCGGCCAATAACAATTCCAGGCCGTGCCGTGTGAACATCGATGCGAATCCTGTCACGAGTGCGCTCCACTTCGATCCTACTGACAGCGGCAGATTCCAGCTGTGACATGAGGTGGTCCCGGATCTTCCAATCTTCCACAACACAATCTTGATACCCGCGCTCCATGAACCACCGGGACTTCCAGTCGGTAGTAACACCAAGCCTGAAACCGTATGGATTGACCTTTTGGCCCACGCTCAAAGATCCTTGCCGTCGCTCGGATTGTCTTTCACCTGAACCTCCACTCGCTCCTCGTCACCATCTTGGACATCCTCGACCACATCCTCGACCACATCCTCGACCACATCCTCGTCAGGCAAAGCTTCGTCATCTCCATCCCCCGCGACCACGTTCTCAGGCGCCTCGACCGCATCGTGATCCCGCCCACTCTGGCCATCACCAGGCTCGGCAATCTTCGCGACGCCCGTCGAAGCCTCCGGCGCCAGCCCGGCGGCGGTTGCAGCCATCGCCGCTGCACGCCGAGCACCGGCGACCCTACGCGAACGGTGCGTGCTAGCGCGCTCTGCCTTGACCGCGCGGCTGCGGCGCAAACGCTCATCCGGCATCCTCGCTACAACAACTGTTATATGACACGAGCGCTTTCTTATCCGGGTGGCCCTGCCACGGGCTCTCGGCCGCCAACGCTTCAGCGTGGCAGCTTCATCTGCATAGCAGGCGGCAACGTAAAGATCGTCCCTCGCTCGACCGTCGTTGTTCTCCGCGTTTGCTAGAGCTGATGCGAGGACTTTGTACACTACCCGCGCCGCAGCACGGTCACATTCGCGCAGTATATCGAGGGCTCGGTCGGCATCTTGACCCCGAATCAAGTCCAACACCTGACGCGCCTTGAACGCCGACATTCGGCTGAAACGAAGCACTGCCCTTGAACCAGGAACACCATTGACGGTGGTGACGGCCAACCCTATCGCCTCGCTCCGCGTTCCTGGCCAGCATGGTAGCGAAATGTGCGGGTAGGCGCGAACTCTCCCAGCTTGTGCCCTACCATCGACTCCGTGATGTAAACGGGAACGTGCTTGCGACCATCGTGCACCGCGATCGTGTGCCCCACCATCTCAGGGATGATGGTTGAGCGTCGTGACCACGTCTTGATCACGCGCTTTTCATTGGCGGCGTTCAGTTTGTCCACCTTTTTGAGCAGATGATCATCCACAAAGGGGCCCTTCTTGAGACTACGCGGCATTCAGACCTCCTCGCATGGGTATTCGCACGGCTATCTCCGAGCTCCTCTGGTACGACGTCGCCGCACGATGAGGCGATCCGAGCTCTTGCGCCGAGACCGCGTCCGACCCTCCGCCTTGCCCCAGGGAGAAACAGGGTGACGCCCACCTGACGACTTCCCCTCACCCCCACCCAGCGGGTGATCAACGGGGTTCATCGCCACTCCTCGAGTCTGCGGACGCACACCCCGCCACCTGTTGCGACCCGCCTTACCTATCGAGATGAGCTCTGCCGGAGCGTTGCCCACCTCGCCGAGGGTGCAACGACAGTCGATCGGAACTCTGCGCATCTCGCTGGAGGGAAGGCGCAGCGTAGCGAACGCTCCTTCTTTTGCGACTACCTGGGCATTCATGCCCGCGCCACGAGCAAGCTTGCCACCAGCGCCGGGACGAAGCTCGATATTGTGCACCAACGACCCCACGGGCACGTAGCGCAGCTGCATCGCATTACCTGGCCTTATCTCTGATCCCTGGCCACTCCGGAGCACGTCACCCACCTCCACCTTCGCGGGCGCAAGGATGTAGCGCTTCTCGCCGTCAACGTAGTGCAATAGTGCGATCCTCGCGTTGCGATTGGGATCGTACTCGATAGCAGCTACCTTCGCAGGAACGCCGTCCTTGTCGCGCTTGAAATCGATCACTCGGTAACGGCGCTTATGGCCGCCTCCCCGATGTCGCGCTGTCTTGCGACCATAGCTGTTGCGACCTCCCGAGCTCGGCCGAGGTTCCACCAAGGATCGCTCGGGTTTCGAACGTGTTATCTCGGCAAAGTCCGCGACCGTCTGGAAGCGCCGTCCTGCACTGGTCGGCTTACGTTTGCGAAGAGCCATCTGATCCGCGCCCTCCTCAGCTCTCGAACACGTCTATACGGTCACCCTCGACGAGGGTGACGAGTGCACGCTTGACGGTTGGACGGTAACCTACACGCCTGGTCTTGCGATCGCGGCGCTTCTTACCCTTGCGAGTGAGCGTGTTGACCCGGGTGACATGAACGTTGAAGGCATCTTCGACTGCACGTCGGATCTCCACCTTGCTGGCGCGGGGATCCACCACGAACACATAGGTCCCCACCTCCATCAAAGCATAGGTCTTCTCCGATACCACGGGCCGGACAAGCACCGAGGACGCATCAATCATGCCGGCTCACCCTCGTCCGATCCCCGATCAACGGCATCCGCGACGGGAACCGATGGCGCAACATCGTCCACCGGCTCACCTGCGGGAACCTCGGCGCCTTGGTTGACACCGGGTAGCGTCGCCGAAGTGAAGAGCACCCAGTCGCTGCGGAGGACATCAAATGTGCTCAGCTGGCCGGGCCAGACGACCTTGACGGAGCGCAGGTTGGAAAAAGACAGCGCCGCGACCAGATCGTCAGGCTCGATCACCACGAGCAGCCTGCCGTCAAGGCCAAGTGCCTCGAGCGCACGCGCAGCGTCTCTTGTCTTCGGTTCAGAGAACCTCCACCTGTCGACCAGACATACCCTGCCCTCCGCGGCGCGATCGGAAAGAGCCGATCGCAAGGCGGCCTGCGCCATCTTACGGGGGGTACGTTGCTTGTAGCTGCGAGGCTTAGGACCAAGCGCTACACCACCACCCGACCATTGGGGAGCACGTGTTGAACCCTGCCGAGCACGGCCGGTCCCTTTCTGGCGAAACGGCTTTGCGCCTCCCCCGCGTACTTCAGCGCGCGTGCGAGTGGACTGCGTGCCAGCGCGGGCTCCAGCTGCCTGTGCAGCCACGACCTGGTGCATCAGAGCCACGTTCGGAACTACGCCGAACACCGCGGGGTCGAGATCCACCTCAGCGATCTCTGAACCATCGATCGCCCTGCGCATTACCTTGAGGTTGGATGAGGTCACGGCCGCAACTTGGCGCCCTTCGCCGCCTTGACTGCCTGCCTCAGGAACACCAGGCTGCCGCGCGGGCCGGGCACCGAACCCTTCACGAGAACGACCTCCCGATCAGCATCCGCCTGCACAACGGTCAGATTCAGCGTGGTCACCTTGCGCGCGCCGAGGCGTCCCGCCATACGCGTTCCCTTGAAGACACGCGATGGAGTCGCACACGCTCCTACCGATCCCGGCGCACGGTGCTTCTTGTGATTACCGTGCGACGCACCCTGACCCGCGAAGTTGTGCCGCTTCATCGAGCCAGAAAAGCCCTTGCCCTTGCTCACCGCTGTGACGTCGACCTGATCCCCAACCGTCAGCACGTCCGCGCCTATCTCCTGGCCGACCTGGTAGCTCGCCACGTCATCCAAGCGAAGCTCGACCAACTTCTTCCCCGGATCGACGCCAGCACTTGTAAAATGACCGCTCTCGGGCCTGGGCAACTTCTCCAGCCGGCGGTGACCATAGGTGACTTGGACCGCGGAGTAACCTTCCTTCTCGCGAGTCTTGACCTGAACAACACGAGCGGGAAGTACCTTGAGCACGGTCACCGGCACGGCGCGGTCCTGCTCATCCCATACCTGTGTCATGCCCACTTTCTCGCCAACGATCGCCTTGCTGAACATCTATGGAGGCCTTCCAATTCCAACAATCTGCTCCCGGGGCGGCATGTGCCGCCGCTGAACGTACTAACTTCTTCCCGCTGCGCGAACCGCTACAGACCGTAGCGATCAAGCTCACCAGTGCCAGCGCAGCTTCGCCGTGTGGCGCGAGCCCGCCCAGACCACGTCGCATCCATCATGCAGACGCTCCGCCCGACATCATGCGAGCGGAGCGCACCAGCGCTTGCTCGTACAGTTCCCCGTTGCGAACGTAGGGCTTGTACGAATTCTGAACCGTCCACCGGGCAGCCGCCGTACTGCGGCATCCCAGTGGCTACCAACTTCGAAGCGTCATCTTACACGACTGCGCCCAGTCCCGCCAACCGCGGACACCAACGTCGGGCAACCATCGAGCAACGGCAAAGAGCGCCGCGGTCTCTCAGCATCGCACACTCGACAAGCCGGTTTTCCGAAGATCACCAGCCGAGATCAGGATGCCTGGATCTTTATCTCTATGTCGACGCCTGCGGGAAGATCCAAACGTTGCAACGAGTCCACAGTCTTCGGAGTGTGGTCCACTATGTCAAGAAGTCGCTTGTGGACTCGCATCTCGAAATGCTCCCGGCTGTCCTTGTACTTGTGAGGCGAGCGGATGACCGTGAACCGGTGCTTCTCGGTCGGCAAGGGGACGGGACCACGCACCCTCGCCTGCGTTCTCAACACAGTCTGAACTATCTTCTCCGTAGATTGGTCCAGGATCTCATGGTCATACGCCTTCAGGCGTATGCGAATCCGCTGTCGCTGAACTTCTGCCATTGAGTTAGCCTTCCAGTTCTCTCTCCAGCCGCCTTCAGATCGACTACTTGAGTATTTTCGTCACACGGCCGGCGCCCACCGTCCGACCACCTTCACGAATCGCAAAGCGGAGACCTTCCTCCATCGCGATCGGCTTCTGCAGCTCCACAGTCATCGTCGTGTTGTCACCCGGCATGATCATCTCCGTTCCATCGGGAAGAGCTATGGAGCCAGTGACGTCCGTGGTGCGGAAGTAGAACTGCGGCCTGTAGTTGGTGAAGAACGGCTTGTGACGCCCACCCTCATCCTTTGTCAGCACGTAGACGTTGGCCTCGAAGTTCGTGTGTGGGGTTATCGTGCCCGGCTTGCAGACGACTTGACCACGTTCAACGTCTTCTTTCTTGGTGCCTCGCAGGAGCGCCCCGATATTGTCGCCCGCTCGGCCCTCATCGAGGATCTTCCTGAACATCTCCACGCCGGTGCAGACCGTCTTCTGGGTTGGACGCAGACCAACGATCTCCACCTCCTCGCCAACCTTCACTATGCCCTGCTCCACACGCCCGGTGACAACCGTTCCACGGCCCGTTATGGTCATGACATCTTCCACAGACATGAGGAACGGCTTGTCTATCACGCGTTGTGGCTCCGGCACGTAGGAATCTACAGCGTCCATCAACTCGACGATCTTCTCCACCCAGACAGGATCCCCCTCGAGCGCCTTGAGCGCTGAGACCCTGACGATCGGTGTGTCGTCTCCAGGAAACTCGTACTGGCTCAGCAGCTCGCGCACTTCCAGCTCTACGAGATCCAACAGCTCCTCGTCATCGACCATGTCCGCTTTGTTCAGCGCGACGATGATGGATGGAACACCCACCTGTCGTGCGAGCAGGACGTGCTCACGGGTCTGCGGCATCGGCCCATCTGCAGCCGAGACGACGAGGATCGCACCATCGACCTGTGCAGCCCCTGTGATCATGTTCTTTATGTAGTCGGCGTGCCCCGGCATGTCAACGTGGGCATAATGGCGTGCGTCCGTCTCGTACTCAACGTGAGCAATGGAGATGGTGATGCCGCGCGCCTTCTCCTCGGGAGCCTTGTCGATCTGGTCGAATGGGGTGAACTGGACCTTCGGGTTCCGCTCAGCCAACACCTTCGTGATGGCGGCCGTGAGCGTGGTCTTCCCATGGTCGATGTGCCCCATGGTCCCAATGTTGATATGTGGTTTCGAACGCTCGAACTTCTGCTTCGCCATGAACTTAGAACTCCCTGTCGTCTCAGGGCAGAACCCCTCGGTCCCGCCAGATGCTTACCCGCTACTCGTTGCCCGCCGCTACGCTACGGCGTTGCCCTTGCTCATTATCCGCCTTCGGTGCTCAGCCTTCGGCTACTCGCCCCTGGCTCGCGCAACCAACTCCTTCCCAAGCGCTTCCGGCACCTCTTGGTAGGAGTCGAACTGCATAGTGTAGGTTGCACGGCCCTGCGTGCGAGACCGTAAGTCGGTAGCGTAGCCGAACATGTCGGCCAATGGTACCTGGGCACGCACCACCTGGGAGGTTCCCCTCTGGTCCATCCCCTCCACCCGGCCGCGTCTCGATGATAGATCTCCGATCACGTCCCCGAGGTACTCTTCCGCCGTGACTACCTCGACCGACATTATAGGCTCCAAGAGAACCGGCGAGCCCCTACGCGCAGCCTCCTTCAACGCCATCGAGCCAGCGATCTTGAACGCCATCTCCGAAGAGTCGACGTCATGGTAGGAACCATCGATCAGCGTTGCCCTCACGTCCACCATCGGGTACCCAGCAAGCACACCTGACGTAAGCGCCTCCTGAATGCCGGCGTCTACAGACGAAATGTACTCCTTCGGAACGACGCCGCCCGTGATCTTGTCAACGAACTCGTAGCCCCCGCCGGGCCCCGTCGGCTCCAGATCCACCACCACATGGCCGTACTGACCGCGACCACCGGTTTGACGGACATAACGACCCTCAACCTTTCGAGAGGGCTTTCGGATCGTCTCGCGGTAGGCGACCTGAGGCCTACCGACGTTCGCATCCACCTTGAACTCTCGCAGCATCCGATCGACCAGCACCTCGAGATGAAGCTCGCCCATCCCCGAGATCACCGTTTGGCCGGTCTCGGGATCACCGTGCACCCTGAAAGTGGGATCCTCTTCGGAGAGCGCGGTGAGCGCTCGGCTCAGCTTGTCCTGGTCGGCCTTGGTCTTCGGCTCGACAGCAACGTGAACGACCGGCTCAGGGAAGTCGAGCGCCTCGAGCAGTATCGGATGTGCCGCGTCGCAAAGAGTATCGCCCGTCGTGGTCGTCTTCAGGCCGACCACCGCGACGATATCACCGGAAAAGATCACGTCCTTGTCCTCCCGGTGGTTCGCGTGCATCTGCAGGATCCGCCCGATCCGCTCCTTGCGGTCCTTCGTCGAGTTCAGGACGCTCGCTCCCTTTTCGAGGGTCCCGGAGTACACCCGTAAGTAGGTCAGCTTGCCTACATACGGGTCGCTCATGATCTTGAACGCGAGCGCGGCGAACGGCTGAGAGTCGTCGGGTGTCCTCACCATCTCTTCGCTCGACGTCCTGTGCCTGCCAGTGGCCGCATGGACGTCGAGCGGGCTCGGCAGGTAGTCGACAACGGCGTCGAGCAACGGCTGAACGCCTTTGTTCCTGAACGCGGTGCCACACAACACCGGAACCACCTGACCAGCGATAGTTGCCTTTCGAAGGGCTCTCCGGAGGTCTTCCGAGGTGATCTCCTCGTCGGAGACGAACTTCTCCATTACTGTGTCATCGAAGTTTGACAGGATGTCGATCAGCTCATGATGAGCCTTCTCCACCTCACTTGCCAGCTCAGGGGGGACGTCACCCTCGGACCAGGTCTCACCGGTGCCCTCGGACCAGACGAGGGAGCGGCCCCTCAGAAGATCCACACAGCCCTTGAAGCCTCCTTCAGCGCCGATCGGAACCTGGATCACAGCTGGCAGGGCATCGAGACGGTCTCGGATCATCTGAACAGTGCGGGAGAAGTCCGCCCCTATCCGGTCCATCTTGTTCACAAAGCAGATCCGTGGCACGCCGTACTTGTTCGCCTGGCGCCAAACGGTCTCGGTCTGGGGCTCAACGCCCGCGACCGCATCGAAAACCGCCACCGCACCGTCGAGCACTCTGAGGGACCTCTCCACCTCGACGGTGAAGTCCACGTGACCAGGTGTATCGATGATGTTGATCCAGCACTCCCGCCAACGGCAGGTGGTCGCGGCCGAGGTGATGGTGATGCCGCGTTCTTGCTCCTGGACCATCCAGTCCATCGTGGCAGCGCCCTCGTGCACCTCGCCCATCTTGTAATTCCTACCCGTGTAGTAGAGGACACGCTCGGTGGTCGTAGTCTTACCCGCGTCAATATGGGCCATGATCCCTATGTTGCGGGTTCTGACCAGTGGGAACTCTCGTATCGGACGGCTTTCCGCCATTTATTGCAACCTCATTCCAACCTGTAGCCAAGCGGGCGCAAGGCCCAACCATCCCCCATCGGACACATCCCCCTTTGCTTGTCGCCCCAACTGGCAAGCTCTTTCCCCACAGGCTGCCACGACCCTCACCAGCGAGAATCCTCGGCGCGGTGTTCGCCGGGCAGTTTGCCGACAACCCTGATGGAGACGGTCCAAGCTACCGAGACCGGCGCAAGCTACCGTTACCCCGGCGCTAGAGCACCCCGGCGCAAGAGCTTGGAAGCCCCCCATGATGAAACCCACGGCCGGCAGCAACGCGATCGACTACCGCTACCAGCGGTAGTGGGCAAACGCCTTGTTCGACTCGGCCATACGATGAAGATCCTCCTTGCGCTTCACTGCAGCGCCGACGCCGTTGGAAGCATCAAGGATCTCTCCAGCCAAGCGCGCGCCCATGGTTTTCTCGCGGCGCTGGCGCGCGTTGGTCACGATCCACCGGATCGACAGGGCAGTCGCTCGGCGGGGCCGCACTTCCACAGGCACCTGATAGGTCGCACCGCCCACCCTTCGTGATCTGACCTCCAGCTCGGGGCGCGTGTTCTCCATGGCGCGCTTCAGCACTGCCACGGGATCGGTTCCCGATCGGCTCTTCACCGTGTCGAGGGCCGAATAGACCAATCTCTCGGCCAATGTTCTCTTTCCGCGTTCTAAGACCTTGTTCACGAACTGCGTGACGAGCACGGACTCGTAAACCGGATCAGCGGGTAACGCTTGAACGCGGGCGGGACCGCCACGAGGCATTTCAGGACCCCCTCTTCGCGCCGTAGCGGCTGCGAGCCTGTGCCCTCTGATTGACACCGGAAGCGTCAAGAGCACCCCGGACAACCTTGTAGCGAACACCGGGCAGGTCCTTTACTCGCCCTCCGCGAACCAGCACGCTCGAGTGCTCTTGGAGATTGTGGCCTTCCCCGGGGATGTAAGCCGTTATCTCGATCCCGTTGGTAAGACGCACCCGGGCCACCTTGCGCAGAGCGGAGTTGGGCTTCTTCGGGGTGTGCGTGTACACCCGCGTGCAGGTACCGCGACGTTGCGGCGCTCCCTTCAGCGCTGGCGTCTTCGTCTTGGCCTGCCTGGAGGAGCGACCTTTGCGAACAAGTTGGTTTATAGTGGGCACCGAAAGACCTTCTTCAGAGTTTCGTAGCGTGAGGGGCCCGCGGGATCGCGACACGCCGCGGAACAAGTGGCATTCATCTCTGAAAGAATCCAACCACCGGCCGCGACGCAGGCCGAGACCTTATTATATACACAGCCAAGCAGAATCGCACAAATGCCATAGGCCTATAAAACCCTTCGTGCCGAGCTGGGCTCACAGGGCGAAGGCGATCGCCATCCTCGCCCGGCGCCGCCCTCGACTGTGCGCTAGCTGTTCCCTCACACCCTAGCTGCTCTCTGCGCCACCCAGTTCATCTTGCTCGAACCCGTCAAGGCCCGAGCCGTCGACGGCATCGAGCCCGCCCGCACGCTCCGCGCCAATGTCCCGTAGCCAGGCAGCCGGGTCTATTTCCCCAACCATCTCTGACGACCACGGACGCATCGGCTCCGCGCCGGGCATCTCCACGTTCACCGACCTGTAGGCCGTCATTCCCGATCCAGCTGGTATCAGCTTGCCGATGATGATGTTCTCCTTCAAGCCAATCAGCTGGTCCGAACGGCTCTCGATGGCCGCCTCGGTGAGGACTCTCGTAGTCTCCTGGAAGCTGGCAGCTGACAGCCACGAGTCCGTCGCCAGAGACGCCTTGGTGATGCCCATGAGCTCCGGGCGGCCCTCTGCTGGGCGCTTTCCATCCTGAACCAGCTTGCGGTTCTGCTCAGCGTAGACCTGCGCGTCCACCCGTTCGCCCGGAAGAAAGGGCGAGTCCCCTGGCTCGGCGACCGAGACCCTACGGAGCATCTGGCGGACTATCAGCTCGATGTGCTTGTCATGGATCGACACCCCCTGGTCCCGGTAGACCTTTTGCACCTCTTCCACGAGGTACTGCTGGGTCTCTCGAATACCCTTCACTTCGAGGAGCTCCTTCGGATCCTTCGGACCTTCGACGAGCTGATCACCGGGCCCGACTTCCTGGCCGTCGACGACCTCGACGTGGGCCCTCTGGGCTATCGGGTACTCGACCTCCGAACCGTCGTCTGCGACCACCGTCACCTGGCGGGAAGCGCTGTCCCCTGCGATCCTCACGACCCCGGATGTGTGCGCAAGAACAGCGGCGCCCTTTGGGGTACGCGCCTCGAACAGCTCTACAACTCTCGGCAGACCATGCGTGATGTCCTCTCCCACGATGCCGCCGGTGTGGAACGTACGCATGGTGAGCTGGGTCCCCGGCTCGCCTATCGACTGAGCGGCAATTACGCCTACGGCCTCACCCAGCTCGATCGTGCGTCCCGTCGCGAGGGACTGACCATAGCAGGTAGCGCAGATTCCGAGTTGAGACTCACACGTGAGAACGGAACGAACGCGCACTCTTGTTATAGATGGGTCCTCACGCAACGCAGCAACCTCAGCGTCACCCAGCAGGGTGCCGGCAGCGATGTGAGAGCCGTTCGAAAGCGCGACGTCTGCCACAAGCACCCGGCCGTACAGACGCGTCTCGAGGTACCGCCGCTTGCCGGGCTCGTCCGGAGTCACGTTCTCGATCCAGATCCCACGCACGGTCCCGCAGTCGACCATCCTCACTATCATCTCCTGGGCCACATCGACAAGGCGCCGGGTCAGATAGCCGGAGTCTGCAGTCCTCAAGGCCGTGTCGGCCAGACCCTTGCGAGCGCCGTGAGTGGAGATGAAGTACTCGAGAACCGACAGACCCTCCCGGAAGGATGACTTAATCGGGCGCGGGATCATCTCGCCTCGCGGATTGGACACCAAGCCCTTCATGCCTGCGATCTGGCGGACCTGTTGGGAGTTTCCCCGCGCGCCCGAGCCAACCATCATGTCCAGTGGGTTAAAGCTCATAGCAGAGAGCGTCGTCTCCATCGCCCGACCGACTTCGGAGTTGGCGGACGTCCAGATCTCGATCTCTTTCTGGCGCCTCTCATCATCGGTGATGATGCCTCGCTTGAACTCGGTCTCCGCCTTCTCGGCCTCCTTCTCGTAGCGGTCCAGGATCGCCGCCTTCTCTGGCGGAGTGCGGACGTCGTCGATCGAGATCGTCAGCCCGGACCGAGTAGAGTACCTGAAACCGAGGTCCTTGATCCGGTCAAGACTGTCTGAAACGACGGTCCTCGGGTACCTGGAGGTCAACTCTTCGACGATGCTGCTGATGCTGGTGTTTCTCCGGCCAACTATGTCATTGATGTAGTGAAAGCCTCGCGGCAGCGCTGCGTTGAAGAACAACCGTCCGGGGGTAGTCTCGATCTCCTTGGCGCCCGCAGCGGTCGCAGCAGCTGCAACCGCCTCCTCGACCGCTTCCGCATCGCCGCCGAGTGGAGCCGCCGTCCCTGTCGCAACGGCTTCAGGGTCGGCGCCCTCGTCAGCGCCTTGCGCAGGGGATGCATCCGAGGCTCGGCTCGGCTCGGCATCCGCCATGGGTCGCGGACGGAAGATTATCTTCGCGTGGAGGTCGAGATCGCCTGCGTCGTACGCAGCCTCGACCTCAGACAGACGGCGAAACGCCCTCCCCTCGCCCTTGGCGCCCGTCGCCTCAATGGTGAGGTAGTAGATGCCAAAAACCATGTCCTGGGTAGGAACGGTAATCGGCCTTCCCGTCGCTGGCGAGAGCACGTTGTTCGCGCTCAGCATGAGAACACGCGCCTCAGCCTGAGCCTCGGCCGACAAAGGCAGGTGCACCGCCATCTGATCGCCATCAAAGTCAGCGTTGAATGCCGTACAGACCAACGGATGGATCTGTATCGCCTTCCCCTCCACCAGCACCGGCTCGAAGGCCTGAATGCCAAGGCGGTGCAGCGTCGGAGCACGGTTCAAGAGCACAGGATGCTCCTTGATCACCTCCTCGAGGACGTTCCATACCTGCATGCGCTGGCGCTCCACCATGCGCTTCGCCGACTTGATGTTCTGCGCCAGCTCGACGTCTACCAGACGCTTCATGACGAACGGCTTGAACAGCTCCAGCGCCATCTGCTTTGGAAGCCCGCACTGATGAAGCTTCAAGGTCGGCCCTATCACGATGACAGAACGACCAGAGTAGTCGACCCTCTTGCCGAGCAGGTTCTGACGGAAACGGCCCTGCTTGCCCTTGAGCATGTCCGATAGGCTCTTCAACGGACGATTCCCCGGGCCGCTGACAGGCCGTCCACGCCGACCGTTGTCGAACAGGGCGTCCACTGCTTCTTGGAGCATCCTCTTCTCGTTGTTGATGATGATCTCCGGAGCCTCCAGATCCAGCAGGCGCTTGAGCCGATTGTTCCTGTTGATCACCCTCCTGTAAAGATCATTGAGGTCAGAGGTCGCGAACCGACCACCATCGAGCTGCACCATCGGCCGAAGGTCAGGTGGGATGACCGGCACCGCGTCCAGGATCATTGCCCGCGGATCGTTGACCCTCCTGCCCTGCTCGTCAGTGCAGTTGAAGGCAGACACGATCTTCAGGCGCTTGATCGCCTTTTGACGCCTCTGGAGCGGCAGCTGCTTGCGCCCGTCACTTGCATCAATCGCTTCGCGAAGCTTCTCCTCCTCCGCGTTCAAGTCGATCCTTTCAATCAACTGGGCAATCGCCTCAGCCCCCATGCCTCCTTCGAAGTACTCGCCGTAGCGAATCTTGAGCTCCCGCCACAGGAGCTCATCCTCGATGATCTTGCGGGCATGCAGCCCCTTCAGCGCTTCGAAAGCCCCCTGCAGCTGCTGTACCTCTTCCTGCGCTCTTTCGCGCAGGGCCTCGATGTCACGACGCGCAGCTTTGTCGTGGGACCGGATCTCACCCTCCTTCGCCCCCGATGCTTCAAGATCGGAAAGGTCCTCCTCCAGGCGTTCCAGCAGCTTCTTCTCGTCGCGTTCAGCGAGCTGACCTATCTCTTCGACCTCACGCTCGACATCTGCTTCGATCTCGGGAAGAGCGTCATGCAGACGCTCCTCGTCGACATGGGTGACCAGGTATGCGGCGAAGTAAATCACCTTCTCCAGTTGCTTGGCCTTCAGCTCCTCACGAGCAGAGGTGCCCATCAGCAGGTACGCAAGCCAAGAACGCGTGCCCTTTAGGTACCAAATGTGCACAACCGGGGCAGCAAGCTCTATATGGCCTGTACGCTCTCTGCGCACCTTCGAGCGGGTCACCTCGACGCCGCAGCGCTCACAGATGATCCCTTTGAAGCGCACACGCTTGTACTTGCCGCAGTAGCACTCCCAATCCTTTGTCGGGCCAAAGATCCTCTCGCAGAACAGACCGTCCTTCTCCGGACGCAGCGTCCTATAGTTAATGGTCTCTGGTTTCTTGACCTCGCCTTTTGACCAGCTTCGAATCGTGTCAGCTGTAGCTAGACCTATGCGAAGCCTGTCAAAATCGTTCACGTCGAGCATCTAGAAACTCCTCTCCATTGCACGCCTGTCGTCCTCCTCATCTGAGCCCCGCTCGGGACGGCTGATATCGATGCCAAGCTCCTCGGTCATCCGGTAAAGATCCTCGTCAAGCTCACGCATTTCGATCTCCTCACCACTTCGCGAAAGCACTTCCACGTTCAAGCACAGCGACTGCATCTCCTTGATCAGCACCTTGAAGCTCTCGGGGATTCCCGGTTCGGGGATGTTCTCCCCTTTCACGATCGCTTCATAGACCTTCACGCGTCCAAGCACATCGTCGGACTTGATGGTCAGGATCTCCTGGAGCGCATAGGCGGCGCCGTATGCTTCTAGAGCCCAAACCTCCATCTCGCCAAAGCGCTGGCCCCCGAACTGCGCCTTGCCGCCGAGGGGCTGCTGGGTGATCATCGAGTAGGGACCGGTCGAGCGAGCGTGGATCTTGTCGTCGACGAGATGGGCAAGCTTCAGTATGTAGACATAACCAACGCTGATAGGGTTGTCATAGGGCATACCGGTTCGCCCATTGTAAAGAGTCGCCTTTCCATCAGATTGGATCATCCTCTGTCCGCCAGCGCCGTCAGCGTTCAGACGACCAAAGATCTGCTTGATGGTAGGGTGCCGGCCAGCCTTGTCCTCCTCGTCCCAGTGCGCTCCGTCGAACACCGGGGTGGAGATCCACACCGCCGGATCGGTGCGAGGAGCGGTCTTCTTCGAGACGGCTGCATCCGAGCCATGCGTACTGGGAACCCCATCCCAGCCCCAGCGAGCTGCGTACCCTAGATGACTCTCGAGAACCTGGCCAACATTCATCCGTGAAGGCACGCCAAGGGGGTTGAGAATGATGTCCACCGGCGTCCCATCAGCCATGAACGGCATGTCCTCGATTGGCAGGATCTTGGAGATGACACCCTTGTTACCATGGCGACCGGCAAGCTTGTCTCCTTCGGAGATCTTGCGACGCTGGGCTATGTACACCCTTACCAACTGATTGACACCAGGGGCGAGCTCGTGAGAGTCCTCACGTGAAAAGACTCGAACGTCTATTACCTTTCCCGACTCACCGTGGGGCACCTTCAAGCTGGTGTCACGGACTTCCCTGGCCTTCTCACCAAAGATCGCCCTGAGCAACCGCTCCTCGGGGGTCTGCTCTGTCTCGCCCTTCGGCGTGACCTTACCCACCAGCACATCTCCCGGACCGACCTCTGCTCCGATGCGAATGATGCCTCGCTCATCCAAGTCGGCAAGTGCCTCCTCGGAGAGATTTGGGATATCACGTGTGATCTCCTCGGCCCCGAGCTTCGTGTCCCGCGCATCCACCTCGTGCTCCTCGATGTGGATGGAGGTCAAGACGTCGTCCCTTACAAGGCGCTCGGAAAGTATGATCGCGTCCTCGAAGTTATATCCTTCCCAAGGCATGAAGGCCACCAAGAGGTTCTTCCCCAGGGATAGCTCGCCCTGGTAGGTTGCCGGGCCGTCGGCAAGCACCGTGTCTGACGTGACCTTCTGGCCCTCCTGCACTACCACCTTCTGGTTGATGCACGTGTTCTGGTTAGAACGACGGAACTTCTCCAGCTTGTAGACGCGCCGTCCCAGCTCCGCTCCAACAGCGTCCCGCTGCGAACGGTCGTACTCGACCACGATGCGATCTCCCGAGACCTCTACCACGGTTCCTTTTCCCTCGGCCATGATGACTTCGCCTGCGTATCGAGCCGCTGGCGCCTCCACGCCGGTCCCGATGAAGGGCGACTCAGGCACCAGCAGCGGAACCGCCTGCTTCTGCATGTTCGCGCCCATAAGAGCCCGGTTGGCGTCGTCGTGCTCGATGAAAGGGATAAGGCTTGTTGACACCGAGACGATCTGCTTCGGCGAGACGTCCATGAGGTCCACCTCGTCTGGCAGCACATAGTCAACCTCGCTGGTCGTCCCGTACGAGGTGGATGTCGCGCCCACTCTGACGCTCGCGCCCTGCGGGCCTCGGCGCACGAGCACACGATCCTCGACGAAACGGCCGGTGTCGTCGATGGCGGCGTTCGCCTGGGCTATGACATGCTCTTCCTCTTCGTCTGCGGCCAAGTAGACGATCGCATTGCTGACCACACCTCCGACCACCTTGCGATACGGAGTCTCGATGAACCCGTACTCGTTCACTCGCGCGTACGTAGCCAGCGCCCCGATCAGCCCGATGTTCGGACCTTCCGGCGTCTCGATCGGGCACATCCGCCCGTAATGGGAAGTATGAACATCACGTACCTCGAAGCCCGCTCTCTCCCTCGAAAGACCACCGGGACCGAGTGCCGAAAGCCGCCGCTTGTGCGCCAACCCCGACAGTGGATTGTTCTGGTCCATGAATTGGCTCAACTGGCTCGTGCCAAAGAATTCCTTCATCGCTGCAACAACAGGGCGAATGTTTATGAGCGCCTGGGGAGTGATGGTCTCGACATCCTGCGTGGTCATCCGCTCACGAACGACTCTCTCCATCCTCGAAAGCCCCAGCTTCACCTGGTTCTGGATAAGCTCTCCCACACTCCGCACCCGGCGATTGGCAAAATGGTCCTGATCATCAAGGCGGTACCCCGGCTCACCCTTGGCCAGGTGCAACAGGTAGGTCGCTGAAGCAAGGATCTCGCTCGATGAAAGGACGCCCTGGGCAGGATCGGGGCGAGGAAGGTCCACTTGCAGGATCTCTGAGATCTTGGAGATCTCAGGCTCCAACTTGCGATTGAGCTTGTAGCGTCCCACTCGTGTGAGGTCATAACGCTTCGAATTGAAAAAGGACCCCTCGAAGTAGCCGCGTGCCGCTTCTGGCGAGAGAGGCTCACCCGGCCTCGCACGCTTGTAGATCTCCAACAGCGCGCCGTCGCGCTCAGGAAGAAGACCGGCTTCTTTCCTCCATTGGGGCTCCAGGAAGTCAAAATACCTCACAAATCGCTCGAAAAACGCGTCATCCTCGAAGCCAAGGGCCTTGAGCAGCACGAACAACGACAGACGCCGCTTGCGAGCCACGCGCGCTCCCGCTGTGACATCCTTGCCGGGTTTTGCCTCAACATCCAGCTCTATCCACTCGCCTCTGTACGGATGGATCGTGGCCGTAGCGACCGTCTTGACGTCGCGTCCCGGCTGGAACAGCACGCCGGGAGAGCGCACGAGCTGGCTCACCACAACCCGCTCGGTGCCATTGATGATAAAGGTCCCCCTGTCGGTCATCATGGGGAAGTCACCCATGAAGACCGTCTGCTCCTTGATCTCGCCTGTTTGGGAGTTCATGAACCGCGCTCGGACGAAGATCGACGCGGCATAGGTCATGTCCCTCTCTCGGCACTCATCAACACTGAACTTCGGCTCCGGCTTCAGATCAGGGTCGGACGGATCGAAATCGAGCTCCAACCTGAGCTGGCCGTTGTAGTCCTCGATAGGGCTCAGACTGTTGAAAGCGTCCGCAAGACCCTTTTCGAGGAACCACGCGAAGGATGAACGCTGGACGGCGACGAGATCCGGAAGCGGCAGCACCTCATCGAGGTTGGCGAATGAAAAGCGTTCAGGGCTCGTGAAACGTGAAGACAACGACCTACTCCTCGAGGTGAGACGGTTATCGCTTGTGAGCGAGGACTTAGCCCGGTTCCGACACCGAGCTGGCATGACTTGATGACGCGCACCACCTATTTGTTCGATGTCGCGACAAAACAGCACGTGGGCACGTCACAACTTACCTTAGCTCGCGGCCAGCGAGAACGCAACGCGTAACGCCGAACCCAACCCCGAGGGACGGGACCAAGCTCCCCGGCACTTCACTGCTGGGCTAAGTGGCCACGTAACGGTGGAAGGAGAGGCCCATTGCGCCGTTCCGTTCCTTCAGGCTAGCAGTCGATCAGCCGGCCTTGGGCTCGTGTGCAAACACAGGAACTTCGGCTACAGCCAGAGCACCCGGGGCGAGCCCCACCTTGATTGGCCTTGCCGGCCTGTTCGTAAGAAGGTTGATCGGCGTGAGCAAGTCCGACGGGCCAGATAGATCTCCACCATCGGCGACGAACGCCCAATGGCCGTCGGGTGTGATCGCTATGTAGTCAGGGCCAGGGCCTGCAGGGATAGCAGGCCCGGGGGTGTTCGTCACGAGGTTGATCGGCGTTACGGTGTCGGCATGTCCCCAGCCACTGTTTGCCACATAGGCCCACCGGCCGTCCGGCGTTATCGCGATGCCCAGCGGGCCGACCCCTACCGGGATGGCAGGACCGGGCCTGTTCGTAAGAAGGTTGATCGGCGTCACAGTGCGCCCCGGGTGGTTCCACCAGCCCGCGTTCGCAACGTAGGCTTCCTGGCCATTCGGCGTGATAGCTATGGCCATCGGTCCCGGTCCAACCGGTATAGGCCTGCCAGGCGAATTGGTGGCTGTGTTGATCGGCGTGACCGTCCCTGACACCGTCCCTGAGTAGTTGTTCGGAGCTCCAGAGTTCGCAACATAGGCCCAGCGCCCATCGGGCGTGACTGCTACCGCCCCGGGTCCTGGTCCGGAGTTGATCGCTCCACCTGGCTTACCGGTGACCAGGTCAATCGGGGTGACTGTGTGGGAGTCGATCACCTTGGTGCCGGCGTAGAGCGCAGCCCCAGCAGTCTGGCTGCTGGTCGTGAGCATGGCGCCCATGTTTGCGACATACGCCGATTTCCCATCCGGCGTCACAGCGATCGCGAACGGCCCCGTGCCGACCTTGATGGACCTCGCAACTTGGAACGTTACGAGGTTGATGGGCGTAATGGTGCTGCCGGCGGTCACACCCCAACCTGTGTTGGCAACATATGCCCACTCTCCATTGGGACTCACCGCCACTGCATACGGGGAGTTCCCAACCGGGATTGGAGGACTGACCTCTTTCCCGGAGGGCGTGACCAAGCTCACTGAGTTGGAGCCCGTGTTGACAACGCAGATCACGGTCCTATGACCGATGACAGGGCCCCACCCGCTCGCTTGGGTCAGTACTGAGAAGTTCCCACCCGGAGGCTTGACCAACGGTTGCGAACTGCTTGAACAGGCACTTGCAACTAGTGCCAGCAGCACTGTTAGAGCTCCGAGCCCAGCCGCCCGGTACGCGTGGCATCTCCTACGAGATGACTTCTGCGGTACCGTACGAGACTCCCTGGTCAACCGTTGCTACTTGCGGTACCAGAGTGGGATGGTGTGGCTGGCGCTCCGGTGGAAGCGGTGCCGGTTGGCGGGGCAGATGACTGGGCAGGCGGATGCCAGCCATACGACGCGCCAGCTGGTGGGAAAGCAAGCTTTCCGCCCGGCCAGATGCCTCCGCCGGTTGGCGACGCTACGTAGAACGCCGTCCGAAGTCCTTCGCCGTTCACCTGACCCGCAGCGTGGTCGCCTACGTAGGAGTACAGCGGGTGACCGTTGTACATGATCTGATGCTTGCCGCTCGCACGAGTAAGCGAGCCGATCTTCGACACCGCTACTCCGGGACCAACCGGCATCGTTGCTGGGTTCCCCGAGTACTCCAATGGCAGCCAGCTCTTCGAACAAGACCCGGTGCAGGCGCTTTGGCCCGTCGAGTCTCCGAGATGGAGGTAAAGGGTGTGCCCCTGCGAGTCAATGAGCACATCGCCAAGGCTTGTATGGCCTACTCGCAAGATGTCGACCGACTGCGTGACCGTGGTCTTCGGCCTTGTCGTGGTCGTACTAGAGGAACTCGGAGTCGAGCTACTGCAAGCCGCTAGCAACAGGGCAAATCCGCCAGCGAGCACCATTGCGCCCACGGCGCCGCGCCGACGCCTCGGAAGCTCCCTCGCCTTCTCACTTTCACGTACTCTAATTACTTCCCGAGAACCACGACTCATAGCCCGCCTCCATTCGCTCATACTTGCTCCCTCTGGCCGTGTGCCACTCGCCCCTCGAGCCTCAACGAACCCGCATCAGGCGCCTACTGACTAGTTGCCTACTTGAAGCCTCAGCTACTGAGGCATCAGCATCACCTTCGTGGCCACATGATTGCTACATGGCATGCTACATGGCATCACTATTGTTCCGTTACATTACAACACGAGAACGTAATATGCAACGACCGCGCCGTCCATTGGCTACAGTCCACTCAGGCGCCTCCCGCAGCACTATGGGCACACCATCAAACCACCCCGAGGGGACTGGCGGCTTCAGCCGTCAGGGGAATCGGGGTTCGGAGCGCAGCTCCGAAGTCCGCAACGGCTGATGCTCCTATCACTGTCAAGCGGCGAGTAGGCGTTTCGCCTTCGGGGCCTGTTCGCCGTGCTCATCGAGCCATGCCACGTATCGCTGTGCGAGCTCCGTGTCGTGCTTGAGACCACGCTCGAGCTCGGAGATGCGGGTCGGCCAGCTCCCGAGGGCGTCAGCGACCACCTGGAGGCTGATGTGAGCAACCACGCGGGCCGCTCGCAGATCTGCGCCAACGGGCACTTGCTCGGGATCCACGAGATGGCGGTAGACCTCGCGGGCGACGTGGCGCTTCAGGCACCGGACGATCTCGCGCATGGTCTTTCCCTCCTTGGTGCGCCGCTCGACGTAGGCGGCCGTCTGAGGGTCACCGTGGCTGATCCGCACCATCACGATCCGCCACAGGGCGTGGTTCGCCTGGCGGTTCCCCGAACGGTTGAGGCGGTGGCGGACGGTCTTGCCCGAGGAAGCCTCGATCGGCGAGACCCCGCACATGGCCGCGAACGCGGCCTCGCTCTTCAGCCTCTCGGGGTTGTCACCGGCTGCGGTGAGCAAGATGGCGGCCACGTCGGGGCCGACGCCCTTGGCGCCCCGGAGCGCGGGGTTCGCCCGGGCAGTGAGGGTGTCGAGGCTCGCCTCGAGCTCGGTCATCTCGGTGCTCAGCGCCTCGTACCTGCGGGCCAAGGTACACAGGGCCAGCTTGGTGCCGACAACGGGGTCAGCCAGGTCACCGCTCACGCGAAAGCCGCTACAGCGTTCGACACGCTCGGGCGTCGAGAGCGGCCCGAGGACCACCCGGAGCTGGTCGGGAGCGGTCACGATCAGGTCACGGATCTGGAGGGCGACCCGCGTGCGACTGTGGCGCGCAGACCTGAACGCGACGCGAAGTGCTCGGATGGACTCGACCATCGAGGTCTGGGACTTGGGCACGACCTGCGCCTCACCGTTCAAGGCCGCCCGGGCGGCCGCCTCGGCGTCGACGGTGTCGGACTTGCCCCGGCGCCTGCGTGCCTGGCGGTTGGGCCGGTTGACCTCGAGGACCTCGATCCCTGCGCCTGCGAGGTGCCGGGCGAGACCTGCGCCATAGGCGCCGGTGCCTTCGACACCGACCTTTCTGAGCTCGCCGAACGAGCTGAGCCACGAGACGAGCGCTCTATAGCCCTTTGCGGTCGTCTCGAAACTCTTCGTGTCGAGGATCTTGCCGACCTCGTCGACGACCGCTGCGACGTGGACGTCTTTGTGGGTGTCCACCCCGCCGATGACAACCCGGTCCGTCTTTGCCATGCTGGTACCTGCCTTCCTCTCATCCGATGGGGGATCGCACCACCGGCCGGGACGGCGGACAGGACTTACACGGTGCAGCTCAAGGCTCCTATCAGGTCACGTCCGTCCGACCGGTCGGTGCGTGTCCACGGGCAGGAACCAGGCCGACAGATCAGCAGCAAGGCACGAAGCCAGTCACACGCTTGGGGTCAGGCCCAGCCCTGCTCCGGGGACCCTCCCATCATGTAAGTCACACCCTCGGCGTATGGTGGGAACATGTCATCTTCACGACTTCGCCGGAGCGCTGGAGGTGTCACCTCGTGTGGTCTGCACCTCGTGTGGTGTCCGAAATACCGCCACCGT
>JAJYWA010000100.1 GCA_021791755.1 Actinomycetes bacterium | reverse complement strand
CATTTGCCACGACAGCGACGGCATGATCCTGGCCGACTACGCGAGCACGCAGGGCCTCCTCCATGTGGACCAGCTTTGACACCTCTCCTTCCATCAGCCTGGACAGGGGAATGCCTGTCCAGCGGCTAACGACAGCCGCGATGTCCTCGGCCTCGACCTCCTCTTTGAGCATCCGCTTTGCTGCCTGGAGGTCCGAAAGAGCCTCGGTGGCGGTGGCTATCTCGCGCTCCAGGTCGGGGACGCGGCCGTATAGGACCTCTGCGGCCGCGCGCAGGTTTCCCTCGCGTTCGAGCCTCTCGGCCTCAGATCGCTGTGTTTCCAGCTGTTCCTTGAGACTGCGGATACTGGAGATAGCCCCCTTTTCCCTCTCCCAATGAGCCTTCTCCACGAGGAACCGCTCCCTCAGATCAGCGAGCTCTGTATCGAGGCGGACGAGGCGCTCTTGAGATGCGTTGTCGTGCTCTTTCGCCAGCGCCATTCGTTCGATCTCCAACTGGCGAACGCGCCTCGAGATCACATCGATCTCGGTGGGCATGGAGTCGATCTCCATTCTCAGCCTGCTTGCTGCCTCGTCGACCAGGTCGATCGCCTTGTCGGGGAGGAAGCGCCCGGAGACGTAGCGATCGGAGAGCATTGCCGCAGCCACCAGGGCCGAGTCTTGGATTCGTACTCCGTGGTGAACTTCGTAACGCTCCTTCAAACCCCGCAGGATAGCCACGGTGTTCTCTACAGACGGCTGTTCTACCAGTACGGGCTGGAAGCGCCTCTCGAGGGCGGCATCGCGCTCGATGTACTTGCGATACTCGTCGAGCGTAGTGGCGCCTATCAGTCGCAGTTCTCCTTTGGCAAGCATCGGCTTTACCATGTTGCCCGCGTCCATGGCCCCCTCGGCCGCGCCGGCGCCGACGATCGTGTGGAGCTCGTCGATGAACGTGACGATCTTGCCCTCCGAGCCGACGATCTCGGCCAGCACCGCCTTCAGACGCTCTTCGAACTCACCCCTGTACTTGGCTCCAGCCACCATCGAGCCCAAGTCCAGGGCGATCAGTCGCTTGTTCTTCAGGCTTTCGGGGACATCACCCTCGACGATGCGGCGAGCGAGCCCTTCGACAATCGCGGTCTTGCCAACCCCCGGCTCGCCCATGAGCACGGGGTTGTTCTTGGTCCGTCGCGAGAGCACTTGGATGACGCGGCGAATCTCCTCGTCGCGTCCAATGACGGGGTCGAGTTTTCCTTTTCGCGCCGCGTCGGTCAAGTCATAGCCATAGCGTTCGAGCGCGTTGTAGGCACTGTCGGGGTCTTGGTTCGTCACACGCTGGTTACCGCGGAGATCCTTGAGCACCGAGAGAAGTTGGTCTCGCGAGACGCCCAGCTGGTCGTGGATGGCCAGGAGGAGATGTTCGACGGAGAGGTACGAGTCTCCCATGTCGTTCTGGATCTTCTCGGCTTCTTCAAAGACGGCCACTAGCTTCCTCGAAGGCTGTACGTCGCCTCCGTAAGCTTTCGGGAGCCTGGCCAGCTCTTCGTCCAGACGACTCTGGAGGGCTCTCTGGTTCACTCCGGAGCGGGCCAGAACAGGCTCCGCCAGGCCGTCGCGTTGCGCAAGGAGCGCTGCAAGAAGGTGGGTAGGGGTTATCTCGGCATGGCTGGATGACTTGGCAGCCGACGCAGCTGAGGTGAACGCTTCTTGCGTCTTGAGCGTCCAGCGGTTCGGGTCGAGCATGATTAGCGTCTCCCCCTGTAAGGCACGGGAGCGAGATTGAGTGGCACCAGCTCACGCCGGTATTGGCGATGAACTCGTTCGACTGCCTCGATCAAGTTGCGGTGAGCTTGTTCTAGCTGAGCCGAAAGGGTCTCGACCTCCTCTTCGAGCTCCATCACTCGTCTGACTCCCTCCAAGTTCAATCCCTCGCTCGTCAAGTCCTGGATACGTTGCAGGCGAGCTATGTCCCTGTCGGAGTACCGGCGGCTGCCGCCGCCGGTACGCAGCGGCTCGACAAGCCCCTTGCGTTCGTAGATGCGCAACGTCTGCGGATGAACTCCAGTGAGCTCCGCGGCCACGGAGATCACGTACAGCGCCCGCGAGGTGTTCCGCGTCTCACCGTAGCGTTGGTGGCCCGAGGCTTCCTTGTGGTTTCTATCCGTCATTGATCACCACCAGTCTTGTCGTTCCAGTCCAAGTACCGGCGCGGCGAACCTCTCAGGACCTTTGAGAGAGCCTCTACCGCGGTGGTCTCCTCCGAGCTCAGTTTGTTTGGCACGGCTATGTGCACCCGCACGAGAAGGTCGCCCGCGGCCGCTGAGTTGCTCGACGGCACTCCGTGGCCGCGGACTCTAAAAACCTTCCCACTGCTTGTTCCCTGTGGAACCCGCAGCGTCACCGGCTTGCCAAGAGTCGGAACGGTGATCTCGGCGCCAAGAGCTGCCTCGGGAAACGTCACCGGTACGTCGAGCGTGAGGTCCCGACCCTTGCGACCGAAGTGCCGGTGCTTGGCAACGTGGACTCGTACGTACAGGTCGCCCGGGGGGCCGTTGTTCCGGCCCGAGGCGCCGCGACCCTTGATCCGTATGCGCTGGCCGGGCTCGACGCCAGCAGGGATCCTGACTCGCACCTGGCGGCTTCGTCGTTCGACCCCGGTTCCCCTGCAGGCGCCGCAGGGTCGATCGATCTTGACGCCGCTGCCGCCGCACTCTGGACAAGGCATCGTGAGTGAGAACAGACCCTGGTTGTCATCGACCGCGCCCGTGCCGCCGCAGCGAGCGCAGGTATGTGTTCCCCCAGGCGCCGCACCGCTGCCGAGGCAGATGTGACAGCGCGCATCGCTGGTCACGTTGACCGATGTGGTGACGCCGTTGACTGCGTCTTCGAAGGATAGGTGCAGTTCGGCTTCGAGGTCAGCGCCGCGCTGCGGACCGCTCCCGCGCGAAGGCCGCGATCCCTTGGAGAAAAGGTCTCCGAGCAGATCGCCGAGATCATCGAGCTTGAAGTTGAAGCCAGCTTCGCCACCAGCGCCGTGATCACCGAATCCGCCTAGGTGCGAGCGCGATAGGCGGCGTACCTCGTCATACTCCTTCCGCTTGGCCGCATCTCCGAGAACATCGTAAGCCCCGGATATCTCCTTGAAGCGCTCATCTGAGCCAGGGTTCGCGTCAGGGTGGTACTTCTTCGCCAGCTTTCGATAGGCGCGGGTCACCTCGGAGTCGGTGGCCGACTTGTTGACGCCGAGAACCTTGTAGTAGTCTTTTTCGAACCATTCCCGCTGTGCGACCATGGGCTAAGTCCTCTGTTCCGCCTAGCTCAACCTTTGACTTTCACCATCGCTGCGCGCACCATCCGGCCGTTCCAGCAGTAGCCCACTCGCAGGACCTCCTCGACCACAGGCCCCGCATGACCAGTGTCATCTGGGTTGTCGGACGGCGAGTGAATGACAGCCTCATGGAGTGAAGGATCGAATGGATCTCCGGCGCGAGGGTCAACTCTTAGCAGGCCTTCGCGTTCCAAGGAGCCAAGAAGCATGCTTCTGATCTGTGAAAGCCCCTCAGGCGCAGCTCCAGCAGAACCCTCGTCTGCCGCAAGCGCTGTGCTCAAGATTGTCGGCTCAGACGGCGCCGAGCTCCCTGAGCGTGCAACATCGGCGCTGTCGCCGCGAAGCCCCGCATGGTCGTCGCGCGGGTGATCGTCTGGGGTGCTGGGGCTCCGAAGGCTCTCGGCGTGACGCACTGCAAGGTCCAGCGCATCAAAGACCGGCAGTAGCTTGATCACCAACCCTTCCGTAGCCCGCTCGGCATATTCCTTTTGCTGGCGGGCTATCCGCTTGCGGTAGTTTTCGAGCTCGGCCTGCAGCCTGCGCAGTGCGTCAAGGTACTCGTCGCGCTCGGCCAGTGCGGCCGACAGCGGATCCAGCTGGGCTTCATCGCCGGCAGGATAACCTGCGCCAGATTGCTCACCCCGCACCTCCTCGACGCCAGGTATCTCGCCAGCACTGCTTGCCTGGTTTCCCTCGGGTCCCACCTGACCATCCTGTCCGTCCCACTCATCGGGCCCATCGGGCTCATCCTGTCCGCTCCACTCTTCGGCGCCTCGGTCGTATTGGCTACGAATGAGCCCCCTGTCGAAGAATGTGGAGTGACCGGCGGCGCCTGCCTGCCTGCCGGCAGCTTCCGACTCTCCGCCGGCCGGTGGTTCTCCGGATGCGCCGCGATCAACAGAAGGCGCTCGCCCGGCCTTCTGTTGATCGGTAGGTCCTGAGTAATGGCTGTCCCGACGATCTTGCCCGGGCAAGCTCATGCCCCCTGCTCGTCTACGATCTCAGCCTCTGCGACCTCGTCGTCGGAGCCATCTTGATCTCCACTCGACCCGTCCGGCGAGCTGCCGCCGCCGTCGCGAGCGTCGTGTGCCGCCGTCTCGTACAGCCGTTGGGTAAAGCTCTGGCTCTCGCGTGCCAGAGCATCCGTCGAGCTCTTGATGGCCTCGATGTCGCTGCCCGCAAGGGCTTGCCTTAGCGCCGAAAGGGAGGACTCGATCTTCTCCTTCTCGTCAGCGCTCGCCTTGGCGCCCTGCTCTCGCAGCAGCTTCTCTGATTGGTAGACAAGGGTGTCCGCATTGTTACGCACCTCGGCCTCCTCTCTGCGGCGGCGATCATCCGCTGCGTGGGATTCGGCATCCCTCACCATTCGAGCGATCTCGTCCTTCGAGAGGGCTGACTGGCCGGTGATCGTCATCGACTGTTCCTTGCCAGTAGCCAGATCCTTTGCGTAGACGTGAACGATCCCGTTTGCATCGATGTCGAACGTCACCTCTATCTGCGGTACGCCGCGCGGCGCTGGCGGGAGATCGACCAGCTGGAACTTCCCCAGCGTCTTGTTGTACATAGCCATTTCTCGCTCGCCTTGCAGGACGTGGATCTCGACTGAAGGCTGGTTGTCGTCAGCCGTCGTGAACACCTGCGAACGCTTGGTCGGTATCGTCGTGTTGCGCTCCAGAAGCCGCGTCATGACTCCACCTTTCGTCTCGATACCCAAGCTCAAGGGAGTGACGTCAAGCAGGAGCACGTCCTTTACGTCGCCCTTCATCACACCAGCCTGGATCGCTGCGCCCACTGCGACGACCTCGTCTGGGTTGACGCCCTTGTGCGGTTCCTTGCCGGTTAGGGACTGCACCAGATCTTGAACGGCGGGTATCCGTGTCGAGCCGCCAACCAAGATGACGTGGTCCACGTCAGACTTCGAAAGCCCTGCATCCGAGATCGCTTGATCGAAAGGCCCCCTACATGCTTCGACGAGATCCGCTGTCAGCTCGTTGAACTTTGCACGGCTGAGCTTCAGGTCCATGTGCTTTGGGCCTTCGGAGGTGGCGGTTATGAATGGGAGGTTGATCTGGGTCTCTTGAACGCTGGACAGTTCGACCTTCGCCTTCTCCGCTGCTTCCTTGAGTCGTTGCAGAGCCATCTTGTCCGCTGACAGGTCTACGCCTTCGGTGTTCTTGAACTCCTTGACCAGCCAGTCGATGACCCGTTGATCCCAGTCGTCGCCGCCGAGGTGAGTATTGCCTGAGGTTGCTTTCACCTCGAAGACGCCGTCGCCGATCTCGAGAACCGATACGTCGAAGGTTCCCCCACCGAGGTCGAACACCAAGACAGTCTGTTCCGCCGCTTCCTTGTCGAGCCCGTAGGCGAGCGCAGCCGCGGTGGGCTCGTTGATGATCCTCAGGACCTCCAGACCAGCAATCTTTCCTGCCTCGTTGGTCGCCGTCCGCTGGGCATCGTCGAAGTAGGCAGGAACGGTGATGACGGCTTGGTTCACCTGGTCCCCGAGGTAGGACTCGGCATCTCGTTTCAGCTTGGCCAGTATTCGGGCCGAGATCTCTTGCGGCGTATAACCCTTGCCGTCAATGTCGATGGTCCATGAAGTGCCCATCTCGCGCTTGACCGACCGCACTGTGCGATCGGGGTTCGTAATGGCCTGGCGTTTGGCCACCTCTCCCACCAGCACCTCGCCGGTCTTGGAGAAACCGACCACAGACGGGGTAGTCCGTCCTCCTTCCGCATTCGGTATTACGGTTGGTTCGCCAGCTTCGAACACGCTGACAACTGAGTTCGTCGTCCCAAGGTCTATACCTACGGCCTTTGGCATTGCTCTAGGTCCTCCTGCCTCTTGTTCTTGGCTATTGCTGCTCTGGTGCCTGAATGTGCTCTCTGCACTATTCTTTCTCACAGTATAGCAAACATGAGCGTCTATATATCAAATCCCTTGCAAGTAAGCTGCTAGATGTGTCACCGTGCGTACTGGGCGCCTGGCCGGCTGTAGCAGGCCAGGCGCCTTTCGCCCGACATCTGTACGGCGTACGGCGTACCGACCTCGGGCTGCTTCCGTGGTGTGGCAAGCTCGGAGGAGCTCATAACGCTCAGCCTGCCCTCGATTGCATGACTCGGCCCACGGTCGTCTCGGTGGCTAGCCTGGATGCGTGACTGATGACGCCCGACTCGTGACTGATCGCACTGGACCCGTGACCGATGACGCCGGAACGACTTGCGTGAGGCTTGACCTCCTGGAGGGCTACCGGTTCAAGGCGGACCTCGGGCGTAGCTTCGAGCCTATTATCATGGATGAGCCA
This sequence comes from Actinomycetes bacterium, assembly GCA_021791755.1. Taxonomy (GTDB): domain Bacteria; phylum Actinomycetota; class Acidimicrobiia; order Acidimicrobiales; family JAJZXF01; genus JAJZXF01. The sequence continues at coordinate 2,711 of JAJYWA010000100.1, read as the reverse complement.
CATCCCCTGGGGAGCGGTAGCGGCCCCAATGCCTCTGCCTTGCTTGCTGCGGCCGTTGGCAACTGTCTGAGCGCGAGCCTGCTCTACTGCCTGCGTCGCGCGCATGTAGAAGTGACGGCGTTGCACTCCGAGGTCAACGCCAAGCAAGTGCGGAACCCTGCCGGCAGGCTACGCATTGGCACGCTGGAGGTGGTATTGAAGGTTACGGTGTTGCCCGGCTCGGAGGGTCGCATCGGCCGCTGTCTCGAGCTGTTCGAGGACTTCTGCGTGGTAACCGAGAGCGTACGCCGGGGGATCGATGTCGATGTCGATGTCGCGATCGATCCGCCACTACCTCGGCAGGGATAGTGCACTGTTGCTGGAGTAGGCACAGATCCTGTGACTGCTCTGACGTCTGATGCCGCCAGGTTCTCAGACTGCTGGTGCGGCCTGAGAAGGGCCCAACGGGTGTCGATGATCACGTTAAGGTCCTTGACGCAGCTGTCCCGGCGCGATGCGTGGTGGTCGAAGGACTGCCAGTCGAAGTCGTGCGTTTGACCAGTAGCTACGAGCTCAGCAGGGCTTTCAGTTGGCGCTGTCACTAGAGGATCGAGGATCCAGCGATATCTGCCTGGGTTGCCCGGGCTATGCGGATCGTTTACAGCTGGCCGTGGTTCGGGCCGTGGAGGACAGGCTTCACGACGCCTGACCGAGCGGCGATCCTTGGTAGCTACGCCAGTTCTTTCGGGCCGCTCTTATCGGAGTTGCTTCATGCGGCACGTTGGTGACCGAGGCGCAGTCCCGTGTGGAGCGTCCCGGCCTGGCCAGACGGGCCTGGACCGGTTAACCTGTGAGCGTGGGATACGTGCTGGTAGCCAGCGACACAACTTTGGTGTCAGAGAACATATCCGCCGCTGTCAGAGAGGCAGGGCTCGAAGTGGCTGAAGCCTCCACCGGTCAAGCCGTCATCGCTGCAGCTCACGCAGATCCTCCGGATCTGGTCGTCGTCGATCTCCAGATGGGGAGCATGGGTGGGATGGCAATTTGCATGGACCTTCACCTTGACGAGTCGTGGGGCAAGATTGCTCACATTCCCGTCCTCATGCTTCTCGATCGCAGGGCTGACGTGTTCTTGGCTCGTCGTTGTGCAGCCGAGGGATGGCTGATCAAGCCGCTGGACGCCGTACGAGTGCGGCGCGCCGTGACGACGCTCCTCGAAGGTGGTGCGTTTCACGACGATTCGTACCAACCACTACCGATCCGTACTGCACCGCCGGTCCGCGCGGCCGACGCCATCGCTCACTGACCGGCAACGCTTGAACGAGCACGCGGAGACGCCCGAGCGCACCGGCAACCAGCTGCTCAGAGGAGGCAGAGAGTTGGAGAGGTCAGCAGACCGGTGAGGTTGCCGAGACATCGTGGGTCGTCAGTCGAAGGGCACTCACGGCAAGTTCGATCATCACCGTCGCGCCAGGCGGGTACATCCTCAGACGGCTTTGTCGCCGAGACGCAGCCATCGAAGGCCGCTGCAGAAGAGGCTCGCGTGCTCGCATCGTTGGCAGAGCTGAAGAGTGCGATCGTGCGCGAGGTGATGACTCCACGGGTGGACGTAGTTGGCCTGGCGATTCCTGTCACCGCAGCACGAGTTGCTCTTGCGGTCAAGACCTCGGGGCATATACGCCTTCCCGTCTACGACGAGGATCTTGACCGGTTGACGGGTATTTTGTTCTTGAAGGATCTCTTCCGCGGTGGGTGGCGTCCCGATGATCCAGCCACAACGCCAACCGCTCTTGAGATATCCAGAAGGCTCAGGCAGCCCCATCTTGTCCCGGAGTCCCGTCTTGCCCTGGACCTCCTGGCAGAGATGCGCGCCGGCAGATGGGCATTCGCTGTAGTCGTCGACGAGTACGGAAGCGTCGCTGGCGTGGTGACTGCAGGCGACATAATCGCCGAGCTCGTCGGCGATGTGCACGACGAGCTGGACCAGTATGAAGAGCCCGAGATTGCTCGTGTCGACGATCGGCGATGGCTGGTCGACGGCGCATGCAGCCTCGACGACATCGGCGCGCAGATGAAGTTGACGATACCGGGTGGGGAGTACGTCACCCTCGGTGGCTACCTTTTCGACGTCCTCGGACATATTCCCAATGAGGGTGAGAGCGCCACCATCGGTTCGTGGGAGCTCAAGGTTGCAGAGATGGACCGTCGGCGGATCAGCAAGGTAGTGGCGATCAAGCGGGAGGTCGCACCTCCGGATGGCAACGGAGCGAATGGCATACGGTAAGCCACCGCTCGGCCGAGGTGGCAGTCTCCGCGGGCGACCGTGGAGCCCGGGCAACCATGGCGCCTGTGCGTACGAAGGCGTCCCGGCTGTTTCATGACGCAGCGCCGCACACACGCTACGCTGGGTCATGTAGAAGCTATCTAACCCAGACGTTTCGTCGTCCATGAACACGCACGATACGGGAAGTAGCGCAGCTTGGTTAGCGCGCAGCGTTCGGGACGCTGAGGTCGCGGGTTCAAATCCCGCCTTCCCGACCACGGAGGTCTTCACGTTTGGACCTCACCCATCTTCTGCGTTTGGTTCTATCACGCCGGTCTGACATGTTAGGTCGCTGACTGGCGAGGCCGGCGAGGCCCAGCAGCGGCGTGGCTCGGGCGCGTCGAACCGGGGTTGTCGTTATTGCCGCGGAAACTCTCGCCGACTACGGCGGTGCGTTCGCCGACGCGAC
>JAJYWA010000099.1 GCA_021791755.1 Actinomycetes bacterium | reverse complement strand
CACCAAGCCCGGCCCCAGCCTCAACCTCCTCAGCCTCACCAGGCCCGGCCTCAGCCTGTTCGCCAGCCGCTTGGGCAGCTCCCCGAGCCTCGCCCTCTGCATTGTGAAGATCCTCTGCTATCTGGTCGATCGTTCTGCGAACTTCACGAACCGAACCGAGCAGCGAGTCCCTTCCCGCTCGCAGCTGCTCGAGCTGGATCTGCAGCGTGCGTCTCCGGCGAGCCATGTCATTGAGGACCTTCGAGCGTAGTTCCTGAGCCTCCTTGACCATTGCCCGGCACTCGTCCTTGGCATCATTGACCATCTTTTCTGCGTCCGCGCTCGCTGCCTCGATGATGCGCGAGGCGTTCTCGGCGGCCGTCGCTGACGCCTCTTCGAGCGTGGACCGAGCGCCCTCCTGGGCCTTCTGGAGCACCGCCTCAGCCTCGATCCGCATCTCCTCGGCCGTACGCCGGGACTGCGCGAGCTCCTCAGCAGCGTGCAACTCTGCCTCTGCCATCAGCTCGGCGGCGGTGGACCGAGCGCTCTGCAGAAGGCTTGCGGCCTCCTGCCCCAAGGCAGCGGTCAATGTGCCTTCATCAATAATCGGGTTCGCCGCACGGTGCTCAGCATCGCTGAGCCGAGCGCGCAGCTCCTCCTCGCGTTCTACGAGCAGCCGGACGTCACGCGCCACGGACTCGAGGAAGGCCTGAACCTTCGCGGGATCAAGGCCCCTGCGAACCTTCGGGAAGGAGCGGCCTGCGATCTCTTCCGCCCGTAGCAGGGAGTGGACTGGGATGTTGAAGCGAATGTCGTCCGGCATTGTCGCCAGCCTACGATGCCGGGAGCGGTCTCGGTGGGAACTTCCGGCCAGCATGAGAACCGAGCCTACCGCCCAGCTTCATCAGGTCGCGGACTGCTTGGACGAGCGTGGTCACGCCCAGCACCTCGAGATGGCCGTTCGAATGGCTACGAGCCTGGGTGAGCTCACCCGCCGGCACGATGAAGACACTCGCGCCTCCTCGCTCGACGGCGACGGTCTTCTGAGCCACGCCACCCACCTCGCCAATCGTGCCGTTGACCCTGATGGTCCCTGTGGCGGCCACCGTCCGGCCCGCTGTCAGCCATCCCGAGGTGAGCTCGTCGATGATCCCGAGCGTGAAGGCGAGACCCGCCGAAGGCCCGCCAATGTTCCCTGCGCCTATCGTCACCGCCAACGGGAGCTTGAACCTCTCCTGGCGCGAGAGCGAAAGCTCGACGCCCAGGTATGGGCCGTTGCCCCGGCCGGAGCTCAGCTTCCTCGAACCAAGCCGCACGGTGACAGCATGAGAGGTACCCAACCCCGACGATCCCGACCTCGAAGGGTCGACAATCCCCAGAGTGGCCACGTCGCCCGGCCGCAGTGCCCCTAAGACGCTCGCGAGCGCGACGTCATCGGGCGTCGGGCGGGCATTGATCGAGGTGATCACCTGGCCTGGCGCCAACTTGGCAGCCGCAGCCGGAGTGTCGGGAAGCACCTTCGCGATCACTGCCCCCGAGTACCCTGGTACCGAGTACCCCAGGTACCTGAGGGCCGCCACCTCTGCTTGGAGCTGGGAGTGGCGCATCTCCGAAAGGCTCAGCGCTTCGTACTCGCTGGCCGAGAGGCCTCCGAGGAGGTCCTGCGACGGCAACAGCGCAGTGTCCGAGCTCAACCAGTAGCTGGGGAGATCGATAAGGCGCACGGGGGTCACGTAGACGTCGGTCATGAGGACCGAGCCGTGGGAGCGATGCACGGCGACGCTCTTTGGCGCCTTGATCATCGACTCCACAGGCACGGCCTGGCCTGGCGACATCGCATAGTAAGGAAGGCGCACCTCCGATGCCACGATGACCAACACCAGTAAGATGGCCACCGTGATGATGATGGCTCTGTACCGGCGCCCGAGCGCTCGCCCGAGCGGGCCGATGCCACGGTGCACAGGCCATAGGCTTTTCGGCGGCGAATCTGTCACACCTGACACGGTACTAAGTAGCAGTGACGCTGTGTGCACGCGCGCTGCAAACCTCGATCCCTACCGTCATGAGCAGCCGTGAACTGCCTGCTGTCATGAGCAGCCAAGAGCCACGCTCGGTTACCCTGCGCCGCCCGCCAGGACCGCGACGCATCGCCGCCATCCTGGCCGGCTATCGATCCGACGAGGCATGCGCTAGAGAGCACCTGGACGACCCCAGCCCCACAGTGCGCGCAGCAGCGCTCGGCGCACTGGCGCGGAGCAACCACATGGACTTGATGGACTTGAATCGCGGCTTCACCGATCAGGACCCGCAGGTGCGACGACGGACCTGTGAGATCGCGGCCAGGCGCTCGCGGTTCGCAGGCCGGGAGCACGACAAGCGAGCGCTCGCCGCGGAGATCGTCCATCTTCTCGAAGATCCGGATGATCTCGTCTGCGAGTCAGCTGCCTGGGCCCTCGGTGAGCTGTGCGAGAACCGGTCCTCGGCCTCGACGGCCGCCCTTGATGTTCTCGAGGCCCTGCACGCCGTCGCATGCAACCATCGCAGCCCGCTGTGCCGGGAGGCGGCTGTGGCAGCGCTCGGAACGATCGGCGATCCAAAGACCCTGGCATCGATTATCCAAGCCCTATCTGATAGACCCCAAGTACGGAGGAGAGCCGTAGTGGCGCTCGCCGCCTTCGACCACCCGGACGCGGAAGCCGCCATGAAGAGCTGCCTCGCCGACCGAGATTGGCAGGTACGCCAGTCGGCCGAAGAGCTGCTTGCCCTGGACTGAGCCCTCCGGTATCCCCGATCAGCGGTCCTCCGGTATCCCCGATCAGCGACCCGACGCAAGGAACAGATGCTCCATCGAGTCAAAGAACTGCAGGCACTTTCCAGCTCCGAGAACGACGCACTCCAAAGGAGCCTCCACCGGCTTGACACGAACACCGGTCTCCTCCGCGATCCGCATGGCCATGCCCCGCAGCAAGGCTCCCCCGCCCACGAGGTGGATCCCCTCGTACATGATGTCCTGGGCGAGATCGGGAGCAGCCTGTCCGAGGCACGTGACCGTAGCGCTGACTATCGAGTCGACCTGCTCCGCAATGGCCTCTCGCACCTCTGCCGAGCTGAGAACGATGGCCTTGGGCATTCCAGACATCAGGTCGCGACCACGAACTCGAACGCTTACCCCGTCGAAGGATGGGTGACCAGACCCGATGGCCATCTTGATCTCCTCCGCCGTGCGCTCCCCGAGCGCGGTACCGTATGCTTCGCGCCCGTAAGCCTGCAGTGCCGCGTCCATGTCAAAGCCGCCGACCCTCAGCGCGCAGGAGCTTACGATGCCACCCAGAGCGAAGACCGCGGTCTCGGTGGTGCCGCCTCCGACATCCACGACCATGTTGCCGACCGGCTCGTCTATCGCCAACCCCGCCCCTACCGCCGCAGCGAGCGGCTGCTCGATCATCCGCACCATGGACGCACCCGCTTTCCGGGTCGCCTCCTCCACCGCCCTGCGCTCCACCGCAGTTATAGCAGAGGGGACGCAGACGAGAACTCGAGGTCTGTTGAACCGTGAGACCCCAACCCGGTCGAGCAGCAGGCGCAGCATCCTGGCAGTGACATCGAAGTCTGTTATGGCGCCCTCGCGAAGAGGCCGCTCAGCGACTATGTAGCCCGGAGTCCGGCCGATCATCTCCCATGCTTCGCGTCCCATCGCCAGCACCTCGCGCGTCCTCGAATTGAGCGCCAGCACCGTCGGCTCGTTCATGATTATCCCTCGACCTCGAGCGTACACAAGCGTGTTCGCCGTACCGAGATCGATGGCCAGATCTCTAGACAATGCTCACCTCGCAAACCTCCTTCACTACCGGAGGCGCCCGGCCGGCGCCAGGAACCTCCGCGAAGCTAGAGCGAACCCATCGTAGGGCTCGCGTCCGCCTACCCGACGTCTATCGCAGCCGAACCCGTTATATCCTGAGAATGGTGGCTCGAGACGATGGCTTCTTCGTAGATTCCCCAGACCCGGAGGATGACCCCTCGATGGCCGGTTTCAAGGCAGAGTGCCCGCCCGCCGAGGACCGGATCTGGAGGCATCCGTCCGAGATCCGGATGACCGACGCGGCGCGGCCGCGGCGTGCTCGATTCCGCCTGCGACCCGGGCATAGCCGGGTCCCCGCGGACCGCCCGAAGAGCCTGCCTGCCGCACCTGGCGCGCACTTGACATCGGATGCGTGGTCGTCTGCGACCTACGGTGGCTACCGCCCTTCCCTTGGATTCGCTCAACCCGGAACGCCCCCTAGGCGCCGGCAAGGGATACCCACCATCGTCATCGTAGCCTTAGCGACCGCGGCCGCATCAACCGCCGCCGTGGTGGGTTTCCATCTGGTCGAACCTGGGTCCAACGCTCACGCACAAAGCGCGTATGATCTCGCCGGGGCAGCGACGAGCTCACCCCTCGGCGCCAGGGGAGCCGGCGCTCACGCGGTCAAAGGCGCACCCTTGGCGAGAATCGCCTCAGTCGAAGCCGGACCAAGCGTCCTCGACACCATTGCCGAGCTCCGTGCCGCATCAGTGCGCATAACCTCCGTGCGCAGAGGCGCCGCTGTCCAGGGCGCCGGGCTCGTCATACGCCCCAACGGCCTGATCATCACCACATCGCAGCTCGTCGCCGGAGCCAAGCGCATCACCGTCGTTACACCCACCGGTCAGAAGCGTCCCGCGGTCTTGGTGGGCGCCGACGCCAGCTCGGACGTTGCAGTGATCAGGCCTCTCGGCAATGGGATCAAGTTCCATGCGCTGCCTGCGGCTCAAGGCGCCGCGACACCGACTCACGTCGGGGAGCTCACCATCGCCGTCGCGCCGGGAGGAACCGGTGGCGAGATGGTCGCTATCGGCGTAGTGAGATCAGCAGGGCATCACGCTCGTGTCGCTCCTGGCACTGCGCTGATCAACGCCATAACAACAGACGCCCCACTGGGCAACGGAGCCCAGGGGGGAGCACTGATCAACGGTGCGGGCCAACTGATCGGCGTGATCGCCGCCTCCGGCAGCAACACGCTAGGGCATGGAACGACATCGATCCCAGCTCCGCTGGCCCTCGGCGTAGCCAATGAGCTGGCAACCACAGGGCGCGTCGTCCACGGTTGGCTCGGCATCGAGGCGGCAGACGCGACACCTGACGCATTCCGTGATGCCAATAGATCCATCGAGGGCAGGACGCCAGCCGCCGACCTTGGCGGCGCGAAGGTAACGGTGGTCGAGCCCAGCAGCTCCGCGCAGCAGGCCGGGATCCGCCCGGGAGACATCATCGCGATGCTGAATGGCCAGACCATCAGCTCCATGGCAGAGCTCAAAAGCGACCTCTACCTCATGCCTCCCTACACCAAAGTCGTCATAGGAGTCGTCCGAGCTGGCCAGAGCGCTCCTATCATACTGAACGCCGTGCTTGCGCCCAGCCCAACCTGACTGGCGTCAAGCCATGGCGGCCCTGGCGTCGGTTCTACGCTGGCCGCTGATGAACCTGGCTCCCTAACCTTGCTCCCCGCACAGTCACCTGTGTCTGCTGACACGGGACGGATGGTTCGACGCCATCGTGTGCTTCTCGATAAGCGCTGTGTGATTGCCAACCAACCTAAGAGACTCGTTTGGCTTGTTCGGCACGATAACACCAACGGCTTCACAGGCGTACCCAGTGCACGACACATCGTCCGTAAATGTCCACGAGTAATAAGGCAGTCGGGGCGCGTCGTAATTGACGCCCTTATAATTATACGGCGGCTCAAGTGGACTGCCCTGGATTACCCAATGCTTACCGTCATACCCTTCCATGAGAGGCCCTACTATGACATAATTATTTATCCAAGTGCCTACTGCCTCACAAGATGTGACCCTCGCACATGACACGGCGTACAGGGAGGTCACAAACTCGTTCGGAGCGACAGGAATGGCGGGCGTTCCTTGCGTGCTCCAAGAGGTGCCATTGTACTTCTCCACGAGCGCCTGCTTGGTACCCAGCGTCATCATCCGGCGGCCGCGAACGCGCCGGATGGCTAGGATCGGACGTCCGCTGCCTACCGCTTCGCAGAATACACTGCTCACGCATGAGACGCCATTCAGGTCCGATCCAGCCGTACGCGCCGGAGACGCCTGCACAACCCAGGTCGCCCCGTTGTACTTAGTTATCACAGCATCCGTACTCCCGGACAGCGCGCTTGCCAAGCTTGCGCTACTGTAACCGACAGCCTCGCAGAAGCTCGCGCTAACACAAGACACGCTATTTAGACTCGATTTATCAAGCGATGCAGGGGTAGTCATCAAGACCCAGCCACTTCCATTGTAGGTAAACGTGATTGGCGCCGACTTAAACTGCAACCTCTTGCCGGAGACTCCAGCATAAACCCTTCCCCCGCCAACAGCCATGCAGAATCCCATAGTTGGACACGAGACGCTCGCCAAGGACCCGCTCCAAAAAGGCCCCGAAAGCATCTGAAGGGACCACGACGCGCCGTTGTACGTGGCGATTATGGGCTTACTAACATTTTCATCCGCAAGAAGCCTCATCAATGTAGGATTCACGCCCTTCGGAGGAGTAATCCGGGGCGCGTGCTGTCGTATTTGGCCGACAGCCACGCAAAACACTTCACTTGCACAGGATATTCCCTCAAGATTCTCACCATAAGACTTCACGCCCGGCGGTGCGGTCGGAGTCGCCTGGTCGTACCAGTAGCGACCGCGATATGAAAGCGCTAATGGATATATTGCGTATGGACCGTTCATTTGCAGTTGGCCGACGGCTTCGCAGAACCTATCGGCCACACACGACACGGCTTCTAGCCTGCCTTGGGCATTCATAGGCTCGGGCGGCGACGGATGCGCGGGAAAACCGTCCACCTGCACCGTCCAGCCCATAGGAGACGCAAACACCGCGCCCTGGGTTGGAGGAGGATACAGCGCATTTACGATGAGCCCGGAGAACGCGAGGATCGCGATCCATACCACAGTCCTTCTCTTGGGCAGATGGTGCAAGCGCCTATCCTCTTTTTTCATCTAGAGCGGCTCCTCCCAGCTCACTCGCTACCGTCACCACGTTGAACGCGCCGTATCTCAAGACTGAGTTGGCTACCAAATTGTTAGCTCACCAAGCCAGCGATTATCCTTTCGAGAAAATGCTCTGCAGTTCTTGTACAATATATATCATCGTCGCTTACTTCTGTCAAGCACATGCGCCAGAAAGGCTTCGCCGGCAACAGATATCACGCCACGCGCTCCATCGGACGCCCGTAACTGCAGACAACCTCCGAGGCTGAAGTAACATCGCTGGGGTGAGCCCATCTGACGCATCCGGCAGCGAGGGTTTCTTCGAGAACCTTCTCGGGGACCTAATGAAGCTCCTGCAAACCAAGGGGCCCGTGCACTGGGAGCTGGCCCACCAGCTCGCGGTCGGCATTGCCAGCGAGGGCACGGACGAACCCAACGTGGATCCGCTCACGCGGATCCACCTGGAAGAGCTTGTCCGGGTTGCCGACCTTCACGTCACAGAGGTGACCGGACTTTCCACCTCCGTCACCGGCAAGAGCCTGGAAGTCCAGCCCGTCAACAGGTCGGCCTGGGCGTGGTACACGCTCGAAGCATGGCGCCCGCTCCTCGAGTCGCTGGCCCGGTCACTCGCCCCCGGATCAACGGGCGCTCCAGGGACTACTGACGACCCGGCGCAAGCCGGGGACATGCCGGGCGCAACGAACGAATTCGGAGCGCCGGCAGGCAACCTCGAGGACATGGGCGCCGGCCTGTGGTCCCGGTTCCTGGCGGGCAAAGGCCAAGCCGGCGATGACATCGACGACCCGGCCGCACACGATCTGCTGGGAGGATGGGTTGCAGCCGTTGGTCCTGTGCTCGTCAGCGTCCAGTGCGGCGCGGCGATCGGGCATCTTGCCCAGCGCGCTCTGGGCCAGTACGACCTCCCAGTGCCAAGGCCGCCGTCCGAGAAGCTCCTGCTCGTGCCTGCCAACATCGCATCCTTCGCAGAGGATTGGAGCCTCCCAGCAGAAGACGTCGAGCTCTGGGTTTGCCTGCGCGAGGTGGCCCACCACGCGGTTCTCGGGCTCACCCATGTGCACAAGCGTATCTACGGCCTGCTGCAAGCGTATGCGAGCGGCTTCGAGCCTAGGATGGTGAACCTCGAGGACAGCCTGGGACACTTCGACATCTCGGAGCCAGGGACCATCGAGAGCGCGCTCGGTGATCCGGCCATTCTCCTCGGGGAAGCGCGATCTCCCGCTCAACGCTCGACAATGAACCAGATCAGCACAGCAGTTGCGGTGGTCGAAGGATATGTGGACTACGTCGTGGCGCAAACCAGCCAGCGTCTGATCGGCTCTGCCGGGCCGCTGTCGGAAGCAATGCAGCGTCGGCGAATCGATGGAAAGCAAGGTGAGGCATTGGCGGAGAGGCTCTTCGGCCTACGCCTCGACAATGCATTGATAGAACGAGGCGCATCATTCATCAAGGGAGTCCTGGACCGGGCCGGGGAAGGAGGCCTGGCCTTGCTCTGGTCATCTTCATCCAACTTCCCCACCGAGGCCGAGGTCGACGCACCTGGCCTCTGGCTCGAACGGATCAGCCTGCCGCTCGACTAGACCGTGCTCACAACGGCGTCAGCAAATGCGAACGGGCACGGGCGCCTATGCGAGTGGTACCGGTGTGCACTCATCACGGGCGGCTTCATCCGACCACAGATCTCTTCACAAATGAGCTACTGCTGTGGGCTCAGCTTCCTGCCGTGTCGCTAGCATCACCAGCGGAATCTCGAATCAGCGGAGCTTCGGACACCTCGCTCGGGCCCAGCACCCACTCGAGGGTCACGTTCTCCCTCTCGGCGTCCCGCGACACCCGCTCCCGGTTCCTCCTGAACTGCGGGTCATGAGGCGGCACTAAGACTAGCCGGGCCAAGATCCGCTGCCTGAGCTCTTCGATCAGCGCCCGATCACCGAAGTTCGACTCGACCTCCCAGTGCGGCGCCACAGGACCGAGGTACACGATTCGCACGTGCCCTCTTCGGGGAGGGGGCTCGGGAACCTGCTCGTCTTGCGGATCAAGAGAGGGCAACGCCTCGTACGGACCTTCCCCCTCGGGAACCTGCGGCTCTTCAGACACTTGACATCTCCTCACACATAACGTGGCACTTGGGCAATCCGGGCATATGATCTTGTTCGCTTATTTGTTCTTTTCGCGCCGGCGCAGCTCCACGTTGCTCGCCAACGTCGACCGCAGGCGGTCGGGCGGTAGATTTTCCCCGGTCACCGGAGGCCGAGACAGCGCTGAGCACAGCATTCAGGGAACATAGCCAGGACGCGCCTCCAACACCACCTGGACCTGCAGCCGGCGACCTCCTCGCTCGAGTGCAACGGCCACCCTATCGCCTGGTCTCA
>JAJYWA010000098.1 GCA_021791755.1 Actinomycetes bacterium | reverse complement strand
CGCCGAGCGGGTTGGTCACAGAGGTCTTGTTGCCGAGAGAGTCATAGGTGTAGCTCGTGGTCGCGCCATCTGGCGCAGCAGGTGTAGCAGGGGCCGTCACCGAGGTCTCCTCGCCGTCTGCGTTGTAGGAATAGCTCCAGGTGTCGCCGAGCGGGTTGGTCACAGAGGCGACCGCTCCTACGGAGTTGTAGACGGTGGTCGTTGTGTCGCCCAGAGGATCGGTAGAAGAGGTCGCCGATCCCGGGTAGGCGGGGTCTGAGTACGCATAGGTCCAGGTGTCGCCGAGCGGGTTGGTCACAGAGGTCTTGTTGCCGTCTGCGTTGTAGCCATAGGTCGTCTCGTTGCCGAGCGGGTCGGTCACCGCGGTGAGCTCGCCTGCAGAGTTGTAGGTATAGCTCCAGGTGTCGCCAAGCGGGTTGGTCACAGAGGTCTTGTCGCCGTCTGCGTTGTAGGTATAGCTGATCGTCGCGCCATTTGGCGCAGAGGCTGTCGGCGGACCGGTGACGGAGGTCTCCTCGCCGTCTGCGTTGTAGGTATAGGTGGTCTCGTAGCTCTGGGGGCTAGCTCCCGACAGGTTGCCTGAAGGCAGCACGCTGGAGGTCATCTCGCCGTCTGCGTTGTAGGTATAGGTCGTCTCGTATCCAAGGGGGTTCGTCACAGACGCCGGGTAGCCGTAGGCATCATAGGTATAGCTAGCGGTCTCGCCCAGCGGATTGGTCACGGACACGAGCTCACCCGGGTACGAGGAGCTGTACTCAAAGGTAGTGAGCGGCTCCACGGCCGCAGAGCCCGAGTCGGTGTCCGAAGACCCCGATCCGTCCGGCGTGCCGGCTGCTTGATCCGCAGCGTAGTCAGGGTCCACCCGCTCGTAGAGAAGGTTCCCTGCGGAGTCGTAGCCGTACACGGTGGTGACTCCGGCGGCGTTGGTCTTCGTCAGCGGCTCGCCAAAGGAGTTGTAGGTATAGCTCGTCACGTCGCCCAGCGGGTTGGTGACGGTGGTGGGATCCCCAAGAGAGTCATAGGTATAGCTCGTGGTCGCTCCATCCGGGGCAACCACCTTTTCGGGAAGCCCCGTCGTCGGGTCGTAGACGAGCTCCCACGTCGCAGCAGAGGGTGTGCCGTAACCGCTCACCACCGAGATCCTCTCTCCGAACGCGTAGCTGAAGAGGCTCTCCGAGCCGGAAGGCTCTGTGACAAGCGTCGAGCCGCCTAGCGCGGACATCGGATCTCCGACGTAGGAGAAGGTCGTGACGCCGCCGGCAGGGTTGGTCTGGGAGACGACCTGGCCCTGGGCATTGTAGACATTGGTGGTCTCGGCCCCGAGGGGAGTTGTCACCTGCGTCAAGTCATGGGTCATCGCCTGGTTGGCGTTCTGGGTGTCGTAGGAGAACTTGGTCGTGTTCCCCATCGGGTCTGTCACCGAGTCGAGCCAGTTGCCGGTGGATGTCGTGCCGGAGGTGTAGCCGAGGGTCCAGGTGTTCCCCATCGGGTCTATCACCTCGATGATGCTGCCCTCAGAGGAGGAGGAAGCTGAGCCGATCGCAAGCGTCAGCTCACGCCCAGAGGAGTCGGTCACTACGTTGCAGTACGAGACCGTGGTCGACGACGGGCAGGCCCCAGAGCCAGCCGACTCGCTGGAGAAAGAAAGCGCATAACCGTTCGAGTCCGACATCGAGCTGAGCGATCCGTCGGAGCGGAACTGGTAGGTCTCTCGTCCACCTTCGAGACCAAAGGTATAGATGCCCGCAGAGCTCTCGGACAAGGTGGCGGTCATTCTCGGGGCAGCAGGCGACCAGGTGGTGACACCAGTCGTCGAGCTCGTGACGGGATCTGTGAACTCGACCGCCGCGCCGTCGGGCTCGAACACCATGACGTCGCCTGCCGCGGGGGGGCCTGCCTGCAGCTCCGCTCCGTAGGTGTAGCTCCAGCCCTGGCCGACCGGGAACGACCAGTTGTAGCCCCCAGAGGACGCCTGGTCGAGCGCGAGCTGGTACTCATAGGCCGACTCGGAGTTGTAGCTGAGCGAGAAGCTCAAGCCAAGCCCCCTGCCCTTTAGTGACACGAGCGGCAGCGACTCGGTGAAGTTGCCCGTGGCGGTGTTCACTGGATCCGCGGCCATGGTCTGGGCCGTGAGGCCGGCCTTCGCCGCCCAGCACGAAAAGCACGCTTCAGCGGAGTTGTGGGCGCTGTAGGACTCCCAGAGATGAAGGTCTCCTCCGACGGGGGCTTGCACGTCGTTCGTCGAGAACACCAGTGCGCCGCCGTCGGGGTTCACGCCCGCCGCAAAGCAGTAGGTCGTGGAGGCGACACATGAGATCGAGTTGATCTCACCGGCTACCCCGGAAGGAAGCGACACATCCTGCCACGAACTGCCGGCGTCGTTGGTCTCGAGCATCCCGGGGATCTCAGACCCCGAGCTGTTCTGCGAGACGCCTGCTATGAAGCACTGGGTGGTTGAGTCACAGGCGATCTCCGCTGAGCTTGCAAGGTTCGCCAAGCCGTTGACGCTGATAGCGCTCTCGGCGCTCCAGGTGGAGCCTCCGTTCGTAGTGGCTATGACGTGGCCGAACGAGACTGCCCAGCAGTCCGAGGCGCTAGCGCACGCTATCGATCCGAGCGCCGAGATTCCAGACGGCGGCGTCTCGGAGCTCCAGGTGGAGCCTCCGTTCGTAGTGGCTATGATCGCCGCCTGGTTCGAGGAGTCCTCGCCAACGCCGAAGCATGCAGTGGTGGTGGGACACGATATCGCTACGAGCTTCGAGATACCGCTCGGAAGGCTATCCGCGCTCCATGTGGGAGTCGTCGCGAACGGGTTCGTGCTCGCGTACACGAACGGGGTCGCTGACGCTGTAGGGGTCGAGGGGGCAAACGTGCCCGCGGCAAGACACGAGGCGGAAGAGGTGCTTCCTGAGCATGCCACGCTCTCGGCTTGAAGAGCCTGGCCAAGGTTGGACGCAACCGCATCCGTGCTCCAGGAGGCCCCTGAGTCCGTCGTGGAAGCTAGCTTCAGGCTCCCCGAGTAGCCCGAGCTCATAGCGACGCACTCTTTCGTGCTCGTGCATTCGAGGGCGTCGATGTTCGCAAGGCCCGATGACGAGGAGGCCTCTCGTGAGAACCACAGCGCTCCACCAAGGGTGCTGTAGTGCAGCTTCGGCGACGATCCGCTAGCGCCGTTCGGGTTGTAGACGCTCGATAGGCAGCCTTTGGCGCTCGGGCAGGTGATGTAGTTCATCCCGAGAGGCGAGAAGGTCTGGAGCTGCCAGGCATAGCCGGAGTCACGTGAAGCTGCGACGCCGACGCTCGTTCCCATCAGGCACTCCAGGTCCGACACGCACACCACGCCCGTTGTCTGACCAAAGCCCGAAGGCATCGGGAACCCGGTGGGAAGCACGCTCTGGTACCAGCTCGAGCCGCCGTCGGAGGTCTGGATGACCTGGGGAGATGAGGTCGTAAACGGGGTGCTCGCCGCACAGACCGCGCCAGATGCCGAAGCTCCATAGCAAGATATCGAACCCCACATCGGCGCAGAGCCCGACGGCAGCGACTCAGAGGACCAGGAAGAGCCCCCGTTGCTCGATGCATAGATGAAACCCGTATCAGCCGTCGCCCAGCAGTCCGAGGCGTTGGGACACGACACGTCTGACGCCGATGTCCCACCAGGAAGAACCTGCTCGCTCCAGGCCGAGCCTCCGTCGGCCGTCGCCAAGACAACGGCGCCGTTCGTCGAGCTGCTCGCCGCAACGAAGCACTCAGAGGCGCTGGGGCACGAGATCCCATCGACGCTCGTCACATCTGACGATACGCTCTGCTCGCTCCAGGTCGATCCCCCGTCAGTCGTCGCAAGGATCAGCGGGTAGGAGGTGTAGTTCGACGTGTCAACGTAAGATCCTGTCGCAAAGCAGTCCGAGGTGCTCGGGCACGAGATGCCTGACAGCTGGGTCACCGGGTCCGGGGTGGAAGGCAGCGTGTCAAGCGACCAGGTGGAGCCTGCATCGGTGGAGTAGACGACGACTCCCGAGGACGCCGTCGAGATGCCCGCATCGTAGTAACCGGCTGCAAAGCACGTCGATGAGCCGCTGACACAGGAGATCCCGTTCAGCTGGCTCACGTCTTGAGGCAGCGCTGCAGAGTCGACGAAGGAAGGCATCGGCGATGTCTCGTCTCCGGTCACAAGCACAGCCGGCGCCTGGTTCGCGTAGCTTACGCCTGGGCCCAGGCTGCCGATGTAGCTCCCCGCAGCAAAGCACTCCGACTGAGATACGCAGGACACAGCCGATATGCCAGGTGTCGAGAGCTGCAGGCCCCAGGCTGGAAGGCCGCTGCTTGCAAGCTTGTACGCAGGAGCCTCGTGGACCGCATGTGCACCTAAGCCTGCATCGGGCTCCGATACCACCCCTGCCAGCAGGCTCAGCAGCAACGAGAGCGCAAGGAGCGCTGGCAGGCCCCCATGCTCATGCCTTCGCCGCGCCCGAGAGAGAGACGGAACAAAGGATGGAAACCTACCTCGGTAGGCAGTATCGCTACCTTCCTACTGATCGTCCCCCTGATCGCTCGTCCAATTGCTTGCCTGCCGCATTGCTTGCCCATAGCGCCTCCCGCCATGACTCCCTGGCTTGCGCCACCGAGCACCATGACCAGCGCCTGCCGACCACAACGACTTTGGGGCGCACACCACCCTGTTATGGCTACGTCCTACACCCCGGATCGCTCGATGTCAACAGAAACTTGCGCTTGCGCCTCAGACTGGCATCCGGGCAGGGGCGCTAGCCGACTGCCTCGGGCACCTCCTCCGGCTCGAGCTCCTCGCGCGGCTCGTCTCCCGGATGGAAGTCAGCCGGTCTCGTGGTGTAGCCGCCCGAGGCGCTGCGTTCGACGATATTGGCCGTCTTCTGCTTGCCGGCCCCCGGCGTGGCGGCCAGCTCGACGCAGATCCTATACGTCACAAGACCGACGATGACCGGGATGATGAACACGAGGAACCTGAACGACCAGAGGACCAGGTTCAACGAGATATGCAGGTAGTTGGCCAGGACATCTGTGGCGCTGGCGCCGAATAGCACGAAGTAGAAAGCCAGCACCGCCGCGCCCACCGCGGTGCGCTTCGGTCGGTCGCGGGGACGATCCAGCAGATGATGATCTCGATAGTCATGGGTCAACCGAGCTTCGACGAACGGCCAGAGGTAGAACAGGAGGAAGGTGAGACCAGGCAGAACCACCGCCGGCAGGAGAACCTCGAACGGGATCGTATGCCCGAAACCGGTGAACTCCCAGCTCGGCATGATCCTGAGGGCGCCGTCCAGCCACCCCATGTACCAATCCGGCTGCACTGCGTAGCTCACCTTGTACGGTTGGTATGGACCGAACTGCCAGATCGGGTTGATCTGGAAGAACGCGCCGAGAAAAGCGAGCACGCCCGTGGTCATCAAGAAGAACCCAGTCGTCTTCGCGGCAAAGGTCGGCCAGAGCGGCGACCCGACAACGTTGTCCTCCCTGCGCCCCTTGCCTCGGAACTGGGTGTGCTTATGGCGCACCAAGAGCACGAGGTGGGCCCCAATGAGGATGGCGATGATCACTGGGATGATGAGCACGTGGATGATGTAAAACCGCGGGATGATGACGCCGTTGCCGGGGAACTTCCCTCCAAACAGGAAGAAGGCCAGGTAAGTGCCGACCACTGGGATGGAGAGGACTATCGAGTAGGCAATCCGGATGCCGGTCCCTGAGATGAGGTCGTCGGGCAGGGAGTAGCCGATGAAGCCGTTCACGATCGCAAGCGAAAGGAGCGTCACGCCGATGGCCCAGTTGAGCTCACGAGGCTTGCGGAAACCACCGGTGAAGAAGATCCTGCACATGTGCACAGCTATCGCTGCCACGAAGACATCCGCGGCCCAGTGATGGATCTGGCGCATCAGCAGGCCAAAACGCACGCTCAAGCTGATGTGGACGGTTGAGGCATAGGCCTCCGACACCTTCTGACCACGAAGCGGAGCGTACGAGCCGTGGTACACGATCTCCTTGGCCGAGGGTATGTAGTAAAGGGTGAGGAAGATCCCGGTGATGACGAGGACCACGAACGAATAGAGGGCGATCTCCCCCAGCATGAACGACCAGTGGTCAGGGAATATCTTGTCGAGAAGCTTCCGCCCTGAGTGAGCGATACCAAGCCGTTCGTCCATCCAACGCAGCGACCGGGTGGACCTCGTCTCGGACTCCCCGGCGCCTGACTCCCCGGCGCTCTCGTCCCCGGCGACCTGCTCGACCTGCTTGGAGCACCCTAAAGTCTTCGCCATCAGGAACGCTCCCAGAACCCAGGACCGACCGGCTGGTTGAAGTCGCTCTGAGCTCGGAGGTAGCCAGCCGAGTCGACCATGAGCGGCAGCTGGGGAAGGGGCCGCGGCGCAGGGCCAAAGACCGGAACCGCCCCGTCGAGGACGTCGAAGAGCGACTGGTGGCACGGGCAGAGCAACTGCTGGCTCTGCTCCTCGTAGAGCCCCACCGGGCATCCCGCGTGGGTGCAGATCTTCGAGTACGCCAGGTAGCCATCCGGAGACCAGGTCTCGCGCCCCGGCATGGTCACCACCGGTGCGGAGGCCACCCTGATGAGAACGGTCTGAGCCATCGCCGATCCTTCATGGCCCTCGGGGAAGACGGTCAAGATGCCCCCAACCTCCAAATCGGTGGCCTTCACCGGGCGACCGTCAACCGTCACCACTCGAGATCCCTTGCGCCACGACGTACGATCAAGGCTCTTTCCCGGCAACGGACCAAGGGAGCGCAGCAACGGGAAGGCCGCGACGATGGCAAATATCGCCGCACCGGCTCCGAGGAGCTTGCCGAGAAATCCTCGCCGGGCAATGACCATCTGACCGCGACCCAGCGCGGCAGCCTCGAATGCCTCCTGCTCGCGGCGAGTACCGGCCAGGTCGTGACGCTCTTCGACGAAAGGACCTTGCGGCATCAGGTACTTGCCCCACGCCGCGAGCCCGAAACCCATCCCGAACAACCCCACCGCAAGAAAGAGCCCCATTACCCCCTCTGTCGCTCCCTGCCAGTACGCTGCACCGAGCCCAGCAAAGCCAATGATCCCGATCACCAGCGACACCGCGATGACCTTCTCCATCCGCTGCGGGTTGCGAGCCGCCGGCTGCAGATGAGGATCGTCGAGCGACGCGAACACGAGCTCTTCTCCACCGTCTGAAGGTGCGCCCGAGCCCGAGCCCGAGCCTGCGCCCGAGCCCGCGCCTACGACCTCGTCCGAGCTCGCACCATGGCTCGACAGCGCCTTGTCCTCCCCGTTCGCCTGTGTCACGTTCGATCACCGATCCACAGCGCGAGCAGCATCATCAGTCCGACGCCCAGCAGGAGAGCGATGAAGCCCTCGGCCACCGGACCGACGCCGCCCAGCCCGAGGCCCCCAGGGCTGTCAGGGTGCTGGATTGGGCCAGTCACGTACTTGACGATGTCGTTGACCTCCTTCTTGCTCAGGGTGCCGGGTCCGAACCGCGGCATGTTGCCAGGCCCGGTGCGGACCGCCTCTGCGACCTGTGTAGGCGTCGCCAAGTGCAGTGTCGGGGCAAAGGCGCCGTTAGAGAGCGCGTCTCCGGCACCAGTTATCGTGTGACAGCTCGCACAGTTCAGCGCGAAGAGCGACGCCCCCTGGGCCACGTTCGCCTTCCGCAGGTCGAGCTTGGGTATACCGGGTCCACCAGCCCCGAGTGAGGTCACATAACTGACGATGCTGAGGGTCTGGGCCCGGTTAAAGCGTGGCGGCTTCCTTACCGCCTCGATGGTCGGATCAGCGAGCGGCATGCGACCGGTAGAGACCCAGAAGTCTATGGTCGCGGCTCCAAGCCCCACCAGGTTCGGCGCCCGTGAGGTGCCGTCCGCCTGGGCGCCGTGGCAGCTCGCGCAGTTTGCGAGGAACAGCTCCCGACCCTGGGCAAGCAGCGATCGCACAGGCGCCGGCCCGTTGGAGTGCAGGGCCCGGCCGGGTGACGACCCTCCAGAACGAGCGCTCGTGGACAGTGAGGTTGTGCGCGGCGCCACGGCACGAGCCGTGCCCATCGCCGAGATCAGCCCCACGATCGCCACCAGCGCAACGAGCGCGGCTGGCAGCACGTATCGCCTGGGTGATCCGCTAGCCGGCGGCCCTTCGTGAGATCTCTTCATCAGCGCCATCACTTACTGAGCAGGAACAGACAGCTGAACAAACCAATCCAGACTACGTCAACGAAGTGCCAGTAGTAGCTGACCGCCTGGAAAACTGTCAGCTCGCCCGGATCGCCAGCAGGTCCCTTCATCCTTCCCAGCAGCGCGAGCATCGCAACCAACCCAAGAAGCACGTGCAGGCCGTGCAGACCGGTCATTATGTAGAACAAGGAGCCGTAGGCGTTCGTAGACGCCTTGAAGGGCAGCGTGGCCCACTCGTAGGCCTGGTTCGCCAGGAACGCAGCACCAAGCAGAAGGCTGACCATCACCCAACGCCTGGCAAGAGCGCGCTTTCCGTGCTCCTCCAGCCAGACGGCAAATTGCATGGTGGGGCTGGACGCCAGCAGCACAAACGTGAAGATGCCAGCCTGGACCAGGTCCAGCTTCGTGCCCGGCGGCGGCCACACGACCGCGTGAGCCCTGATGGTGAAGAACGCGGCAAAGAGGCCGCTGAAGAACATGAGCTCCGATCCGAGCCAGATCATCACTCCCACGCCGAGCAGGGACGGGCGGCGCGCTTGAGCACCAGCTGGCAAAGGCGGATTCTCCACGGAAACTATCGAAGCCACGTCGTCATTTCTTAGCCGATACGAGGCACATTGCACCAGCCGCCGGACTACACAATCTGCGACGGGCAGCAACCGGTCCGCGAACGAGCAGGTCGCGCTCATGGTCGCGCTCATGCCAACCCTCAAAGCGGGTAACGTCGTGGATGTGGACAACGCCTCATCGCCGTTTCTGCGCGCCTGCATGCGTCATCGTGCCGCCACCGTTCCCGTGTGGTTCATGCGCCAGGCGGGCCGCTCGCTGCCCGAGTACCGAGCGCTGAAAGGCGACCTCAGCATCCTCGAAGCAGTTGCCCGGCCCGATCTCGCAGCGGAGATCACGCTGCAACCGGTCCGACGCTACGGTGTGGACGCCGCGATCCTCTTCTCCGACATCATGGCGCCGCTCGCTGCAATCGGAGTAGACCTCGACGTCGTAGCGGGCAAGGGCCCGATAATCGCCCAGCCCTTCCAGAGCGACGCCGACCTCGCGAGGCTCAGGCCACTGGACATGGCCTCCGATGCTCCTTACGTAGCCGCAACGATCAAGATCGCGACCAAGGAGCTGGACGTCCCCGTGATCGGCTTCGCGGGAGGACCTTTCACCCTCGCCTCGTACCTGATCGAAGGCGGGCCGTCACGCGTCTTTGCCAAGACGAAAACGGTCATGCAGTCCGAGCCCCGCACTTGGTCCATTCTCATGGACAAGCTTGCAGACCTAGTGATCAGCTCTCTGAGCGC
>JAJYWA010000097.1 GCA_021791755.1 Actinomycetes bacterium | reverse complement strand
GCGGACCCTGTGACCGGCGGCTACTGGCTGGTCGCCTCCGACGGCGGCATCTTCAGCTTCCACGCTCCCTTCTACGGATCCATGGGCGCGAAGCCGCTCAACAAGCCGATCGTGGGCATGGCCGCGGACCCTGTGACCGGCGGCTACTGGCTGGTCGCCTCCGACGGCGGCATCTTCAGCTTCCACGCTCCCTTCGACGGATCGGGGCCGGGCTTTGCCACGCAATTCGGAGATGTGCGTTTTGCTACTCCGGTCATCGGGATGGGAGCGCAAGCAGCGGGCAAAGGATACTGGATCGTTTCCGCAGGTGGCGGCGTCCTGCCATTGCAAGTCCCCTTCCTCGGCTCCGCAGCAGGAATCCCGCTTAACCGACCTGTGGTCGCGGTCGCGGTTAGAGCGTGATCCTCCAACTGCGACAATCTGAACCATCCTTGCCATCTACGCGGCGTTCTCAGCGCTTTGAATTCACCAATCGATCCAGCCCTCCCGTCGGGCGCCTCCTGCAGTGTCTCGACTTTGGGAGCAGTCTGCACCGCGAGCAACCTGTCACCGCAGATGGCCCGGCAGCACACAACTGACCAGCACCCAACTGAGCGGAACAGGAAGCCTGGCGCTCCGCGCACAAGACGGTCTTCCTACAAGCAACGCTCGGCACGCTCTTGCAACACCTGACTACGGCCACCAGCGGTAACTATCTACCTCGAACGAGCCTCAGCCTAAGCACGTTCCAACGGTTGTATGTTGTGTTCTGAACCTATGTCGGCGTTCACACGGATATGACTCACCTCGTCCAGATCGGAATAGCTGCGGGAGGAGGTATCGTCGCGATCATCCTGGCGGCATTCATTGGCGCCCACGCGGGGCGCCGCGAGCTGCTTCATCGCTTGGACGCTCTCGACACAAGACTAGGTGACGAGCCTGAAGATGGTAACAGCCGCAAGGTGGAGCAGGTGCTGGCCCGCCTGGAGCGTGCAGCCGGCCGTGCTGCGGAAGCCATATCCGAGTCCAGCACCGAGGCAATTCGCCTGAAGAGAGCACTCGACGCCCTCCCGCAGGGCGTCGTGGTCTGCGACGAGAACGCGTCAGTGGTTTTCCAGAACACGGTGGCTCGGGCGATCATGGACGACAGCCGCTACGGAGAGGCTCTTGCGGCACAGACAGTGCTTGACCTGCTCACCTCGACGTGGGGCAGCGCCGGCGAACAGCGTACCCTCGATCTCTACGGCCCGCCGCGCAGAACACTCAACGTACGTACGCAGCTGATAGACGATGGGCGACGCACCGTTGGAGCGATGGCAGTGATCGAGGATGTCACCGGCGTACGCCGCCTGGAGGAGGTTCGCAGGGACTTCGTTGCAAACGTGAGCCATGAGCTCAAGACGCCGGTGGGTGCAGTGGGGATCCTTACCGAGACGCTCTTGGCTGAGACGGACCCGGCTGTGGCTGTGCGGTTGGCAAAGCGAATCCACTCTGAGGCGTTCAGGGTGGCACGCATCATCGACGACCTCCTCGATCTGAGCAGGATCGAGTCCGAAGAAGCGCCGCCGCGTGAGCCGCTCATGCTCGGAAGTCTTGTCACGGAGTCACTGGAGGGTGTTGCCGCCTTGGCGGAGCGGGACAGTGTCACGCTGGTCCCACAAGAGCCGTTCGCTGCCGCCGTCATCCATGGCGATCGCCGGCAACTGCTGAGCGCCCTACACAATCTCATGGAGAACGCCATCAAGTTCTCTTACGAGGGGTCGGATGTGGAGGTCGGCTGCACGGCGAAAGATGGCGTTGCAACGGTCTGGGTCCGCGACACCGGGATTGGGATTCCTGCACGGGAGCTTGACCGGATATTCGAGCGTTTCTACCGCGGCGAGCATGGTCGGGACCACAATAGCGATGGGACAGGGCTCGGGCTCTCAATCGTGCGCCACGTAGTCAACAACCATCACGGCACGGTCGAGGTCGAGTCGCGAGAAGGCGAGGGCTCCACGTTCACCGTCCAGCTCCCCCTGGGCTACAGCACCGAGGCGCCCGTTACGCCAAGGGAAGGCACTCCAGGCCCGCAGGGCATCAGCAGCCGCAGGAGCGCCCGGCTTGGCGCCTTCGCCTCACAGAAGCAGCATCCACGTGATCTGTCGTCACGAGACGATCTACCAGTCGACGAAGACAGCCTTCTTATGAGCCAGTCGCAAGGCATCGCGCTCTCACAGGACGCAGCCATAGGACTAGAGACGCGTGCTGGCGACAGCGAAGCCACCTCGCGTGGCCTACGTCCTAACGACAGCAGGGACGCTTCGCGTAGAACCTCGTCGGCTGGTTCTGGAACCTCGCCGCTGGACCAGCAACCCACTGACGCTGGGATGACCCCGACACCTGCTCCGAGGGATGACGAAGATCCCCAGCCACCCTTGGCAGAGCGTCCAACAGCTCGCGCCACCGGACCGACGGGCAGCGCCGAGGTCTTCCCCAGCGCCGAGGATGACTTGTGACCGACCGGCAGAGCTCTGTGCTGGTCGTAGAGGACGAGGAGTCCTTCGTGGATGCGCTCGTGGTCGGTCTCGAACGTGAGGGTTTCAAGGTCAGGGTAGCTCGTGACGGCATCCAGGCCATCGAGCTGTTCGACAGGTTCCAGCCCGATTTGGTATTGCTCGATCTAATGCTGCCGAGGCTGTCCGGGCTGGATGTCTGCCAGAGCATCCGCTCACGCTCAGCCGTGCCAATCATCATCCTCACAGCGAAAGGCACCGAAGTGGATACCGTCGTCGGCCTCGAAGTCGGGGCCGACGACTACGTTGTCAAGCCGTTTCGCATGCGCGAGCTCGTCGCTAGGATGAGGGCAGTGCTGCGGCGCCAAACCGCCGCCACGGGAGCCGCGCCCACAACGCGACCCGAGGTAGTCACGGTGGGAGCCATCTCGCTCGATACGAGCAAGCACGAGGTGACGGTCGCGGGATCAGAGGTCAAACTTCCCCTGAAGGAATTCGAGCTCTTGGAGTTGCTCCTGGTCAACGCTGGAAGGGTGCTGACCCGCGACACGCTCATCGATCGCGTCTGGGGACCCGACTACGTCGGCGACACGAAGACGCTCGACGTGCACATCAAGCGTCTACGCTCTCGCATTGACACCGATCCATCGGCCAGCAGCCTCATAACAACAATCAGGGGACTCGGCTATCGCTTCGACACGAAAACGCGCCAGCGATCTTGAACCAAAGCTCCAACAGCCCTGCCGGCGCCGACAACCCAGGCGCCGCCGTTGGCCCCGTTAGCCCCAATGGAAGTGAGTCGGCTACACGACGCGACCCAGGGCGGTCCAGCGAGACCGCGACCCTGGACGGGATCGTGAGAGCACTCCGGAAGGAAAACTTGCGGATCACCTCGACACGACGAGCCCTGCTGTCGGCTCTGATCAGATCGAGCCGGCACATGAGCGCGAGTGATCTCGCTGCCACGGTCCAGGAAGCGCAGCCGGACGTCCATCTGTCTACGATCTACCGTTCCCTGGAGACGCTCGAACAGGCTGGCGTCATCGACCACGTCCACCTTGGACACGGTCGGGCCGTCTACCACCTGGTGCAGGAACTGCATCAGCATCTCCTTTGCGACTCCTGTGGCACGGTTATCGAGGTGCCTGACGAGGATCTCGAAGATCTCGCCGTAGCGCTTCACGCAAAGTACGGGTTCGTTCTTCGACCCCATCATTTCGCGGTGCTCGGTCGCTGCAGGACCTGCTACGAAGCCGAGATCTGGTCCCGTCCTCCCATGTAGGCTCTGAGGGCAGCAGGGATGGCCACGGCGCCGTCCTCCTGGCGGTAAGTCTCTACGATCGCCGCCCAGACTCTCGCCCAGGCAAGGGCAGAACCGTTCAGCGTGTGGACGAAAGCCGTCCTGCCATCGTCTTGGCGGTAGCGTACATTGGCCCTGCGCGCCTGGTAGTCGGAGCACCAAGAGACCGACGAGACCTCGAGCCAGCGATCGCATCCCGGGGCGTAGACCTCGAGGTCGAAGGTCCGTGCCGACGCGGCTCCAAGGTCCCCGGCGCACAGGTCGAGAACCCGGTAAGCGAGTCCAAGCTCTGAGATCAGCGACTCAGCCCTGGCCAATATCTCCCCGTGCACCTCAGAAGCCTGCTCCGGCCTACAAAATGCGAACAGCTCGACCTTGTCGAACTCGTGCACCCGGAGCAGGCCGCGTGTGTCCCTACCCGCGGACCCCGCCTCCCTGCGAAAACATGGCGTTGCCGCGCACAAGAGCTTCGGGAGCTCGCCCTCGCCGAGGATCTCCCCGCGGTACATGGATGCGAGGGGTACCTCTGCGGTAGGAATAGCCCAGAGATCGTCACGCTCGAGGTGGTAGGCGTCATCGGCGAACTTCGGCAGGTGACCGGTCGACATCATGGTGTCGGTCCTCACCAGGGTCGGCGGGCGGATCTCAAGAAAGGAACCTCTGTGGTGATCTAGCGCGAAGGAGGTCAGCGCCCGCAGCATCGCCGCGCCGTCGCCCTTGAAGAGCGGGAACATCGAGCCGGACATCTTCGCGCCGGCCTCGAGGTCGAGTATTCCAAGCTGCGCCCCTACCTCCCAGTGGGGGACGCTCTGGCGCTCCAACGGGTCCTGAAGAGTCGCAGGGTGCTGGCGGATTACCACATTGTCCAGCTCCGACGAGCCGTCAGGGCACTCTGGCGCCGGTACGTTGGGGATCATCAAGAGCAGCTGCTCGACTGCGCCGGCTTCGGCACTGGCCTCGCCAGCAAGTGCCTGCTCTTCCAGATTGAGCTCCCGGCTCCTCGCCATCAGCTCGTTCGCCAGGCTCTCGTCGCCAGAGCGCCGTGCAGCCGCCACCTGCCGGGAGATCTCCTTGACCTGGGCCCGGACCGCGTCACGGCGCGCCGAGAGCTCCCTTGATCGCCGGTCGGCGACGATCAATGACTCCACTTCGTCATTCGCTACTCCGCGACGAGCCAACGCAGCAGCCACGATCTGGGGTTCGCTTCTGAGACGGCGGATATCGATCATGCACTTGAAAAGCTAGCCTGCTCAACATGGAGTCGACATCCCCAGATGCCAGCGGAGGCCTTGCAGTCGAGGTCAAGCGCCTCAGCGTGACCTACGGGAACCTGCGGGCAGTGGATGATCTATCGCTCGAGGCCCGCTTCGGCGAGGTTCTCACGCTGCTCGGGCCGAATGGCGCAGGCAAGACGACGACCATCGAGGCCCTCGAAGGCTACAGGCGTCCTGCGTCCGGGGATGTCAAGGTTCTCGGAATGAGCCCCTTGGCCGACCGGCGCGCGCTCTCCTCGATGGTCGGCGTCATGCTCCAGCAAGGTGGCGTCTACCCGGCGATGAATGCCAAGGAGGCGCTTACGCTGTTTGCTTCGTACTATGACGAGGCGGCCGACGTTCCCCGCTTGATCGAGACGCTTCGCCTCGATCACGTATCGCACACACCATGGAAGAGGCTCTCGGGCGGAGAACAGCAACGGCTCTCGCTGGCACTTGCCCTCGTCGGAGACCCTCAGGTGATCTTTCTCGACGAACCGACGGCTGGGGTCGATCCCGAAGGACGCATCAGCGTGCGCAGTGCGCTGAACGATATGCGCGCAGCCGGGAAGTGCATAATAATGACGACCCACGAGCTGGCGGAAGCAGAGCACCTGTCCGATCGAATCGTCATCATGAACCATGGCCGGAAGGTGGCCTCGGGCTCTCCTGCTGAGGTTCGCTCGCTTGGCGATGCCACCGGGAATTCCGCAGGTGGGGTCCGGTTCCATGCAAGCGGCGTGCTGAACCTGGACGAGCTGGCAGGTCTGCTCGAGTCACCGATTACTGAGCTTGGCGCCCGGGGCGAGTACTTGATCGAAGGAGCCGCTACCCCGGCGATGATCGTACGGCTCGCGTCCCACCTGGAGGAGCGGGGCCTGCTGCTCATCGAGCTCGCGCCGGCGCGCAAGACGCTCGAAGACGCGTACCTCCAGATCACATCCGGGACCGATGACCCGCTGGCCGCAAACGAGGGTGATCTAAAACGAGGTGCGCGTCAGGGAGGAGGCCGACGATGAAAGCGCTCGGCGCTCAGATCCGAGCTGAGCTCGTAATGACCGCCCGCCGTGGCGAATCGGTCCTCGTGACCATCGGCATACCCGTCATGCTCCTCGTGTTCTTCGGCTCGGTCCACGTCCTGCCAACAGGGAGCGGACGACCGATCGACTTTCTCGCACCTGGAGTGCTCGCACTCGCGGTCATGTCCACGTCCATGGTAAGCCTCGGCATAGCGACAGGTTTCGAGCGAAGCTACGGGGTGCTGAAAAGGCTCGGGAGCACCCCGCTCGGGCGCTGGCGCCTGCTGGCGGCCAAGACCGCGGCCGTTCTAGTCGTGGAGGTGATCCAAGTCATCGTGATCGCCTCGGTGGCTTTCGGCATGGGATGGCGACCTCACGCCGACGTCGTCCCTGGCGCCCTTGCCGTGCTTCTCGCCACTGCAAGCTTCGCAGGGATCGGCCTCGCAATGGCCGGCAGCCTGAGGGCGGAGCTCACGCTGGCCGCAGCTAACGGCCTCTACCTGGTTTTCCTTCTGTTGGGCGGGATGGTCCTTACGATCACGAAATTGCCGGCGTTCCTTGGAACGGTGGCCAGAGTCCTTCCAGCTACAGCGCTCTCGTCCGTGCTGAGACACGCCCTTGGCTCATCGGCAGCCGCGCCGCTGCACGCCTGGATAGTCCTCGCATCCTGGGGCATTCTCGCCCCCGTGATAGCCACCATAACCTTTCACTGGGAACCTGACTGACCTGACTGGCGCCCCGACAGCAGCTGGCATCGGCTAGATCGACTTTTTAGATGCAAGCGGCGCATTCGTTCTGGCTGACGACACCAGCGAACCCGCTAAGCTATGCTTTCTCCTGCTCCCAGATCACTCGGAGCTTGTGATCAAGTCAGAGTTCGTGATCAGGGACCTGTGGTGCAGCTCGGAGTGCACGCCGGCCTGTCAAGCCGGAGGTCGCGGGTTCAAATCCCGTCAGGTCCGCCGCTCGCTCCTTCGAGGCGCGAGATAATGCGGTCGGGTAGCTCAGTTGGTAGAGCGCGCGCCTGAAAAGCGTGAGGTCACCGGATCGATGCCGGTCCCGACCACCAAGAACTAGAGCACCAACCATCACGAGGTCGGGCAATCTGCGCTTTGCGTGGCGCACCGCTGGGCGTGGTGCACCGCTGGGCGTGGCGCACCGCTGGCTGGCATGCCATGCATCCGGAGCAGCGCCCGGAGGACCGCGCTGGCCGAGCACAGCATCTAGCGACCGGTGATCTCCTCGTTCACCACAAGGTTGGCCAAGTCTGCAGCTGCAGTGCCCGCGATCCATCCCGCATGGTCCGTAGCCACGACCGACCGGCCTCGCAGGTTGCCAAACATGCTCTCGACGGCTTGGTCAACATCGGCATCCCGGCTCGCAAGTACCGGCAGCAGGTCTCCACCGTGTGCTCGGTTCGCACTGTCAGTCGCTGAGCTACTTGCTTCGGTGAGACGGGCGCCGATCCTGGTCGCATAAGCCACGAGAAACGACCGACGATACGACGGTCGCCGTGAACGGGACGACTCCAGCGAGCCCGCAGCTGCCATGCGCCTGGTCGCCTGCACAAGCAACGACGTGAACAAGAGCTCCAGGGCGTCGATGTCATCAGGGTGGCCCACGATGGTCGCGAAGCCGACATCACAGGACAGTACGACCCGGCAGCGGTTCGCCTTGCCCACCACGTGGAGAAGAAGACCCTTGGCCTCGATGTACGGATCATCCAGCCAGCAGCGACGTGCGTCGATGCACGCTCCCCCGTCCTGCTCGCCAGCGCCCTCGACCAATGCTCGATCGAGACAGTGATCGGTCATCAGCTGTTGAGCCTTCGACATCAGCGCATCGGCCTCTTCGGGAAACTCACTCGACTCTGCTTTGGCAAGCAAGGCTCGAACCCGCGCGAGCATTCGCTCCTCATCCTTCGAGTGCTTTCTCCGCCTACCTCGCCCCGCTGAGCTCAGATCAGGTATCCGAGTGATGTGCTGAAGAATGCCCAGTGCGCTGACCGCCGCAGCGATATCGGCCCGCCACGATGAGCTGCCATGGCTGAGCGCGCGTGCTCCAACGGAGAGCGTTGACACCTGGCGTTCCCACTCGACCCGCTCGTCACCCGGCGCCCGGTGGCGCACCGGATCACCCAGGTAGGCAACCGTGATCCTCGCTGCACCTGCACCTGCCTTGCGACGGACATAGCTAGCGACGTCTGACGGCTCCCAGCCATTGTGAAAAGCAAGGGCGATGCCGCTCACTAGGAGGGCCGAGAGCCGGTGCTGTACCAGCTCGGCGCCGCCACCAACGCCAGTGCCCACGGCGAGACGGTCCAAAAGTTCATCGCGGTCATCACGTTCATCGCATCGGGCATGCGCCGCCAACAGGATCACCCTGTCGACGCGCCCCTCGTCGTGTCTGCTCCACCGCCGCTCGCCAGCCGCGCGGCGCTCCCCGGAAGCCGATGCCCCGGCCTCGCCGCCATCACGCTCCCGACCGCCATCACGCTCCCGCTGCTGTTGCCCGCCGCGGCGCATCCGGCTATCGAGTTGATGACGCCTAGCCTTCAACTTCTTCGCAAGCTTGCGCCTGCTACTTCGAGATGGCATTGCCGTATGCTAACCGCGCTCCACTCCCGAAAAAGGGGTCCGTGGTCATCATTGCATGACCATCGCATGACCATCACATGGAGATACGAGGCCCGATACCCACCCAGGTCCGGCACGCGTCCGGCGCTGGCTCGTTGAGTCGCTCTCCTTGCCTCCCGACCTCAGGCGTCACCTTTTCCTGGCATTGCCAACCAGTGGAGATAACCCGCTCGACAACGTTGCCGCGACCCCACCACAGCCTCGGCGGCACGGTGGAGTCGCATGGGGCCATGTGCCCATAGCTTCCAGTTCCCAGCAATCCAGCCGCGAAACAGACTGTTATCGATGGACAAACAGCTACGTCGCGGGCATTTCAGGTTGCATCGCAGCGGCGAACGGCGACGTCGCATCTACCCATCGCGTCCCGTTACCCTGCGACACGACACATTCCATGCTTGCAAAATCTACGGACCATGCCGCTTCGAACATCAAGTCGTCGCCTCGTTCTTCGCAGAGCGCTTCATCGTCGGCGGTATCGAGCTATCTCGGCGCAACGTGGGCGCCCCGCTCGTCTCCTCGCTTGCTGGCGGAAGGGACCTGTGCCGTATCGAGGTTGCCCGGCTGCGGGCCACCTGGTTGGCTACAGCAGCGGAGGCGATCGGGCTCAAGGCCTTCATGGACGCAGCTGGCATCTACTGCTCCCAGCGCCTGGGGAACCTGGTCGCCTCGCTGCCTACAGCGCCAGAGGACGAGGCGGTGGCGTTGCTCGGTGGTAAGCGGTGAGCGTCGAGCTGGCCCGGGCAGAGGCCATCGTCGACACCTCGGGTATCGCCCCGAGGATCGAAGCCAAGCTGCCCATCGGAGCACGACCACGTCAGCTGTGCGTGCGTACCTTGGT
>JAJYWA010000096.1 GCA_021791755.1 Actinomycetes bacterium | reverse complement strand
ACGAGACGCCGCTCAGTTGGTTGAACAGCGTCACCGACGTAGAAAGCGATGCAGACGAGTCAAGCGACCACGTGCTCCCGTTCCAGGTGAGGAGGAGGTTCTGTTGCGCCGTGCCGACGTAGTAGCCAGCTGCGACGCAGAAGGTCGCCGAGGCGCACGAGACGGCGCTGAGGTGGTTGTTCTGTGACGCCGACGTAGAAAGCGATGTAGAGAAGTCAAGGGACCACGTGCTCCCGTTCCAGGTGAGGAGCAGGTTCTGGTATGCGGCGCCGTTGTAGTAGTAGCCGGTTGCGACGCAGAAGCTCGCCGAGGCGCACGAGACGCCGGTGAGGAAGTTGGTCGGCAACGATGTGGAGAGCGATGCAGAGGAGTCAAGCGACCACGTGCTTCCGTTCCAGGTGAGGAGGAGGTTCTGATTCGCTGCGACGTTGTTGTTGAAGTAGTCGCCGGCTGCGACGCAGAAGCTCGGCGAGGCGCACGAGATGCCGCTGAGGACACTTGACAAGGGACCTGTAGTATCTGGGGTCTTCGCTATCGACCAGGTACTCGAGCTTGTCAAGGGCGCTGCGGCGACCGCGGTCGGAGATGCGAGCGCACTCGGAGATGCGAGCGCACTCGGAGATGCGAGCGCGATCGAGCACATGGCGAGGGCCGCACATGGGATCGTGAGCCACGTTCTCCTGCTACGGCAGAGCTCGCGTGACGCAACTCTGACTCGCTGCGGTACGATCATGACTCCTCCTCCGACTTCCCTGAGTTTTACGGAGGCTCGTTCTGTCTGATCCATACGGCCTCCATGAACGTGCGGTTGGCAGCATAACAGAATGGTGTCGCACGTTGCCGACCTCGGCAACGCACTAGCCGTGACGGAGCAGCGGGACATCGAAGCGCCGCGGGACATCGAGCACGCAGCTGTTTGTGGGGGACATCGAGCACGCAGCTGTTTGTGGGAACGATAACCAGGTAAGGCGGGTGGGTTCGCGCGCTATAGCCTGCGACGAGCAGGCACTTAGTGTCGCACAGCCTGTGGTATTACATTGGGCTGGGTCACGGGAAAGTGACGCCGAGGTGAACTGACGCTGAACGAACGAAGGATGTGCGCTTGTGACCACGTTGAACGATGGCTGCGACCAGCTCGGGCGGGTTGGCTATCGGGCCGCCCCCGGGTCGTGGCATCCAGCCGCCCCCGGCGCTGAGCGTTGCGAACGATGATCCTCACGAGACGACAGCTGCTGGCAGCAGGCGTGGCCACAGGGGCAGGCGCACTGCTTGCAGGCTGCTCGCGAGGCGGCGTGGTGAGCAAGGCTGCTTCGGTATGCCCGTCGGGCTCCTCGCTCAACGCGATCGAGCATGTGATCATCCTCATGCAGGAGAACCGCTCGTTCGACAACTACTTCGGCAGCTACAGGGGGGTGAGGGGTTTCGATGACCACCCGGCGGGACAGCTAGGCGTCTTTTCACAGCTTGATCCGGCCAATACGGATCGAGCGCCGGTAGGGCGCCTGCTGCCGTGGCATCTGGACACCAGGACATCGAACGCCGAGTGCACGAACGACCTGACCCATAACTGGGCGCCACAGCACTCGTGCTGGGACGGTGGGAAGATGGATGCCTTCGTTACGACGCATCTTGCCAAGGAGGGTCCCCTGAACGGTCCCTTGACGATGGGTTACTACACCCGCTCGGACCTATGCTTCTACTATGCGCTGGCGGATGCCTTTACCATCTGTGACGGTTACCACTGCGCAGTGCTCGGCCCGACGGATCCGAACAGGCTGATGGCGATATCGGGGATGCTGGACCCCGGGGGTACGAACGGAGGTCCGGTGCTCTCTACGGCAAATTTCTCGACGGCGCCGTCATTGAGATGGACCTGCTCGTGGACCACGATGCCCGAGCGGCTCCAAGCCGCTGGCGTATCCTGGAAAATCTACAATCCGCCGGGGAGTGGTTATCGCCCGACAAACCAGTACATGCTGGCATTGTCGAACAATGTGCTTCCGTTTTTCAAACAGTTCGAGGACGTGAGCACCGACATCTACCGGAACGCCTTCAACTACAGCTACCCGTCCGATCTCCTGGCGGACCTGGCCTCCGGCAACCTTCCACAAGTGTCATGGGTGCTTGCGCCTCCAGGCCATGACGAGCATCCTCCAGCCTCGCCGGAGGTGGGGGAGGTGTTCACCAGCACCCTGCTGGCGGCGCTGGTCTCCAAGCCGGATGTGTGGTCGAAGACCGTGCTCTTCTTGACCTATGACGAGAACGACGGCTTCTTCGACCACGTGCCGCCCCCTACCGCGCCGCCTGGGACGCCGGGCGAGTACCTGACGGTGAGCCCGCTCCCGGCCGAGGCACGTGGAATCTCCGGCCCGATAGGTCTCGGGATGAGGGTGCCGATGCTCGTGGTCTCGCCTTTCAGCCGAGGGGGCTATGTCTGCTCTGATACCTTTGATCACACATCGATCCTGCGTTTCCTGGAGACGAGGTTCGGGGTCGAGGCGCCTAACCTCTCGGCGTGGAGGCGAAGCGTCACGGGGGACCTCACCGCGACGCTGGATCTCTCGGCGCCCGATACGTCGGTGCCGAACATGCCCGTGCCTCCGGCAAACAGCGCTCGGGTCGCTCGGGAATGCCCGCCCAACGAGATCATCACGCCCGTGCCGCCGCTTGCCCTGCCGGCTGTCCAGTCCATGCCCTCTCAGGAGCCGGGAACGGCCAAGCGCCGAGTCGGGTTCTCCAGCGCGTGCTGAACCGAGACGTGCCGGACGACAACCTCTATAGGCACCGGGTTCGCTACCTGCGGTGGGCGGCTATCTCGACGGCGGCGGTCACTTACCTGCTCATAATTCTGGGGAGCACGGTGCGCGTGACCGAGTCCGGGATGGGATGCAGGGGCTGGCCGCTGTGCGACGGGGCCCTTGGCCCGAGGGTTGACCACTTTCACTCGATCATGGAGCAGTCGCACCGGTACGTCGTCGTGCTGGTCACCGTGGGCGTCATTGTGACGGCGCTGGCGGCCTGGCGGCTCCGGGGGAGACTTCCGGCTGTGGTCGCGCCAGCGCTTGCCGGCGCAGGGATAATTGTGGTGCAGATCGTCTTGGGCGCGATCACGGTTTGGACCCATAACGCTCCGGTGACGGTTGCGTTGCACCTGCTCGTGGCCATGGTGTTCCTCGCAGTCGCGGTTGCTACCGCGGTGGCCTCTGTGGTTGGGCGCAAGCGGGACGTGCCGATGGGATCGCGACGCCTTGGCTGGCTGGGGTGGTCTGCGGTCACTGCGACCTTCGTGCTGATGATCTCGGGCTCGATGGTGGTCGACGGGGGCGCGTCGAAGGCCTGCCCGTCATGGCCGCTGTGCACGTCGGGGCATGCAGCGCTCCCTCTTGTTGTGATCCAGATGAGCCACCGAGTCGTGGTGGGCTTGGCGAGCATCGCGATCGTGGCTTTTTCACTGCAGGCGTTGAGGCGATGGGCTGGGCATATAGCAGGCGCCCGAGGCATCGCGATAGCTGTGATAGTCGCCCTTGGTGTGCAGATCGGCGTGGGTGGCCTGGATGCCGTGATGAAGGCCCCTGCGGCGCTGCAGGATGTCCACCTGGCCTTCGCTGCCGCGATCTGGGCCGGAGTGGTGTGTCTCGCGACTCTCGGCTGGCTGCATGCCGCCCAGGCGCCTGGGGAACCTGGGACACCGGGGGCTCAGCTGGCTGGAAGCATCGAAGCGGGCTCACGAGCCTCGTCGCCAGTGTGACCTCGTCGCCAGTGTGACCTCGTCGCCAGCGCTACCTCGATGTCGGTGCGATCGGCGCGAGCTGCTACCAGAGGCTCTTCGCAGGATCGTAGGATCGCATCGCTGAGTCGGAGGTGACGAGACCTAGGTCGTGCTCCAACGCGGTCGCGACGAGGAACCTATCTGCGGGATCCTAGGTTCCGAAGTCCTCGAGCGTATTCCTGCGAAGCGCTATTGCGTGGTTGAGATGCGCAGCAGCCGGCGCTGACCGGCGCAGCGCGTCGACGACCCACCCAGTCGGCGAGGGCCTCAGTGACAGGCGACCTTTTCGGGCCAGTACGAGTGTCTCCCAGATCGATATTTAGATCGAAATAGATCGTAATAGATCGATATCAGTGAAAGGAACAGCGCGCCGTGTCAACGTCTTTGGGTGTGGCTCCTCCAGAGGGACTCTCTCTGCGTTCGTTACCCCTAGTTGAGTTGCTGATCTTACTCCTGGGGCGGACTAGTTCCTGTTGCAATCCACCACCTTTCGCTGTCTGTGTGCGAGAATCTGCTAGCGGTAGAACTAGCAGATCGAGAGGTAAGCCATGGGACGTGGCGGCTCGAAGACAAACCTCGACCTCGGACGCGGCGCCAGAGATGCTCCGAGGGACGGTGCTCACGCACCGGCGCCGTTGCGGGAAGCCCAACTGCCGCTGCGCGATCGGCGGGGAACTGCACAGCTCGGTCGTGCTCAGCTACTCGGTGCACAACAAGACGAAGTTCGTGATGTTGAGAGCCGACGAGGCGCCCCAGGTGCGCGCGGCGACCAGGCGGTTCCGGGCGGCCAAGGCCAAGCTGGAGGCAGCAGCGGACAAAGGACTGGAGCAGCTGATCGCGAGCAGGGCGCCACGCGGCTGACAGCTGGCGAGAACCGGGCGCCAGAGGCCTTCTCGGTCTCCGACGCGCTGTACGGGAGACTCCGGGGCTTCCTCGACGGAGACGAGGCCGCCGCGCTCAGCCACGAAGCCCTGGAGGCTCAGTTGGCCGTCGCAGGCTGCTAGCATTCCCGTTGTCGAGCCGCACGCCGACTGTGGAATTACACCACTTGGTGGGACACTAGCGCAACCCCCACCCCCCGGCGGCGGACGGGCGGGCGGCGATCCCCCGCCCTTCCAAGAGGCGTACAACGTTGTCGATGGGACCTGTCCCGAGCCCCCAGGCTGCGCGCACCGCTGCGGCCGCCACCTCCGGCTGCTCGTCGAGTACAGCGTCGTCGACGGGGTACTCGGGGAGATCGACTACGGGCAGTTCGACGTGCGCCTCGACATCGCACAGTACTTCGGAGAAGAATTCCAGCCGCACCAGCGCACGATCTCGTTCGAGCCTGCTCGTCGATCGCAGTTTACGGAAGTGAGCTTGGCCCTCGGTCACTTGAGCCACCGGACCCCGGCGCTCAAAGAACTCCGGCCCAAAGCCCAGGTGCAGAGCGATAGCCGCAAACACTGAACTGCTTGGCCGCATCTTGCCGCTCTCGTACTGCCCGACGACTGCGGGCGTGACGTCGATCACCTTGGCCAGGTCGACCATCTTCAAGCCCTTGTAGATTCGCGCTTGCCGAAGCCGGTCGCCGTCGAAGAGTTCCGGGACCACGCGTGCATGGCTCCCGCTCATGCGGGGCTGACCTGACCCTCTTCCTCGCCCTTCACGATGCACAGAGCAACAGCGGGCTCGGGCACCACGACGACGTCGTCATCCCGGGCGGGCTGTGCGACGGGGATCGCATTCCCTTCGCCCGCATCGAAGATCGTCACGACGTCCTCCCAACGGGTGATCTTCCCATCGAGGGCACGGTCGCTACCGACGGCCTGGAGGCGGACTGCACGCAGACCTTCGTCGGCTGATCCGTAGTGCCCGATCACCCAGTGGAGGTACTCCACTGTCCCGGGCTCGCCGAGGTCGAACGCGAGCTGCCGGTCCTCACCGCCCATCCGGGACGCAGGTCCCGCGTTGTTGGGGAAGCAGACCATCGGATCGTCGTGCTCGCTCGTCCCGAGCTTGTGGACCCGGAGACGGCAGCGGCCGGTGATGATTGCGAGTGAATGGCTGATCTCCTCGGTGGAGACGGCGGGCACCTCCGCCAACTCCTGGGCCATGAAGAACACGCCCGAACGCCAGACAGCGGAGCCGAAGGTGATCGCGTCGTGCCCTATGGCGGGGTCGTGGCGGTCCTGGTTCTCCTCATATGTCGATCAGAGAGCCCGTACGATGGCCGCCTGTTGCGTCCTGAAAACTGGACCAGCCCTGCGGGTGAGAGTCCCGTCCGGGTAAACGCCGGAGAGCCCGGTAGCAGGCCCCGGTCCGTCGTCGAGAGGTGGCGGGCTGAGCGGGGCGTCGAAAGCCTCTTTGGAGGGAGCAAGCGTGCGGGCCGTAGGACCACCCGGTCCGAGTCCTGCAGCCTCGTCACATTTACAACGGGGGAGCCGAGCCGCTCATGTCACGGCGAAGGCAGCACCTGGCCTAACTGGCGTCCGGACATGCCCTTGGCCAGGTCCCTCCGGGGTACGGGGAGCGGCACGTACGCAAGGGATGGTTCGGGACAGGAGAGACCCGTCTTGCCAGCCTCGTCAGCAAAGACCGTCGGTATAAGCCAGTGGTGAATTCCGACGGAGGCAAGCGGGAGTCCGACGGGGTCGTAGTGCCGTTGATCGCCGGGAGGAACCCGGCGGGAGGGAAGGACCCCGACTTCGGTCACATCGGTCGAGGAGTTACGCGCGAGAACGTGGCTGGGACCGCCCAGCCCATCTACCCCGAGGGGAAGCATCTTCCTCCCGCCAAAGTGCGACGACTCCAGAACCGGCTATGGGCTGCGGCCAAGCAGTCTTCGGGTCGGCGTTTCCACGCCCTGTACGACCGCATCTACAGAAGTGACGTTCTGTGGGAAGCGTGGGAGCGGGTCCGAGCAGACCGTGGTGCTGCTGGGGTCGATCATGTGACCCTGGCGGTGGTGGAGGCATATGGAGCCGAGCAGATGATCGCAGAGCTCCAAGAGAGCCTCCGGGCAGGCATCTACCGCCCTGCGCCTGTGCGCCGGGTGGAGATCCCGAAACCCGACGGCTCCAAACGCCCGCTCGGGATCCCTACGGTGAAGGACAGGGTGTGCCAGCAGGCGGGGCGCTATCCGAGACGGTCACCGGAACCCCCCAGGGGGCAGTCATATCTCCCCTCGCCAACATCTACCTGCATGCCTTTGACCGGGCCTGGGTCGAGCGTGGCACTGGAGAAGTCGTCCGCTATGCGGACGCCTTCGTGGTGCTGTGCACGACCAAGGAGCAGGCCGAGCGAGCCCAGCGGCAGGCAGCTGCCATCTTGGGTGAGCTTGGCCTGTCGCTTCATCCGGACAAGACCGCTGTGGTCGACCTCCGTGGTGGGCATGAAGGCTTTGACTTTCTCGGGTGCCACTTCCATGCCCGCATGTCCGGCAAGCTCTGGGCGCAGCGGCCCTGTTCCGGGAGGCGGCCATTGGATACTGACGGACACCATCACAGTGGCTACGACCCGAGTCAGGTCGACGTCGTGCTCGCGGAGGCCGCGCACCTCCTCCGCCACCTCGGTTTCACAGCGGCGCACACGATCCTTATCGGGGGACTCGTTCCGGTGGCGTCAGTCAGATCGCCTTCGCCTGTCGGTGTAGTTCTTCTGCCCGGCTGGCGACGACCGGCCGTCCGGCAAGCTCTTCCGACCCAAGGCCGCAGAGAATCCAACGGCGAAGCAGAACTTCGGCTCGAAGCTCACAGCGATCGTGCTGGACGCGGGACACGTCATCGGCGACGACGTGGTCGTCGTGAGTCGCGAGGTGGTCCTCCCTGACGATGGCGGGCAAACACGTTTGAGCTCCGCGTCACCGGAGTCCTCGGGTTCCTAGTCGCCAAGATCGGTGCGCTCGTCGGCCGTGACAAGCCGAAGGACGCCTACGACATTGTCTGGCTCATTGAGAACGTCGAGGGCGGACCGGCCGCAGCGGCGGCTGCCATCACCGCCAGCCCAGGGTTCGGACGGCCCGAGGTCGAGGCAGCGCTGAGTCGCCTGTTTGAGAAGTTCTCTGCCCCCGACCGCCTCGGTCCAAGCTCCTATCTCCGCTTTATGGCAGACGCGGAGACTGGAGCCGATGTCCGACAACGCCTGGCGCGCCAGGCGGTTGGCGCAGTGGAAGAGCTGCGACGCGCGCTCGGTCGGTGACTGCGGAGGCGGTCGTTGATCGCGACCCACACGTGAACCCGAAGGTCGTTGTGGATGCGGAACTGTAGAGACTCAGTTGAGACTTGACGGAATGGCGTCAGGAGATTGGCGACGCTTTTGCCCCTTCACGGGCGGGAGAATCAGCTCCCTCGGACCGGCGGCGAGGGACCTCGCCAGGGTTCGCGCCGCTTCGGGCCTGCGCTTGATATCTGAACTACTTCAGATATACTGGTCTCCATGAAGACCGCCAGCTACCCGTACAGCGCCTTCCTTCGGGGTCCAAGCGAGGTACTGCCCCAACTGGACGAGGGGGATGTCCTGTTGGAGCGCCGGGACGAGGAGAACCTGGTCCTGACCACGTTCACCCGCTTTGCTGCCCGGCAGGAAGGAATGACCGTAGCCGCACGCCTGCTCGGTGACGTCGTCAGGGATCAAGCGCAGATCATGGCCGGACTCTTCGGCAGAGAGCTGCCCTGGCTCCGCTGGCTGCCCGAGAAGGAGCACACCCAGTGCGTCGAGGAGCTGCTCGGCGAACTGGTGGCCGGCGCCGACACGGGAGTCCTCGAACCGTTCGCCCGGGCGCTCGCCGCCTGGCGCTCGACGGCCGAGGTCTGGAGCAATCCCGAGTTGGCACGCCGCCTGCAAGGCCCGTTCCCCGGTGACGGCGAGGAGATCACGAGGCCACGTCGCAAGAGGTGACGACCCGCCGTGGCGATCCGATCGAACGACCGACACCATGGACTGTGCGGGCCGCCGACCTCACCGCAGGCAAGGGCTGGGACGCTCTTGCAGCGCAGCGTCCCGAGGCCGCCGACCGTGCATGGGTAGCCATCACGAGTGAGCCACGTCGAACGGACTCGCGCCAGCATCAACTCAAGGGCTCTTTCGGAACTGTATCGGTTGCGGGAACTCCGATGGAACAGTGGCAATACGAGGCCACCGCTGGTGGTCGCGTTTGGTACGCGATCGATGACGAGCATCGAACCCTATGGGTCACGGAAGCTGGTACAGCGTACCGCAAGCAGACCGAGACCAGACGACGACGGAAGCGATGACTTCGCAAGAGTGCGCCCCTGCGAGCAAGGCCCGACCTCTTCTCACCTGCGGGCTGCCCGGGGCGGGCAAGACCACACTCGCGACGCAGGTGGCTGCGGACCGGAGAGCCGTACGCCTCACAAAGGACGAATGGCCGTGGGTCCTCGGCTCTACCCCTTGGCACCAGGGTGATCGGCAAAGTCGTACGGGTGTAGTTCCGGTTTCCGGGACCTCGAGGTGTTGCGCAGCCGCTCAGGGGCCTATCGGCCGATGAGAGCCGCACTCGCGTTGGTTTCGCTGCGGCCTCACAACAGGATGAGGAGGTGGCAAAGCGCGCGAGATCACCGCTCTTGCTCTTGACGTGGATGCAAGAAGAGCTGCTAGAGCCCGAGCAGTCGGAGTCCTCGGGTGTAGTCCCATGCGACCCAGCGAGTCCCTGCGGCGATGTTGTCGAATCCTGCGAGGCGAAGGACCGAGATCGCGATGTTGCGCAGCGTCGCGAGCGCCTGTGGCGTCGCGAGGACGCCGGAGAGGTCGC
>JAJYWA010000095.1 GCA_021791755.1 Actinomycetes bacterium | reverse complement strand
GACTCCGGGGAACAGAGAACGGCCACCTTCTCCGCACCGCGCATCTCCTCGAGCGCGACTGGAAGCGGCCTGCCGTGCGCTGAGACGACGCGGGCGTCGTCCCACGAGAGCCCGAGGCGGGCGAAGGCAAGCGATACGGACGAGGGCGCTGGATGGACGTCGAGGAGCGAGGGCCCGAAACGGCGGGCGAGAGCGCGAGTGATCCCGAAGAAACCGGGGTCGCCGGTGGCAAGAACACAGACCCTGCCCCTGGCGCCTGCGATCTGGTCCAGCGCCTGCTCCAAGTCTCCTTCGAACGCTACGCGTTCGGCGCCAGGGGCAAGACCGGCCGCGTCTGCTGTTGTGAGACGGCTTACTGAGGCGACGAGCATATTGACCGGAGGAAGGTGTCCGAGGATCTCGATGGCGGGCGCCAGGTCGACTCCCGCGACGCCTATTATGACTATTGGTCGCTCTGAGGTTGCGGGCGGTCCGCCGACGCCTCGAGGCTCAGGCATTCGCGACCACGCGCTCGCCGCTGAAGTCGACCATCCACACCGGTACCTGCATCGCAGGGTGGAGGGGAGCCTCGGCTGGATCGGATTGCTCGGCGCCCACGGCATGCAGCTTCCGCCCGGGCATGGCGTCAGGATGCTCCGGTGCTGCGGACGTCGCACGCAGCGTGTTCCACGCCTCCCGCCCCGAGATGGGCTCCGATAGCGCATGTGCTTCGCAGTTCCTGCGAGCCATGCGGCAGAGAGCCTCGAGTGGAGCCAGCTCGCCGGCTTGCTCGCAGGCCTCGAAGAAGTGGCGCGCGGTCTCGGTCTCGGTCGCGGCGCGCTGCACCGCTTTCGATGCGCCAGATGCCCTTGCCACCTCAGCCAAGAGCTCCGTGTCCACTCTTGACCGGTGGAAGTGCGTCATCATCACCCCGCTCGCAAGCTTAGCGATCTTGCCGACCATCGCTACCAGGTGAACAGTGTGGATGCCGTCGCGGCACGCGCGCCGCAGCGCTATCCCAGAGAAGTCGCCGACCTCTACGAAGCACACGGCATCGAGGTCGCAGAACATGCGCATCGCCGCCGCTTCGGAGCGGCTGCCGGTCGATGCCGCGAGGATCCTCTCTCCCTGCGCTGCCGCTACGTCGATCTGCTGGACCACGGACGCCCGGTAGGCTGCGGTGGAGAAAGGCCTTACTATGCCCGTCGTGCCAAGTATGGAGATCCCACCGAGGATTCCGAGGCGGGCGTTGGTCGTGCGGCGCGCCATCTCGGCGCCGCCTGGCACCTCGAAGGTGACCACGACAGGCCGGCTGGTGACCTCTTCGATGGCCGCGAGGATCATCCGCCGTGGGACCGGGTTGATCGCCGGAGAACCTGGAGCCAGCCCCAGACCGGGTTTGGTGACGGTTCCGACACCGTCGCCCGCGAGCAGCACGGTGGGTGAGCGGTCGTCCGGAGCGAAGCGAACCTCCGCCGTCATGTGCGCCCCGTCGGTGCAGTCAGGGTCATCGCCAGCGTCCTTCACCACGACCGCCCGGGCACTGCGCGGCGCTCCAGTGTCACCGGACGTGATCCGAGCGCTCTCGACCTCGAACG
This sequence comes from Actinomycetes bacterium, assembly GCA_021791755.1. GTDB lineage: Bacteria > Actinomycetota > Acidimicrobiia > Acidimicrobiales > JAJZXF01 > JAJZXF01. The sequence goes on along the minus strand of JAJYWA010000095.1, from coordinate 8,071 downwards.
CGACTCGAGCTCCGTTCGGAAGGCCAACCTCGATGGTCTTCGGGGTCGTCTGGTTCACGAGCGCCTCCGATGCCGCCTTGGCCGCTGCAGATGCGCAGGTTCCCGTGGTCCATCCCGTTCTCAGGCTGTGCCGGCGCCGTGATACGTCCGGGCTCATCTCCGGCTCGGAGGTGCTCAACGCGGCCTGCGCGCCCGGCTCGGAGGCGCCCGGCTCGGAGGCGCCCGGCTCGGATGTGCCCGGCTCGGATGTGCTCAACGCGGCCTGCGCGCTCGGCTCGGCCTGCCGGTCGTCGATCCGGGTTTCGAGCGGACGCGGAAATGGTGCGAGAACGACGGCGAGTAAAGGTTGCTGCGAGTGCCCGCCATCTCGAGGGCTTGGCCTACGAGGACCAGCACAGTTCGCGTCTGTTTCGTCGCCGCGAGGTCTGTGCTCAGGCGGCCCACAGTCGTTCTGATCACCTGCTCGTTGGGCCACGAAGCCCTGATGATTATCGCGGCGGGTGTGTCGGCGCTGAAGCCGCTCTTCGGCCCGAGCAGCTGGGCCTCCAGCTCTCTTGGCCTTGCTGCGGAGAGGAAAACCGCCATCGTGCACCCGTGCGTGGCGAGGCGTGCCACATCTCCTGCATCTTCTCCATCGGGTACATCTTCTCCACCGGGTCCGTCGGGCACAGACGATCTCGTCCGACCTGCGAGCCGGGTCAGCACGATGCTTTGTGATACGGAGGGGATGGTCAGCTCCCTGCCCAGCGCCGCGGCCGCCGCCGAGAGCGAGCTGACTCCTGGCACCACCTCGAAGCTGCGTTCGTTCGCCAGGCACCAGTCGATCTGCTCCTGTAGCGCCCCGAAGATTGACGGGTCTCCTGAGTGCAGCCGTACGGTCGATACGTCGGGATTGGCTTGGTAGACGCCGATCACGTCTTCCATGGTCATCGTGGCGGAGTCGAGGATCTTCGTTCCCGGCCCGCAGTGAGCAAGAACCTGTTCGGGCACGAGCGATGAGGCCCATATCACGACGCTGGCCTCGCCGAGGCGCTGGGCTCCACGGATCGTGATGAGATCCGCGGCGCCGGGCCCCGCTCCGACGAAGCTGATCATTGCTCCTTCTTTGCTCCGAAGGCCGGCGTGGGCGCTGGCGTGGGCGCTGGTGTCGGTGGCACTATCACGGTGCTCAGGTAGCTTGCCGGTCGGCCGTCAAGGTCGGAGACCGCTAGTATCTGCTCACCTGGCCAACCCAGTAGCTCGCCGCAGAGGGCGCCTTCGAGGCGGCCGGTTGACTCGAGGCATGACCGCACCTCGTTGATGTGCCGGCCTCCCTTGTAGACGACGACAGCTCCATCTTCGTCGAGCGCCTTGCGGAGGTGCGCCACGCCGTCGAGGGCGGTCACGAGCGACAGCGACCCCGTCCCGTCTACCAGCACAGTGCTGGTAGACGCCGCGAGCGCTTGGAACGCCATGATCCCTGGAACGGTTTCGATGGTGGCTTCCGGGTCCAGTGAGCGAACCGCTCTCGCTACCGAGGAGAAGGTGCTGTAGATATTCGGATCGCCGATTGTGACGAAGGCGACCTGTAGTCCCTGTTGCAGCCAGGGGACGAGTGTCGTGGTCGCCAGCTCGATGTACCTCGCTTCTGGATCGTGTGTCATGTCGAAGCAGAAGCGGTCTACAGGCGTCCCTGGCACGGCCTCGCGTACTATCGCCTCCGCTTTTCCGACCGCGTCCAGTGCCGTGCTCGGCGCCACGACGCGGTCGGACTCGCGGATCACACGTTGGGCTTTCACCGTTACGAGCTCTGGGTCTCCCGGGCCGATGCCGACGCCCACCAGCCGGCCGGGACGGCGCCGAGCAGAGCAGTTTCCAGGCATTGCCCACAGGCTAGCCTCGATGGATGGAACGGTTGATCATCCTTCCGGTGGGCCGTTCTTCCGGGTGCTCGCAGGTCTTCTGGTTGCCCGCGGGCTCCTCGCCTGCGCAATTGCTGGTGGACTAATCTTTGGTCCTTTGGCTGCGAAGGCGCTCGCTGTTGCCACGAACCGCTCCGCTGGACGCGGATCCGCGCCAAGGTGCAGGTGAACGTAGGACGCGATCATGGATGCCGAGGCGAAGCCGGCGGCGTGGGTCATCTTGGCAGGCGTAGCTTCGCCAGGGGCTCCCGCTGCCGCTGCCGCTGCCGCTGCCGCTCCCGCTCCCGCTCCCGCTCCCGCTCCCGCTCCCGCTCCCGCTCCCGCTCCCGCTCCCGCTCCCGCTCTGCCAGGCGTCGTCATCGCTGCAGGCTCGGCGCCAGCATGAGCGCCCGGGCTCACGGTGAGCGCTTGTCCCGCCGGGTTGATCATCGAGTAGTGGTACTCGTGTCCTCTCAGCTCGGCGCCGGGAGGCGAGATGGGCGTGTGGTCCTTGGCCGATACGGTACGGTAACCAAGGGTGAGCGTGCGGGTCATGTGGGCATCTGCGCCGATCACAGAGCACATCCGACGTCCGTCGAGCGATCTCGAGAGCCACAGCATCCCGCCACACTCGGCCCATGTCACCAAGCCGTGGCGCACGGACTCACGCACGCTGTTGCACAGCGAGCGGTTCTCGGCGAGCGCCCCCGTGAACACCTCTGGAAAACCACCGGCTGCGTAGAGTCCAGCAGCGCCCTCCGGCAAGCGTGTAGCGGAAAGGGGGTCGAAGAAGACGATCTCCGCGCCGGCCGCCTCCAGGCGTTCGAGGTTCTCCGGATATATGAAACCAAAGGCAGGACCTGCTGCCACAGCGATCTTAGCCCTGCCCGTTCTTCTGGTCTCAGCCAGTGGTGAGGTGCGCATCGGCCCCGCCGAGCGCGCTATGAGCTCTATGCCGTGCAAGTCAGAGTGCCTTGCGATGGTGTCGCAGAGACGCCTGAGGGATTCGATGACGGCCTGGCGTTGTTCGACTACGGGCACCAGGCCTAGGTGGCGGTCCCGCCATGCGAACGACTCATCGCGTGGGATCGCCCCGAGCACTGGGATCCCGAGCGGCATGATCGCCGCACGCAGCGATGCCTCGTGCGACGGGCTTCCTACCCGGTTGAGCACCACGCCGGAGAGCCGGACCGTAGGTGAGAAGGTATGGTAGCCATGCAGCAGAGCCGCGACCGAGCCTGACATCGACGAGGCATCCACTACGAGAACGATCGGTGCGTCGATGAGCTCAGCTATCTCAGCAGTGCTGCTCGGTCCGTCGAACAGGCCCATCACGCCTTCGACCACAAGAATGTCAGCTCCAAGCGCGGCTCGCTCGGCGAGCGGTGGTATGGCCTCTGGGCCGGACATCCACGAGTCGAGGTTCCTCCCGGGCCTTCCGGTTGCGACGGAGTGGTAGCCGGGGTCGATGAAGTCCGGGCCGACCTTCGCTGAGGCCACTGTGTTGCCGCGGCGTCCGAGCGCGGCCATGAGACCGGTGGCGACCGTGGTCTTGCCTACGCCCGAATGGGCGCCAGCGATCACGATGCGGGCAGCTGGCATAGTGCGCACCTCAGTACTCGATGCCCTTCTTCGCGCCTATTCCCGCGTCATAGGCGTGCTTGATCTTGCGCATCTCTGTCACGGTGTCCGCGACCTCGATGAGCTCGGCCGGAGCATCGCGTCCGGTGATCACCACGTTGGTCTTCACTGCCCGGCCAGTTACTGCTTGCACGACGTCGTCCAGGCCGATCCACCCGTAGTTGATCGCGTACGTGAGCTCGTCGAGGATGACGAGGTCATAGCTTCCGGAGACGAGGGCCTCGCGCGCCACCTCCCAGGCGTGGCGCCCCTTCGCTGCGGTCTCCTCCAGATCAGTGGACTCCCAGGTGAAGCCGTCCCCCAGCGTCTCGAGCTCGATGGAGAGGTGTTCGGCGAGCTTGCGCTCGCCGACCTTCCACTTGCCTCCCTTGACGAACTGTACGACCTTGATCTTCCAGCCCCTTGCCCATGCGCGGCCCATTACCCCGAAGGCGGCGGAGGACTTGCCCTTACCGTGCCCGGTGTTGATCAGCACCAGCGACTGCGCTCTGCGTGTGTCTCTCATACCAGGAAACGGTAGTGTCGTTCTGCACAGAGCACAGAACCCGGTGTTAGCGGCCTGGCATCGACGGATGAAGGAGACGTGTGGACGTCGCAGGCAACCTTGAAGTCTCACCGATGGCGAGGAAGACCCTGGTCCTCGGGGGAGCGCGCTCGGGGAAGTCTGAGATCGCGGAGAAGATCGCCGGTTCTTTCGGTCCCGATGTGATCTATGTCGCAACCTCGCCGCTCGCCCCCGGCTCCGACAGCGCGTGGGACAAACGTATCGAGGAGCACCGTGCGCGTCGGCCGCCGAGCTGGCGGACGGTCGAGGCGCCGGCGGGGGCTGATCTGGGGGGGGTGCTCGAGGAGCTGGACTGCCCGCTGCTCGTCGACTCGCTCGGAGCCTGGCTTGCCGGGATGGACGGTTTCCGTGCCGACCTGGACCGGCTGTGCTCTGCCATCGGGGCGCGCAAGAGCGCCGTTGTGCTCGTAAGTGACGAGGTCGGGATGGGAGTGCACCCGTCGACCGTTGCCGGGAACGCCTTTCGTGACGCGCTTGGGGAGCTCAACCGGCGGGTGGGAATGACTTGTGAGCAGGTCTTGCTGGTGGTGGCGGGCCGGGTGCTCCCGTTGGCGCCGTACCCGCTTGGAGGAACGTGGTGAGGCCCGCTGGCCAGGGCGGAGGTGGAGGCGCCGGTCGGGGCGACTCGAGGTCTGGGCCTGGAGCAGGCCCTATTGGCGTTGCGCGCGCCTGGTTCCACAGTGGCGTAGCGGCCTTCGGGTTCTTGACGGTCTTCGGATCCCCTGTGGTTCCGTCCCCAGAGTCGCTTTCCTGGTTCCCGTTCGTCGGCGCGATCCTGGGCTGTGCTCTCGGCTCGCTGTGGTGGGCGGCCGGGAGGCTGCTGCCCGCAACGGTGGCCGCTGCCGTTGTCGTGGTTGCCGACCTGGCGCTTACCGGCATGCTCCACTTCGATGGGCTTTGCGACTCGGCGGACGGTCTGCTCGGCCACATGGACGCCGGCCGCCGTCTCGAGGTCATGCGGGAGCCAGGGGTAGGCGCCTGGGGCGTGGCAGCCGGGGCATCCATGCTGGGGCTGCGCTGGGTTGCACTGGCGTCGCTGCAGCCGAGCCTGCTGCTCGTCGCCGGCCTCTGGTGCATGTCGAGGAGCGTGATGGCGCTTGCTGCTGTGTCGTTACCGTACGCGCGCTCGGATGGCGGCCTGCTGAGCGTCTTCAGAGCCAGTGAGCCGTCTCCGGGGTCTAGGGATGTTCCGGCGGCGTCGCCGCCAGCGTTGCCGCCAGCGTCGCCGCTGATGACACGGATGGCGCTCTGCGTGCCCGGCATTGCGGGCGCGGTCGTGCTCTTAGAGGCGTGGCGACCGGTGCACGGGGTTGAGGTGCTGGCAGCGTGCGCGGTGTCCGGCGTAGCAGTCGTGATGCGTGCGAGGCGTGCGATCGGGGGGGTGACGGGAGATGTGCTCGGTGCAATGGGGGTCGTGCTCGAGACGGTCGGGCTTGTAGCTGCGACGCTCAGGTGAGCTCCGGAGTGATTGTCTCGCGGCTGCTGGCGCCGGGGCCGGTAGAGGACATGCTGGCGCCGGCGTTGACGCGATGTTTACGGTGTTGGGCCGTGAATTGACGCGCCGTTAACGTTTTCCTGTTCATAATGTCGATGTGACTTCTCTGATCGTTGAAGCCGATCCGCACCTTGGGTTTCCCGGAGCCTATTGATGGCCGATCTCCTCGCTGCCGCAGGTACGGTCGCGTTCATTGCGGCCATGATTGTTCTCGCCAAGGCTCTCGAGCGCGTCTGATGAGCGCATCCGACGCCATCCTGCTCGCAGTCTCGGTTGCGCTCTTTTGCTACCTAGGCGTGGCATTGTTCAACCCGGAGCGTTTTTGATGACCCCGGGGTTCCTTGCGACCCTGGTTGCCCTGGTAGCCTGTCTGGCGCTCGCCTGGCGTTACCTCGGTTCGTACATGGTGGCGGTTTACGAGGGTAGGGTCAGGTGGCTGTCGTTCGTCGAGAGGCCGCTTTATCGGCTGCTTGGCACGGATCCAGACGCAGAGCAGAGCTGGCAGCGCTACGCGCTGTCACTGCTTGTGTTCTCGGGTGTGTCGATACTGGTCACCTATGCGATCCTGCGTGCTCAGGGCTCGCTCCCGCTCAATCCTCAGCACCTCAAGGGAGTCACGCCGGCGCTTGCGTGGAACACATCTGTTTCATTTGTCACGAACACGAACTGGCAGAACTACGCGGGCGAGTCGACGATGTCGTACTTCTCCCAGATGGTCGCGCTGGCTGTCCAGAACTTCGTCAGCCCCGCGGTCGGCATGCTCGTGGCAATTGCGTTGATCAGAGGGTTTGCCCGGCGGAGCGCCAGCTTGATCGGGAACTTCTGGGTAGATCTTGTGCGCAGCGTGATCTATGTCCTGCTCCCCATCTCATCGATCTTCGCTCTCGTGTTCATTGCTCAGGGAGCAGTCCAAACGCTCGGAGGTCCAGCTCACATCCATGATGCGCTGAACCACGTCAGCCAGACGATCCCGCGCGGCCCGGTGGCGTCGCAGGAAGCCATCAAGCAGCTCGGTACGAACGGCGGCGGCTACTTCAACGCGAACGGCGCGCATCCTTTCGAGAACCCGACGGGGTTGACCAATTTCCTCTCGATCTTGCTGCTGCTCGCAGTCCCGGTCGCGCTCACTTATACCTTCGGCAAGATGGTGGGCAACATCCGCCATGGGGTGGCGGTGCTCGCGGCGATGGTGATCCTATTCGGAGCTTGGCTCACCGTCACCGTTGTTGCCGAGCAGGGCCACAACCCAGCGGTCTCAGCCGCGGGGCTAGTGCACCAGCCACACGGCAACATGGAGGGCAAGGAGACGCGGTTCGGCGCTTCGAGCTCTGCTCTCTACGGCGTCGCCTCCACCCAGACGTCCACCGGATCGGCGGACTCCTCTTACGACTCCTATACGCCGCTCGGTGGTCTCGGCCTCATGGCCGGGATGGCCCAGGGTGACATAACTCCGGGCGGTGTCGGCAGCGGGATGTACACGATACTGCTCTCGGCGATTATTGCGGTGTTCATAGGAGGCCTGATGGTCGGCCGGACACCGGAGTACCTCGGAAAGAAGATCCAGGCGCGCGAGGTGAAGCTAGCCGCGTTCGGAGTGCTGGTCATGCCGGTCACAGTGCTCGTGCTAACCGGAATTGCGGTAGGGCTGCCGGCTGGGACTTCCGCCGTGCTCAACAAGGGACCGCATGGCTTCGCCGAGATCTTCTACGCGTTCTTGTCGCAGGGGAACAACAATGGATCCGCGTTTGCAGGCCTGTCAGGCAATAGCGCTTTCTACAACATCACTGGCGGGATAGACATGCTCTTGGGGCGCTTTGGCGTCATAGTCCCGGTCCTTGCTCTTGCGGGCGTTCTCGCAAAGAAGGGCATCGTTCCTGCCTCCCTGGGGACGTTCCGCACTGATTCGCCAATGTTCGTCGGGTTGCTGGTCGGGGTGATCGTGTTGATCGGCGCGCTCACGTTCTTCCCAGCCATCTCGATCGGTCCGATCGTCGAGCAGCTCCTGCACGGGAGGTTCTTCTGATGCCGGCGAAGCATGCTGTCGAGCCGGAGCCCGTCGCTATGCCGGAGCACGACTCGGCTGGGGGCGCTCCGCGCGGCGTCGCCCAGCCGCGAAGCCTGTTCGACCCGGAGATCCTGCGTCACGCAGGATTGGGGGCGTTCCGCAAGCTGGATCCAAGGACTCAGGTGAAGAACCCGGTAATGTTCGTCGTGCTGGTGGGCACCTGCGTCTGCTTTGTAGAAGCTGTTGGCCATCCGTCGGTCTTCACCTGGTCGGTAACCGCGTGGCTCGCGCTCACTGTGCTGTTCGCGAACTTCGCGGAGGCGATGGCCGAAGGTCGTGGCCAGGCACAAGCAGACACGCTGCGCCGCATGCGGACCGAGACCGAGGCGAGGCGCCTCGCTGAAGACCGCACGGAGCAGCGGGTGCCTGCATCGGAGCTGACGAGAGGGGATCACGTCGTCTGCGAGGCCGGAGATCTCATCCCT